>NZ_CP032229.1:2414995-2716869 GCF_004328625.1 Streptomyces seoulensis
CCAGCCCGGCCTCGGTGAAGAAGCCGGTCGGCAGCAGGGTCAGCGACCAGGGCGCGAGGACCAGCAGCGGGGTGCCGAGCTGGGCCAGGAAGCGCAGGAGGTACGGGACCGGCTCGGAGCGGCGCAGCACGAGCACGCCGATGCCGAGGACCAGCGCGGCGGGCCAGACCACGGGGGTGAACGCGGTGGTGATGGTCAGCAGCAGCGCGTACGCCCAGGTGGCGCGCCAGCTGCCGCGCCCCCCTGACGGGTGCGCGAGGCCGGCGGCGGCGACGCCCGCGCGGGCGATCAGCGGCAGCAGCACGGCGAGTACGGCGGTGCCGATGCGGCCCTGCGCCAGCGCGCCCGTGGTGGCGGGCAGGAAGGCGTACGCGACGGCCGTCCAGGCGCGCAGCAGCCGGGAGCTGACGAGGGGCCGGGAGGCGAAGTAGGCGGTGAAGCCGGCCAGTGGCACCGAGCAGACCAGCAGCACGGTGACCGCGAGCCCGGTGGAGCCGAGGAAGAGCGAGGCGAGCGTCGCCACCACCGCGAGGTAGGGCGGCGCGGAGGTGGTGCTGCCGGCGCCGACCGGGTGCCAGGCGTCGGCGAAGCCGGCCCACAGGTCGCTCGCGCCGGGCGGGACGGGCAGCAGCGCGCCTCCCGCGAGGGCGCCGCCGCCGAGCAGGGCGCGGCAGGCGGCCAGGGAGATCAGCAGCAGGGCGAGGAAGAGCACCGGGCCGGGTTTGCGGGCGATGCGCTTGAGCCGGGCGAACTGCTCGATCTCCAGGAAGTCGGCGTCGTCGCCGCCGGGTCCGGACTCGACCGCGCTGCCGTGGCGGCCGGCCGAGGTGTCGACGTCGGAGTTGCTGGAGAAGTTGGCGGCGACCTGCTCGGCCGTGGCGCGGATGGTGGCGCCGGGCGGCGGGAACAGCTGCCGCAGTTCGTCCTTGTCGAGCTGGGAGGGGCCGCGGCTGCGGCGGGCGGCGAGGATGCGCTCGGGGCGCAGCAGGACGCCCAGCAGGCCGCGGATCTCGTCGAGGGCCTGGCCGGGCACCTTGCCGACGAGGTAGGCGAGGGTGCGCAGCACGGTGCCGACGACCAGCCGGAGCAGCACCCAGGGCAGCGCGGCCGTGCGGGTGTTGGCGAGCAGGGTGTGGACGGCACCGGCCTTGTCGACCTTGTGCGGGGAGGCGGTGGTGCGGCCCGCGCAGTCGACGGCGCGGCGCTCGCGGGAGGCGGCCTCCGCGTGCCGGACGACGGCGTCGGGGGCGATCAGGACGCGGTAGCCCTCGGTGTGGGCGCGCCAGCACAGGTCGACGTCGTCACGCATCAGGGGCAGCCGGCGGTCGAACCCGCCGAGCCGCTCGAAGACGTCACGGCGGATCAGCATGCCCGCGGTGGAGACGGAGAGCACGGTGCGGACGTGGTCGTGCTGGCCCTGGTCCTGCTCGCGGCGGTCCAGACCGGTCCAGCGGCGGCCGGAGTTGGCGATGGAGACGCCGACCTCCAGCAGTTGCCTGCGGTCGTACCAGCCGCGGAGCTTGGGGCCGACCACGGCCACGTCGTCGCGGCCGAGTTCGAGTTCGTTGTCGACGACCCGGAGCAGCTGGGCGAGCGCGCCGGGTTCCGGGGCGCAGTCGTCGTGCAGCAGCCAGAGCCACTGGACCGGCTCGCCGTAGGGCAGTTCGGGCAGGTCGTAGGCGTCGTCGCGCCAGGTGCGGGTGGCCGGGTCCCAGCTGTTCGGGCGCCTGAGGTAGGGCAGGTCGTCCGGGGTGAGGACGGGGGCGAGGCGGGTGGCCTCGTCCACGGCCTGGCCGAAGCCGGTGCGCCGGGCCAGGTGGACCACGGCCTCGTCCCCCAGGGTCTCGGCGACCAGTTGGGCGGAGTCGTCCGCGCTGCCGGTGTCGGCCGCCACCGCGTACTGCACGGGGCGCTCCTGACTCAGCAGCCCGGCGAGCGCGTCGGGCAGCCAGCGGGCGCCGTCATGGGTGACGAGGACGGCCGTCACCACATGGCGCGGGAACTCGGGCGTGGCAGCGTCGTGTTGGGCTGCCGTATGGCTGTGCACGGACATCGAGGTACGGGCCCCGGTTCGATGGACTGCGGTGGACGCCTGTGCCCATCAAGGACAACGGGGCGTCTCGGACGAGCGCCCACACTATCGGTCGGTCATGACGACGGCCCGCCGCCTGTGGACAACCCACGTGCGACGGGCCGTTCGCCCCGTATGTGCGTGTGCGCGGCGGCCGTTCGCCGGCCGTCGGCGCGGGCGCCGGTCAGACGGCGGCCTTCTTCAGACGGCGGCGCTCCCGCTCGGACAGGCCGCCCCAGATGCCGAAGCGCTCGTCGTTGGCGAGGGCGTACTCCAGGCACTCGGAGCGCACCTCGCAGGCGAGGCAGACCTTTTTCGCCTCTCTCGTGGAGCCGCCCTTCTCGGGGAAGAAGGACTCGGGATCGGTCTGGGCGCACAAAGCGCGCTCCTGCCAGCCGAGTTCCTCGTCCGCGTCGTCGACCAGCAGTTGCTCCACCAGCTCGGTCATGTGCGCCCCTCGTCTGTTCTTCACGTCCCCGTGCCTGGCCGGTCGCGGCCGAACGACACGAGTGAAATTACAAGTGTGCTGCTCCGAGCGAGTCAAGCCGAGATCTGCTATTGAGCCCGTTATTCACTCTGCGGAACCAAGGCCCTGCGTTAAGTGTTCAAATCGGCATAAACGTTCACGCACGACTGAGGACCCGAGGGGTGCCGCCCGGATGTGCGCCATGTGTCCCGAGTACCGGGTGCACAAACCTTTCGCCTGAGAGATGCACCGGATGAGGTGACGGACGTCCCTCGAACCGGGCCCCGAGTTGACAGCACAGGTATGAACCGCTGTCCTAGGGGGCATGCTCGCCGACTTCGCAGCCACGACGACCCGCACCGCCGGGTCCTTCGGTGCTGCCGGCGCGCGCTTCAGCTGTTGTTGCTGTCCCTGCTGTTGAGCCGACCGCGCTCCAGCGGACCCCGGGCCCACTCCGGCCCCGCGTGTCCCGCCGTTCCCGCACTCCTTCGGGGACACCCGCCCGTACGCCCGTGATCCGGGCCGGGGCCCAGCGACACCCAGCCACCGCCTCTCCGCCGAGGAACCCCACACCCCCATGAACAGCGACAACGACCTCCAGATCGCCGGCGACCTCCTCGAAGTCCCCCACCTGCTCCAGCCGCCCCGCGAGCACCCGCTGACCGTCGCCGAGTTCGCCGGACTGGCCCGCGCGGTCGCCGCCGACCGCGACCGGTGGGCGCATCTGGTCCGCTACGACGCCACCACCCGCTGGTACCACCGGCTGCGCACCGGCCCCGGCTACGAGGTGTGGCTGCTGTCCTGGGTGCCCGGCCAGGGCAGCGGGCCGCACGACCACGGCCGCTCCTCCGGCATCCTCACCGTACTGGAGGGCGCCCTGACCGAGCGCACCGGCCGGGGCACCCGCACCCTCACCGCCGGCGCCCAGCGGGTCTTCGCGCCCGGCTATGTGCACGACGTGGTCAACGACGCGCTGGAGCCCGCGGTCAGCCTGCACGTCTACTACCCGGGCCTCACCGAGATGCCCATGCACACGTCCCCGCACTGCGAGGCCCGTACGGAGCCGAGCGCAGCCGGGGTGTGATCACCGGACGCACGGGCTGTCGGCGGCTGCTGACACACTGATCCCATGCGCATTGTGGTTCTGGCAGGCGGCATCGGCGGTGCCCGGTTCCTGCGCGGTCTGAAGCAGGCCGCCCCGGACGCGGACATCACGGTCATCGGCAACACCGGCGACGACATCCATCTCTTCGGGCTGAAGGTCTGTCCCGACCTCGACACCGTGATGTACACGCTCGGCGGCGGCATCAACGAGGAGCAGGGCTGGGGGCGGGCGGACGAGACCTTCCACCTCAAGGAGGAGCTCGCGGCCTACGGCGCCGGGCCGGGCTGGTTCGGGCTCGGCGACCGGGACTTCGCCACCCACATCGTGCGGACCCAGATGCTGGGCGCCGGGTATCCGCTGAGCGCGGTCACCGAGGCGCTGTGCGACCGCTGGGAGCCGGGCGTGAAGCTGATCCCGATGACCGACGACCGGGTGGAGACCCATGTCGCCGTCGACCTGGACGGCGAGCGCAAGGCGGTCCACTTCCAGGAGTACTGGGTGCGGCTGCGCGCATCGGTGCCCGCCGAGGCGGTCGTGCCGGTCGGCGCCGAGCAGGCCAAGCCCGCGCCCGGTGTGCTGGAGGCCATCGCGGAGGCCGACGTCATCCTCTTCCCGCCGTCCAACCCGGTGGTGTCCGTGGGCACCATCCTCGCGGTGCCCGGCATCCGGGAGGCCATCGCGGAGGCGGGCGTGCCGGTGGTCGGGCTCTCCCCCATCGTCGGTGACGCGCCGGTGCGCGGGATGGCCGACAAGGTGCTCGCCGCCGTCGGCGTGGAGTCCACCGCCGCCGCGGTCGCCGCGCACTACGGCTCCGGGCTGCTGGACGGCTGGCTCGTCGACACCGTGGACGCCGGTTCCGTCGCGACGGTGGAGGCGGCCGGTATCCGCTGCCGTGCCGTCCCGCTGATGATGAGTGACCTGGACGCGACCGCCGCGATGGCGCGCGAGGCGCTGGAGCTGGCCGGGGAGGTGCGGACCGCGTGACCGGCTACCGGGTCTGGGCGCCCTCCGGACTGCCCGAGGTGGCGCCGGGCGACGACCTGGCCAAGCTGATCGCGGCGGCCGAGCCGGGCCTCGCCGACGGGGACGTGCTGCTCGTCACCTCCAAGATCGTGTCCAAGGCCGAGGGCCGGATCGTGCGGGCCGCCGACCGGGAGGCCGCGATCGACGCGGAGACGGTGCGCGTGGTGGCCCGGCGCGGGCCCCTGCGCATCGTGGAGAACCGGCAGGGCCTGGTCATGGCCGCCGCCGGGGTCGACGCGTCCAACACCGCCGAGGGCACCGTGCTGCTGCTGCCCGAGGACCCGGACGCCGCCGCGCGGGCCATCCGCGCGGGGCTGCGGGAGGCGCTCGGCGTCACGGTGGGCGTGATCGTCACCGACACCTTCGGCCGCCCTTGGCGCGCCGGGCTCACCGACGTGGCGATCGGCGCGGCCGGGGTGCGGGTCCTGGACGACCTGCGCGGCGGCACCGACGCGCACGGCAACCCGCTCTCCGCGACCGTCGTCGCCACCGCCGACGAACTCGCCTCGGCGGGCGACCTGATCAAGGGCAAGGCGTCGGGCCTGCCGGTGGCGGTCGTACGCGGCCTGCCCCACGTCGTCACCGACGCGGCCGAGCAGGGCGAGGGCGCGCGGGCGATGGTGCGCTCCGCGCGGGACGACATGTTCCGGCTCGGCACCTCCGAGGCGGTGCGGGAGGCGCTGACCCTGCGCCGTACCGTGCGGGCCTTCACCGACGAGCCGGTCGACCCCGGCTCGGTGCGCCGGGCGGTGGCCGCCGCCGTGACCGCGCCCGCCCCGCACCACACCACGCCGTGGCGCTTCGTGCTGCTGGAGTCGGCCGAGTCCCGGCTGAGGCTCCTCGACGCGATGCGGGACGCCTGGATCGCCGACCTGCGCCGGGACGGCAAGAGCGAGGAGTCCATCGCCAAGCGGGTCCGGCGCGGTGACGTACTGCGCAACGCGCCGTATCTGGCGGTGCCCTGCCTCGTCATGGACGGCTCGCACGCCTACGGCGACGCGCGGCGGGACGCGGCCGAGCGGGAGATGTTCGTGGTCGCCACGGGCGCGGGCGTGCAGAACTTCCTGGTCGCGCTGGCCGGGGAGCGGCTCGGGTCGGCCTGGGTGTCGTCCACGATGTTCTGCCGTGACGTGGTCCGCGAGGTGCTGGACCTGCCCGCCCACTGGGACCCGATGGGCGCGGTGGCGATCGGTCACCCGGCCCAGGAACCCCCGGCCCGGCCGGCGCGGGAGGCGGGGGCCTTCATCGAGGTGCGCTGAGGCGGGGTGGGCCGGGGAGGCCCTAGTCTCGTAGGGCACCCCTCAGTCCCGTGGGGCACCCCCGCCCCCTCCGCATCCCTAGGACCTCTCCCCGTGGCAGGACGTTTCGCCCCCCGGCCCCCGTCGCACGCGACCGTGCGCGACGCGGTCCCGGTGCCCAGGTCCGGGTCCGTGCCCCGGCAGGCGGCCGGGCCCCGGACGCGGACGTGGGTGCCCGAGGGGCCGTACGACCTCGGTCTGGTGCTGGGAGTGCTGCGGCGCGGGGGCGGTGACCCGACCTTCCGCGCGACGCGTGACGGCTCGGTGTGGCGGGCCACCCGTACCCCCGCCGGACCGGGGACCCTGCGGGTGTACGCCTGCGGCGGCGAGGTGCGCGGGGAGGCGTGGGGGCCCGGTGCCGAGTGGCTGCTGGACCGGCTGCCCGAGCTGCTGGGCGCCGCCGACGAACCCGATGTCTTCGAGCCCCGGCACCGGCTGGTCGCCCTCGCCCGGCACCGGCGTCCCGGACTGCGGCTGACCCGGACCGGGCTGGTGCTGGAGTCGCTGATCCCCTCGGTGCTGGAGCAGAAGGTCACCGCCGACGAGGCGTACCGGGCCTGGCGGCGGCTGGTGAGCTGGTTCGGGGAGCCCGCGCCGGGTCCCGCCGGTACCGGTGAGCGCCCGATGTGGGTGATGCCCGCGCCCCGGACCTGGGCGCTGATCCCGTCCTGGGAGTGGCACCGGGCGGGCGTCGACGACAAGCGCGCCTCCACCATCCTGCGGGCCGTCCGGCTGGCCGCGCGGCTGGAGCAGACGGCGGGGATGCCCCCGGCCGAGGCGCGGGCCCGCCTTGAGGTCGTCCCCGGCGTCGGCCCGTGGACCTCGGCCGAGGTGGTGCAGCGCAGCCATGGCGCGCCGGACGCGGTGACCACGGGCGACCTGCACCTGCCCCGCATCGTCGGCTGGGCGCTGGCCGGTAACCGGGACGCGGACGACGCGGAGATGCTGCGCCTGCTGGAGCCGTACGCCCCCGAGGGCCAGCGTCACCGGGCCGCCCGCTACGTCCTGCTCAGCGGCAACACCCCGGCGCGCCGGCACCCGAAGATGCGTAGGACGGACATCGCCAGGTGGTGAGCCGGGTCACTGGTCCGAGGAGAACCTGACCGCCCCGGCCGGGATGCGCGCGTCGCACCACACCCGGACCCCGTCCCGCAGCTCGTTGTCGGCTCCGACCACGGCGCCGTCCCCGACCACCGCACCCGTGAGGACGGACCGCTCGCCCACGCGCGCCCGGCTGCCGATGAGGGAGTCGGTGACCACCGCGCCGGGCTCGATGACCGCCCCCGGCAGGATCGTGGACCCGCACACCCGCGCCCCCTCCGCGACGAACGCGCCCTCGCCCACCACCGTGCCCCCGGTCAGCTTGGCGTCGGAGGCGACCCGGGCCGTCGGCAGGATCAGCCGGTCCCCGCGCCGGCCGGGCACGGCGGGTGAGGGCGCGCGGCCCATGACGAGGTCGGCGGAGCCCCGCACGAAGGCGGCCGGGGTGCCGAGGTCGAGCCAGTAGGTGGAGTCGACCATGCCCTGGAGGTGCGCCCCGGCGGCCAGCAGGCCGGGGAAGGTCTCGCGCTCCACGGAGACCGGGCGCCCGGCGGGGATGGTGTCGATGACGGAGCGGCGGAAGACGTATGCGCCCGCGTTGATCTGGTCGGTGACGATCTCCTCCGGCGTCTGCGGCTTCTCCAGGAAGGCGAGCACGCGGCCGGTGTCGTCGGTCGGGACCAGCCCGTACGCGCGGGGGTCGGTGACCTTGGTCAGGTGCAGGGAGACGTCGGCGCCGGTGGACGCGTGGGTGTCGACCAGGGCCCGGATGTCGAGGCCCGTGAGGATGTCGCCGTTGAAGACCAGGACGGGCTCGTCGGGGCCGGAGCGCAGCCGTTCGGCGACGTTGCGGAGGGCGCCGCCGGTGCCGAGCGGCTCCTTCTCGGTGACGTACTCCAGGTGGAGGCCGAGGGCGGAGCCGTCACCGAAGTGGGGTTCGAAGACCTCGGCGAGGTAGCTGGTGGCGAGGACGATGTGGTCCACGCCGGCGGCTCTCGCTCTCGCCAGCTGGTGTGTGAGGAACGGCACCCCGGCCGCCGGGACCATGGGCTTGGGCGTGTGCACCGTGAGCGGCCGCAGCCGCGTGCCCTTGCCGCCGACCAGGAGGATCGCTTCTGTCACCTGTCGTCTCCGCTTCCTGCCGGGACCGGCGGAACGTCTCGTTTTCGGCCGGCCAGTGTAGGCAGACGGCCCGGCGCCGGCCCCCGATGACCGTGCGGTGTCGGGCGGATCGGCGGGCGCCGTCCCCCGGGCGTACGCGTCCGCACGGGCGAGTGGCCGCCGGACAGCGGGGGCGGGCACGGGTGCTGAGCGGCCGTCGGGCGCGGGCCGGGGTCTGGGACGCCGTCCGGCGCGGCCCCGCCCGACTACCCTTGCGCGGATGAACGCCACCGATCGCACCCCAGCCGGCCTGCTGCGTTCCGCGCTCGTCGCGGACGCCGGACGCCCCCTGGTGACCTTCTACGACGACGCCACCGGCGAACGCGTCGAGCTGTCCGTCGCCACCTTCGCCAACTGGGTGGCCAAGACCGCCAACCTGCTCCAGGGCGAGCTGTCCGTGGCCCCCGGCGACCGGGTGGCGCTGTTGCTGCCCGCGCACTGGCAGACGGCGGTGTGGCTGCTGGCGTGCTCGTCGGTGGGCGCGGTGGCCGACGTCTCCGGGGACGCGGCCGCGGCAGACGTGGTGGTCAGCGGGCCGGACACCCTTGAGGAGGCGCGGGCCTGCCGGGGCGAGCGGGTCGCGCTGGCGCTGCGTCCGCTGGGCGGGCGGTTCCCGCAGGTGCCGGAGGGCTTCATGGACTACGCGGCCGAAGTGCCGGGCCAGGGCGACCAGTTCGCCCCCTTCGCGCCGGTGGACCCGGAGGAGCCCGCGCTGATCGTGGCCGGGGCCGAGTTCAGCGCCGCCGAGGTGGTGGAGCGGGCGCTCGCCGACGCGCCGGACCTCGACCTGACCGGGCCGGGCTCCCGGCTGCTGTCGGGCCTGCCGTACGACACCTGGGCCGGGCTGAGCGCGGGGCTGTACGCGCCGCTGGCGGCCGGGGGCTCGGTGGTGCTGTGCCGCAACCTCGACAAGCTGCCCGCCGACGCGCTGGCGCAGCGCATCGACGCCGAGCGGGTGACGGCCTCCCGGCACTGAGACCGCCCGTTCGGCCCAGCAAAGGGCGGCTTCGGGCCGTCCGCGCGGCCATGGTCGTAGGAGCAGGGCGCATGTCCGACGACCGCGAGGGGTGGTGCCGCCGTGCCCGACTCCGCGACTCCCGGCGCCTCGGCCACCGGGGACGGGCTCGCGCGGCGGCGCAGGCGGCGGTGGCTGAAGGGCGGGGCGCTCGGCGCGGCCGTCCTGCTCCTGGTGGCGGGCGGGACCGGCTGGGCGCTGTACGCCCGGCTCAGCGACAACATCACCCCCGACGAGGCGGCCGCGCGCGAGCTGGCCCGCTACGACGAGGAGCGGCCCACCGCGCTGGTCTCGGGCGCCCAGAACATCCTGCTGATCGGCACCGACAGCCGGGCCGGGGACGGCAACGGGGAGTACGGGCGGGACTCGGGCACCGAGCGCTCGGACACCACGATCCTGCTCCACCTGGCGGCCGACCGGCGCAGCGCCACCGCCGTCTCGCTCCCCCGCGACCTGATGGTGCGCGTCCCGGCCTGTCCGCGTACCGGCGGCGGGCAGGCCGCCCCGTCGTTCGCCATGTTCAACACCGCCTTCCAGACCGGCGGTTCGGCGTGCACCATCCGTACCGTCGAGGAGCTGACCGGTATCCGGGTCGACCATCACATGGTCGTCGACTTCAGCGGGTTCAAGCAGCTGGTGGACGCCGTCGACGGCGTGCCGGTGTGTGTGCGGGAGCCGATCGACGACAAGGCGGCCCGGCTGAAGCTGCCCGCCGGCCGGGTCATGCTGAACGGGGAGCAGGCGCTCGGCTACGTACGCGCCCGCAAGACGCTGGGGGACGGCAGCGACACCGACCGGATGGACCGCCAGCAGCGGTTTCTCGGCGCGCTGGTGGAGAAGGTGCGCGGCGACGGCGTCCTGCTGAACCCGGTGAAGCTGTATCCGGTGCTGGACGCGGCGACCTCGGCGCTCACCACCGACCCCGAACTGGCCAGTCTGCGCGGCTTGTACCGGTTGGTCCGGGGAGTGCGCGACATCCCCACCGAACATGTGCGGTTCCTCACCGCTCCGCGCGAGGCGTACGTGTACGACTCCGACCGTGACCAACTGGTGCAGCCCGAGGCCGGGGAACTCTTCGCCCGGCTGCGCGCCGACCGGCCCGTGGAAGTGGCGGACACTTCACCGGAAAACGGCGGTAAATCCCCCGGCGACAACGCCGGAAACTCCCCCTCGGCCACCCCCACCTTCCGGGGCAGCACGGCCGCCGCGCCCACGTGTGAGTAATGCCCACACCAAATCGGCGAACTTTTGTTCAGAGGAATGAGCGGGATTGCCCAGTTCTAAGAACGTGGAATTCGTCACCGGCGTCGCTCGACCCTGAACAGGGCGGATAGTGTGAGCGATCCGGTGCACCCCGGCCAGTGAGGTCCGTCCTCCGACCGCGCACCGTTTCACCGAGACCCGAGCGCCTACGAGGGGGAAGGCGCCGCGTGGCCCCGACGGAGGATTCGGACAACCGTGGACGCGCAAAGCCGTGGGCGGGCGGAGAACATCGACCCCGCAGACCAGTGGGTACTCAATCCGAACACCGGCGAATACGAACTGCGACTGGGCAATTCCGCACCGCAGTCACCGGTTCCCGGACCGCGGACCTCCCGGCGCGGCCGGCCCGCCGAACCCGAGGCCGAGCGCGGCCGGGGCGGCGCGGCGGTACGTGAGGCTCCGGAGCGCGACGCCGAGGTGCCGCAGCCGCGCCGCCGCAGGGGGGCCGAGCCGGAGCCGCCGCCGGGCCGGCGCAACCGGCGCCCGGTGAAGAAGAAGTCGAAGACCAAGAAGATCCTGGCCTGGACCGGCGGCGGTCTGGCACTGGTGCTGGTCGTCACCGGCACGGCCGGCTACCTCTACCTCAAGCACCTCGAGGGCAACGTCTCCGCGACCGACGTCGGCAGCGCGGCGAAACAGGGCTTCAGCAAGGACGACGCCTTCAACATCCTGATCATCGGCACCGACAAGCGCACGGGCGCCGGCAACGAGGGCTACGGCGACAAGAACAGCGTCGGCCACGCGGACACCAACATCCTGCTGCACGTCGCCAAGGACCGGACGAACGCGACGGCGCTGAGCATCCCACGCGACATGATCGTGGACGTGCCGGACTGCGAGACCCTCCAGCCCGACGGCAGCAGGAAGGTCATCCCCGGCTCCAGCCAGGTCCGCTTCAACACCAGCCTCGGGCAGGAGGGCCGGGACGCGGGCTGCACCATGCGCACGGTGAAGGCGGTCACGGGCATCACGCCGGACCACTTCATGATGGTCGACTTCAACGCGGTCAAGACGCTGACCTCGGCGGTCGGCGGCGTCAAGGTCTGCCTGAAGCACGCGGTCAACGACAAGGACTCCCACCTCCAGCTGCCCGCCGGCGAGTCAAAGGTCGAGGGCGAGCAGGCGCTGGCGTTCGTCCGTACCCGGCACGCCTGGGGGAACCAGGGCGACCTGGACCGGATCAAGGTGCAGCAGCAGTTCATGGGTTCGCTGATGCGGGACATGTCCTCCAGCGACACCCTGACCAACCCCCGCAAGCTGCTGGACCTCGCCGAGGCGGCGACCAACGCGCTCACCGTCGACAAGGGCATCAAGAGCGTGGGCACGCTCAAGGACATAGCGCTGGAGATGAAGAAGGTCCCGCCGAAGAACATCACCTTCCTCACGGTGCCGGTGATCGACAACCCGGCGGAGAAGGTGCACGCGACGGTGGTCGTCAACCAGACCGCGGGCCCGCAGATCTTCGACGCCATCAACAACGACGTCTCCTTCACCGACGTCAAGAAGAAGGAGAAGGCCGCCAAGGACGCCCAGGCCGCCCGGCTCAAGGGCACCAGGTCGGCCCCCTCCGACGTGCGGGTGCGCATCATGAACGGCGGCGCGGTCGCCGGCAGCGCGCAGGAGACCCTGAACTGGATGCAGACCGAGAAGAGCATCCTCAAGTCCGAGAACGCGGGCAACGCCCCGGCGGAGCTGAGCAGGACGACGCTGGAGTACGCCCCCGACCAGGCTCCGCAGGCCCGCGAACTGGCCGCCCTCATGGGGCTGTCGGGCTCGGCCATGAAGCCGGGCAAGAGCGTGGAGAACGCCCAGGGCCTGCCCGCGATGAGCCTGACCCTCGGCAAGGACTTCAAGGGCGCGGGCGTCTCACTGACGGCCCCGGCGAAGGCACCGGACGTGAGTGACAAGTCCACTGCCGACAAGGTGGAGTGCGCCTCCTAGGCCCTGTCGTCAAATTCCCGGCGTCCGCCCGGAGGGCGGGCGGGGCGGGAATTTGACGACAGGGCCTGAGTAACCCAATGGGCCCGTCGTGCGTCTAACTTGGCGCGGGGCGGGCCCGTTTGCTGCGTGTGTGGTGGAAGGACGGGGAGTTGTCGCAAAGTCGGGTTCGGGGGAGGGGTTCGGTGGCGCAGGACACCAGAGAGCGCGCGCCGAGGGCCGGGGGCCCGCGCGACGGAGGTTCCGGCGGTGGCGGCCGGCGGCGTACCGGGAAGCAGGGCGGAAAGCCGGGCGGCGGACGGCGCGCGCTGCGCTGGTCGGCGAGTGTGCTGGCGCTGCTGATACTCGGCACGGCCGGCGCCGGTTACCTGTACTACGAGCACCTCAACGGCAACATCCGGGCGGGTGAGCGCAGCGGCAGCGACGACTCCCGCGCCCAGCGCACCCGGCCCAACGCGGACGGCCAGACCCCGCTGAACATCCTGCTGATCGGCTCCGACAGCCGCGCCTCGGCGGAGAACGTCAAGCTCGGCGGCAGCAAGGACACCCGCGGCAACCCGCCCCTCGGTGACGTGCAGATGCTGATCCACGTCTCCGCGGACCGCAGAAGCGCCGCCATGGTGAGCATCCCCCGCGACACCCGCGTGGACATCCCCGAGTGCAAGGACGCCAAGACCGGAAAGGTCTACCCGGCGACCAACGACATCATCAACACCACGCTCGCCCGGGGCGGCGCCGGCTGCACGCTGGCCACCTGGGAGAACCTCACCGGGGTCTACATCGACCACTGGATGACGATCGACTTCTCCGGTGTGGTGCGGATGGCGGACGCGATCCGGGGCGTCGACGTGTGCGTCAAGCAGAACGTCTGGGACCGCTCCACCGCCGCCCAGCACGGCGGCTCCGGCCTGAAGATGACCGCGGGGACGCACAAGGTCAAGGGCGAGCAGGCCCTGCAGTGGCTGCGCACCCGGCACGCCTGGGGCAGCGACGTGATGCGCGCCCGCGCCCAGCACATGTACCTGAACTCGATGATCCGCACCCTCAAGGGCCAGAACGTCTTCACCGACAGCGGCCGGCTGATGGACCTCGCGGAGGCGGCGACCAAGTCCCTGACGGTGTCCAACGAGATCGGCAGCGTCAAGAAGCTGTACGACCTCGGCATGGAGCTGAAGGCGGTGCCGACCGACCGGATCACCTCGGTGACGATGCCGAACATCGAGGACCCGCGGAACATCTCCCACGTGCTCCCCGCCCAGGGCGCCGACAAGCTGTGGCAGATGCTCCGCGAGGACGTCGCCCTCGACAAGAACGGCAAGCCGGCCCAGAAGAAGGTCGCGGACGCCGAGCCCGCCAAGGCCCCCTCCGCCGCTCCCGACCGGCTCGGGGTGCAGGTGCAGAACGGCACCCGGACCGACACGCTGGCCCCGGTCAGCGGCCGCGCCCGCGCGGTGGCGAGCGCGCTGGGCGCCAAGGGGTATGGCCAGGCCCAGGCGGACTCCTCGGCGGCGCCGTCCGCCGAGGAGACGGTGGTGCGCTACCCGAGCGCCGACCTGGAGGGCGACGCCCAGGCGGTGGCCAAGGCGCTGGGCATCCCGGCGAAGCAGGTGGAACGTTCCACCGACGTCTCCGGCGTGACCGTCGTGGTCGGCGCGGACTGGCGCACCGGCGACACGTACCCCAAGAAGGCCGCCCCGAAGGCCGGCGACCTCCCCACCGGCACGGACGCCATCAACGGCTCGGACGACAAGTCCTGCATGGACGTGTACGCGCCCTACCGCTGGTAGGCACCCCGCACGGCATGTGAAAGGGCCCCTCCCGCAGCCGGGAGGGGCCCTTTCGCATGGTCACTACCGGGGTTCGAGGACCGCCGGGCGGCGGGACGCGATGACGCGCTTCGCCAGGGACCTGGGGCTGGTCAGGAAGCCGAAGCCCCAGGACATGTGCATGGTGGCGAGGGCGACCGGGATCTGGAGGCGGGCCTTGAGGGGGAGGCCCCTGCCGGCCGGTATCGAGCCCGCGGCGATGGCGGCCAGGTAGCCGGCCGGGATCACGAAGCCCCAGGGGGTCACGGCCACGCCGGCCACCACGCCCGCCGCGATGGCGCACACGGCGGCCGGCGGGGCGAGGTAGCGGAGGTTGATGGAGCCCTCGTGGTAGCGGGCGACGACGTGCCGCCAGCGGCCGTAGTCCTTGTACTGCTTGGCCAGCGCCTTGATGCTCGGGCGGGGCCGGTAGGAGACCCGCAGCTCGGGCGAGAACCAGATCAGGCCGCCCGCCTCGCGGATGCGGAAGTTCAGCTCCCAGTCCTGGGCGCGGATGAACTCCTCGTTGTAGCCGCCCTGTTGCTCCAGCGCCTCGCGGCGGAACACCCCGAGGTAGACCGTCTCGGCGGGGGCGGCCGCGCCGCCGGTGTGGAAGGCGGCGTTGCCGACACCGATCTTGGAGGTCATCGCGGCGGCGACCGCGTGCTCCCAGTCGTTCTCGCCCTCGGCGTGCATGATGCCGCCGACGTTCTGCGCGCCGGTCTCCTCAAGGAGCCGTACGGCGGTGGCGATGTAGTTCGGCGAGAGGATGCCGTGGCCGTCCACGCGGACGACGACGGGATGCCGGGACGCCTTGATCGCGGCGTTCAGCGCGGCGGGGGTCCGGCCGGTGGGGTTGGGGACCGTGACCACGCGGGGGTCCTCGGCCACCAGCTCGGCCGCGATCTCGTCCGTACGGTCCGTGGAGGGACCGAGGGCGATCACGACCTCCATGTCGCCGGCGTACTCCTGCGCGAGGATCGCTTGCACGGCTCCGCGCAGATGCCGCTCCTCGTTGAGCACGGGCATGATCACGGACACGGCGGGGTTCCGCACATCGGGCTTGGCGTTCATAGGGGGCTCACGTTACCGCGAATGGGGGACACCGTTGCGCGCCGCCGCGGCCGCGACGCGGGCTGGAGATCGTATCGACCTACGGTGATCACATTCCCACGTACGGCCGCATCCCGGAGGTGTCCCTTGCCCAGACCGCCTCGGCCCCCCTCCCCCTCCGTCCGGGGTGCGGGTGGCGCCCCCAGGCCGCCGCGCCGGCCCCGGCCCGCGGGCAAGGTGCGCCGGGCTCCGCTCGCCCGCAGGCGGCGGCCGCGCTGGGCGGTGCGGGCGGTGACCGCGCTGTCGGTGGCGGTGCTCGCCTCGGCGGGGATCGGCCACGCGGTGGTCGCCGGCCTGGACTCGGGGATCGCCCGGGTCGACGCCTTCAAGGACATGAAGAACCGGCCCCGCGCGGGCCACGGCATGAACGTGCTGCTGGTCGGCACGGACGGCCGGGACAAGATCACCGAGGCGGAGCGGCGCGCGTACCGGCTGGGCGGCGCGCCCTGCCACTGCACCGACACGATGATGATCGTGCACATCTCGGAGGACCGGGAGCGGGCCAGTGTGGTGAGCCTGCCGCGCGACTCGTACGCGGAGGTGCCCGACCACGTCGACCAGACCACCGGGGCGCCGCACCACGCGCACCCGATGAAGCTGAACGCGGCGTACGCGGAGGGCGGGCCGCAGCTCACCGTGCGCACGGTGGAGGCGATGACGCATGTGAAGGTCGACCACTATCTGGAGGTCGACTTCGCCAGCTTCATGAAGACGGTGGACGTGCTCGGCGGGGTGAAGATCTGCACCCCGACCCCGTTGAAGGACTCCTACACCGGGCTCGACCTCGCGCCGGGTCCGCACACCCTGGGCGGCGGACAGGCGCTGCAGTACGTCCGCGCCCGGCACGTGGACGGGGCGAGCGACCTGGGGCGGATGCAGCGCCAGCAGCGGTTCATGGCGGCGCTGATCGAGCGGGCGACGTCCTCGGGGGTGCTGTTCAACCCGATGCGGTTCCGGGACGTGACGCGGGCGGTGCTCGGCTCGGTGCGGGCGGACAACGGGTTCGGCACCGACGAGCTGCTCGACCTCGGCCGGGCCATGCGGAACTTCTCGCCCTCGTCCTCGGAGTTCACCACCGTGCCCATCGGGCAGATGGGGTTCGCCGTGAAGGGCATCGGGTCGACGCTGAAGTGGGACCCGGTCAAGTCCGAGCAGCTGTTCGCGAACCTGCGTGACGACAAGCCGCTCGGCGCGCACCTGGCGAAGAAGGCCCCGGCAGCGGCGACCGTCGAGGTCGACCCGCACGCGGTCCGGGTCCGGGTGGAGAACGGCACCGGTACGGCGGGGCTCGGCCGCAAGGTGGACGCGGCCCTCGCCGCGACCGGCTTCGCCACCACCCGGCAGCCGGTGACCGCCGCGCACCCGGCCGAGCACACGGTCATCTCCTACGACCCCCGCTGGGACCGCTCCGCCCGCTCCCTCGCCACCGCCCTCCCCGGCGCCCAGCTCCACCCGACCCCCGGCCTCGGCCCCGTCCTCCGCGTCACAGCCGGCACCGACTGGAAATCCGTCCACCCGGTAAAGGCCCCGGAGGTCGCCGCCCCGGACGCCCCGGTGGTGAGGGGGGACGAGGTGGTCTGCTCGGGGCAGGCGTAGCGCTGCGCGGCGTGGACGGGGAAAGTCGGCCGCGGCGCGCGTGCCCGGGCGGCGGCGGCGCGGAGCCGGGCGGGACCGCCGTCAGGTGCGGTCGCCCGAGTCCCGCGCGGAGCGCACCCGCTGCGGCGTCTTCCGTCCACGCTCAGCGCGAGCGTTCAGTCCGTGATGCCCTCCGCCGCGCGGCGTTCGCGGAGTTCTCGGATGGCTCGGCGGCGGGCCAGGCGGTGGGTGCGGCGGATCTGGGCTTCCTGGTGGCGGCGGCGGTCGCGTTCGGTCTCCGGGAGGACCGGGGGGACCTGGCGGGGCTTGCCGTCGGCGTCGACGCCGGTGAAGACGAGGTAGGCGGAGCCGACCTGGGTGGCGGGCGCGGACTCGTTCCAGCGCTCGGCGAGGACCCGTACGCCGATCTCCATGGAGGTGCGGCCGGTCCAGTTGACCTGGGCCTTGACGTGCACCAGGTCGCCGACCCGCACCGGCTCCAGGAAGACCATCTCGTCCATGGACGCGGTGACGGCGGGCCCGCCGGAGTGGCGGCCCGCCACGGCGCCCGCGGCGTCGTCGACGAGCTTCATGATCACACCGCCGTGCACCGTCCCCAGCAGGTTGGTGTCGTTGTGGGTCATGATGTGGCTGAGGGTGGTGCGGGAAGCGGAAGTGGGCTTGCCCGGAATCTCCGGAGAAGCGGCGGGCGCCTGGTCTGTCATGTCCCCCACCTTATGCCGAAGCGGCTTTCGCGGAATTTATGTCGGGTTCGCAACAGAGGTGCTCCGATTTTCCGACAAGCCTTGTAAGGCATCGGTCGGCACCCTGCACACTGGGGCCCATGAATGACAGGCCCGAGGGATGGTCCGACGAGCGCGGCACCCGCTACGGACGCGGCAGCGCCGGTGCGCAGCCGGAAGGCCCGCGTGTGATGCGGCAGGTACGCCGCCCGGCCGCGCCGCCGCCCGGCGCTCCCGCGCCGCAGTACGGCGGCGGTGTGCCCAGGCAGCCGTCGTACGTCGACGGCCAGGGCCATGACGGCTACGACAGCGGCTACAACACCGGCCAGGTGTACGGCGGCGGCGGCCCCGGTGGCCCCGGCGCCCCGGCCGGTACCCGCGCAGCCCGCCCGGCGCCCAACTGGGGCCGCCGGATCAAGGTGGGCGCGATCACCCTGGCCGCCGTGCTGGTCGTCACCTCGGTGGCCACCTACTTCTGGGCCGACTCCAAGCTCAACCGGGACGTCGACCTGTCCCAGGTGATCGACCGCCCCTCCGGGGGCGAGGGCACCAACTACCTGATCGTCGGCTCCGACAGCCGCAAGGGCATGACGAGCGAGGACAAGAAGAGACTCCACACGGGGTCCGCCGAGGGCCAGCGCACGGACTCGGTGATGATCCTGCACGTCGGGTCCAACGGCGACACCCTGATATCCCTGCCCCGCGACTCCGACGTGGTCGTCCCCTCCTACAAGGGCTCCAGCTCGGGCAAGGTCTACCCCGCCACCGGCCGGCACGCGAAGCTGAACGCGACCTACGCCGAGGACGGCCCGACCCTGCTGACCCGGACCGTGGAGTACAACACCGGGCTGCGCATCGACCACTACGTGGAGATCGGCTTCGCCGGCTTCGCCAACATCGTGGACGCGGTCGGCGGCGTCGACATCAAGATCGACAAGGGGTTCAAGGACAAGTACTCCGGCGCCGACTTCCAGGCCGGCGAGCAGACCCTCAACGGCGAGCAGGCGCTGGCCTTCGTCCGTACCCGGCACGCCTTCGCCGCCTCCGACCTGGAGCGGACCAAGAACCAGCAGAAGTTCCTCGCGGCGCTGGCCCACCAGGTGGCGACCCCGTCGACCGTGCTGAACCCCTTCAAGTTCTATCCGACGATGGGCGCGGGCCTGGACTCCCTCAGCGTCGACAAGGACATGGGCCTGTTCGACCTGGCCTCGATGTTCTGGGCGATGAAGGGCGTCAACGGCGGCGACGGCACGTCCCTGAACATGCCCGTCTCCGGGTCGGTCGGCGGCAACCTCGTCTGGGACAAGGCGAAGGTGAAGACGCTGGTGGACGAGCTGAAGAACGACGAGAAGGTCACGGTCTCGGGCAACTGAGCCCGTACGCGCCGAAGGCGCCTTCCCCGCTGGACCGGGGGAGGCGCCTTCGGCGTTGCCGGCTACTTCGGCAGGTTGCGGGCCATCACGATCCGCTGGACCTGGTTGGTGCCCTCGTAGATCTGGGTGATCTTGGCGTCGCGCATCATGCGCTCGACCGGGTAGTCACGGGTGTAGCCGTAGCCGCCGAGGAGCTGGACGGCGTCGGTGGTGACCTCCATCGCCACGTCCGAGGCGAAGCACTTGGCGGCGGCGCCCTGGAAGGTGAGGTCGGCGTCGACGCGCTCGGAGGCGGCAGCTGCCTGGTAGGTCAGGGCGCGGGCGGCGGCGATCTTCATCGCCATGTCGGCCAGCATGAACTGGATGCCCTGGAAGTCCGCGATCGGCTTGCCGAACTGCTTGCGCTCCTGGACATAGCCCTTGGCGTAGTCGAGGGCGCCCTGGGCGACACCGAGGGCCTGGGCGGCGATGGTGATGCGGGTGTGGTCCAGCGTCTTCATCGCGGTGGCGAAGCCGGTGCCCTCCTCGCCGATCATGCGGTCGGCGGGGATGCGGACGTTGTCGAAGTAGACCTCGCGGGTCGGCGAGCCCTTGATGCCGAGCTTCTTCTCCGGGGCGCCGAAGGAGACGCCCTCGTCCGACTTCTCCACCACGAAGGCGGAGATGCCCTTGGAGCGCTTGGTGGGGTCGGTCACGGCCATCACCGTGTAGTACTCGGAGACGCCCGCGTTGGTGATCCAGCGCTTGACGCCGTTGAGCACCCAGAAGTCGCCGTCGCGCACGGCCTTGGTCTTCATGCCGGCCGCGTCCGAGCCCGCCTCCGGCTCGGAGAGGCAGTACGAGAACATGCCGTCGCCCTTGGCGAGCGGGCCCAGGTACTTCTTCTTCAGCTCGGTGGAGCCGGAGAGGATCACCGGGAGGGAGCCGAGCTTGTTCACGGCCGGGATCAGCGAGGAGGACACGCAGGCGCGGGCCACCTCCTCGATCACGATGACCGTGGCGAGCGCGTCGGCGCCGGCGCCGCCGAACTCCTCGGGGACGTGGACCGCGTGCAGGTCGTTCGCGACCAGCGCGTCCAGCGCCTCCTGCGGGAAGCGGGCCTCCTCGTCCACCGCGGCGGCGAACGGCGCGATCTTCGCCTCGACCAGCGAGCGGACGGCGTCCCGGAGCATGTCGTGCTCCTCGGACGGGCGGTACAGGTCGAAGTCAGCCGATCCGGCCACGGTCTCTCACGCTCCAAAGACGCTTACTGACGCTAATTACCGTTAAGTAACTGAAAGTTTAGAGCGCCGCTCCCGGCCCGCATAGGTGAGCTTGGCGACAGCCTGAGTTTTCCCCCGGACGAGGCACCCCCCGGGGCACGACTATGCTCGGGGGCCGCATCATCGACGTACCCCGCCTGGAGCACCCATGAGCCTCAAGATCACCGTGATCGGCACCGGCTATCTCGGCGCCACGCACGCCGCGGCCATGGCCGAACTCGGCTTCGAGGTGCTGGGGCTCGACGTGGTCCCCGAGAAGATCGCGATGCTGGAGCGGGGCGAGACCCCGATGTACGAGCCCGGCCTGGACGAACTGCTGCGCGCGCATGTCGCGGGCATCGAGGGCTCGACCGGCCGGCTCCGCTTCACCACCGACTTCGCCGAGGTGGCGGAGTTCGGCGACGTCCACTTCGTCTGCGTGAACACCCCGCAGAAGCACGGCGAGTACGCCTGCGACATGAGCTACGTGGACTCCGCGATCGCTTCCCTCGCCCCGCATCTGCGCCGCCCGGCGCTGGTGGTCGGCAAGTCGACGGTGCCGGTGGGCTCGGCCGACCGGCTCGCCGCCTACCTCGCCGAGCACGCGCCCGCCGGGGCCGACGCCGAGCTGGCCTGGAACCCCGAGTTCCTGCGCGAGGGCTTCGCCGTCCAGGACACCCTGCACCCGGACCGGATCGTGGCCGGAGTGCGCGGGGAGCGGGCGGAGAAGCTGCTGCGGGAGGTGTACGCGACCCCGCTGGGCGAGGGCACGCCGTTCGTGGTGACCGACTTCCCGACCGCCGAGCTGGTGAAGACGGCCGCGAACTCCTTCCTCGCCACGAAGATCTCCTTCATCAACGCGATGGCCGAGGTGTGCGAGGCCGCCGACGGCGACGTGGTGAAGCTGGCCGAGGCCATCGGGCACGACGAGCGGATCGGAAGCAAGTTCCTGCGCGCCGGGATCGGCTTCGGCGGCGGCTGCCTGCCCAAGGACATCCGGGCCTTCATGGCGCGCGCCGGTGAGCTGGGCGCGGACCAGGCGCTCACCTTCCTGCGCGAGATCGACTCCATCAACATGCGCCGGCGCGGCGAGATGGTGGAGATGGCGCGGGAGGCGCTCGGCGGGGGCTCGTTCCTCGGCAAGCGGGTCGCGGTGCTCGGGGCCACCTTCAAGCCCGACTCCGACGACGTCCGGGACTCCCCCGCGCTGAACGTGGCCGGCCAGATACACCTCCAGGGCGGCCAGGTCACGGTGTACGACCCGAAGGGCATGGCCAACGCCCGCAAGCTGTTCCCGACGCTGGGCTACGCCGACTCGGCGCGGGAGGCGGTACGGGGCGCGGACGTGGTGCTGCACCTGACCGAGTGGCGGGAGTTCCGCGAGCTGGACCCGGCGGAGCTGGGCGAGGTCGCGACGTCGCGGGTCGTGCTGGACGGGCGGAACGCGCTGGACCCGGTGCCGTGGCGCGAGGCGGGCTGGACGTTCCGGGCGATGGGCCGCCCGACCGCCTGACGCTCCGCGTGTACGACGCCGGTTCGGCCGAGGCTCAGTCGGCCGAACCGGCGTCTGTGCGCATTGTGCACCACCGGGCCGGGCGGCGGCCGCACAACCCCCCGGCTCTTACCTGTCCTTGGCCCGGTAGCGGCGCATCTTGGCGCGCGCCCCGCACACCCGCATCGAGCACCAGCGGCTCCGGCCGGCGGGGCTGCGGTCGTAGTACGCCCAGTGGCAGTCGGGCGCCTCACATGCCTTGAGCCGCTGCCAGGTGCCCTCGATCAGCGCGCGGGCGACGGCGGCGGCCACGCGGGAGAGCAGCGGGCCGGTGTCGGCGGGGGTGAGCGCGGCGGAGCCGTCGGTGTCGTCCACGGTGACCAACAGCGGTGCGTGGGCGAGGAGTTCACCGAGGGGGAGGACCGTCGCGTGCGGCGGGTGCCCGGCGTGCGCGAGCAGTGCGGCGCGCAGCGACTCGCGCAGCGCGCGGGCGGTGTCCAGCTCGTCGTCCGCGATCCCGAGGTCGGCGCGGCCCTCCTCGGTGTCGAGCGCGTCGCGGCCGACCTCGATGTCCAAGGTGTTCACCAGCCACTCCACCAGGGCGAGGCCGCCCGGCGCGGCCGATCTCTCACTCATGCTTGCGACGTTACCCCCCATGCGGGACCATGAGGTAACCGTTACCGGTAACCGAGCTTTACTAGTAACCGAGGAGCACATCATGGCTCTCGCCGAGCTGGGCGCGATCGTCCTGGACTGTCCCGACCCCCGGGCCCTGGCCGGTTTCTACGCCGAGATCCTGGGCGGCACGATCGAGGGCGACGCCGACTGGACCGACCTGCGCACCCCCACCGGCCAGACCCTCGCCTTCCAGCGCGCCCCGGACCACGTCCCGCCGACCTGGCCCTCCCCCGGTACCCCCCAGCAGTTCCACCTCGACCTCACGGTCCCCGACCTGGACGAGGCCGAGCAGCGGATCCTCCCCCTGGGCGCCAAACCCCTGGACACGAACGCCCCCACCCGCACCTGGCGCGTCTACGCCGACCCGGCGGGCCACCCCTTCTGCCTCTGCGCCTGCTGACGCCCCCGGCGGATCAGCCGTAGTGGTACCGGGCTTTGAGGATCTTCACTTCCTTGTCGTCGGCCCGGTACACCAGCCGGTGCTCGTCGTCGATCCGACGGGACCAGTAGCCGGACAGATCGGCCTTGAGCGGCTCCGGCTTGCCGATGCCGGCGAAGGGGTCCCGCTGGATCTCAGCGATGAGCCGGGTGATCCGGCGCGCCATCCGACGGTCGGCGGCCAGCCGGAAGAGGAAGTCCTCCCATGCGTCGGGGTCGAAGTGGACGCTCCTCACTCCTCACCCGCCAGCTGACGCAGTTCTTCCAGCGACTTGGTGACGGCGCCGGCCGCCGCCTTGTCGCGGGCGACCGCCTCCATCAGGCGCCGGGCGTTCGCCGGTGAACGCAGCAGATACACCGTCTCCTGCCAGGACTCGTAGTCCTCGGCCGACATCAGGACGGCATCTCCGCCACGCGAGCTGACACGGACCGGTTCGTGATCGTCGTTGACGCGCTTGATCAGGGGAAACAGATCCCGACGTGCCTCACTGGCGCTTATGGTCATGGCCCGTCGCCCTTCCTGGCGGTACCGAGAACCGGTACTTCATATGTACCGCCTTCCGGTACCACAGCGCACCGCGATGGGCGTCACTCGCCCCCCGCCGCCTCGATGACCTCGTCCAGGGTGTCCCTGGTGCGGTGGAGGTCGGTGATCAGGCGGTCTATGCGGGTGCGTTCCTCGGTGAGGTCGGCGAGGAGGCGGGGGGTGGCACGGGCGGAGGGGCCGCCGTCCTGGTCGCGCATGCAGGGGAGGAGGTGGCGGATGCGGTCACTGTGCAGGCCGGCCGCGTACAGCTCCTGGATGCGGACCACGCGGTCGACGGCGGCCTCCGGGAAGTCCCGGTGCCCGCCCGCCGTGCGCTCGGCCGCGAGCAGCCCCCGGCTCTCGTAGTAGCGCAGCGACCGCTCGCTCACGCCGGTGCGCCGGGCCAGTTCACCGATCCGCATGTGCGCCTCCCCGGGGCTTGAACCTGACACCGGTGTCAGCTTCTACGGTACGGCCATGACGGACTTCCTGGCCCCGGCCCGGCTCGGGCAACTCGCCCTCCCCCACCACCTGTTGATGGCCCCGCTCACCCGCAACCGCGCGGAGCCGGACGGCACCCCGACCCCGCTCATGGCCGACTACTACGCCCAGCGCGCCTCCGCCGGGCTCATCATCGGCGAGGCCGCGACCCCGAACGCGGTCGGCCAGACGTACCCGGACATCGCCGCGCTGCACACCGACCGGCACACCGACGGCTGGCGCAAGGTCACCGAGGCGGTACGGGCGGCCGGCGGGCACATGTTCCTCCAGCTCCAGCACGGCGGCCGGGTCAGCCACCCGGTGACGACGGGCCTGACCCCCGTGTCACCCTCGGCCGTACCGCTCCCGGAGACGATCTTCACGCGACAGGGACACCTGCCCGCTCCCGTGCCCCGCGCGATGACGCCGGACGACATCCGCACCACCGTCGCCGACTTCGCCTCCGCCGCCAGACGGGCCGTCGACGCGGGCTTCGAGGGCGTGGAGGTGCACTCGGCCAACGGGCACCTGCTGCACCAGTTCCTCGCCGGGAACACCAACCGCCGCACCGACGCCTACGGTGGCCCGCCCGAGCAGCGGGTGCGCTTCACGGTGGAGGTGACCGAGGCGGTGGCCGACGCGATCGGCGCCGGGCGGACGGGGCTGCGGATCTCGCCGGGCGGCACGGTCAACGGCATCCAGGAGGACGACACCGCCGACCTGTACCCGGCCCTCGTGCACCGCCTGCGGGATCTGGGCCTCGCCTATCTGCACGTGGTCCGCGCCGACCCCGCCGACGCGCTGTACCGGCGGCTGCGCGCCGACTGGCCCGGCACGCTGATCGGCAACCCGGTGCTGACGGATCTCACCACCGAGGCGGTCGCGCGGGCGGCGCGGGAGATGCTGGCCTCCGGCGCGGACCTGGTCGCCCTCGGCCGCCCCTACATCGCCAACCCGGACCTGGCGGCCCGGCTGCGCGTGGGCGCCCCGCTCAACCCGCTGCGCGAGCGGTACCTGATGTACGTGGGCGGGGCCGACGGCTACACCGACTACCCCGCCCTCGACGGCTAACCGTCCAGCGACTCGATGGTCGCGTGCGACGCGGGCCGGGCGGCGCGCTCCTCGCGGGCGACGTCCTCCGCCGCGCCCAGGACGCGGACCGCGTTCTGCCAGGTCAGCTTGGCGAGGTCCGGCTTGGACCAGCCGCGGTCCAGCAGCTCCGCGATGAGGTTCGGGTAGCCGGAGACGTCGTTCAGGCCGTCCGGGGTGAAGGCGGTGCCGTCGTAGTCGCCGCCGATGCCGAGGTGGTCGATGCCGGCGACCTCGCGCATGTGGTCGAGGTGGTCGGCGACCGTGGAGACGGTGGCGACCGGGCGCGGGTGGCGCTCCTCGAACTCCCGGTGGACCTTCATGCCCGCCTCGCTGGTGTCGAGGTGGTGCAGGCCGTGCGCGCGCATGTTGTCGTCGGCGGCGGCCGTCCAGTCCACGGCGGCCTGGAGGACGAACTTCGGCACGAAGGTCACCATCGCCATGCCGCCGTTGGCGGGCAGCCGCTCCAGCACGTCGTCCGGGATGTTGCGCGGGTGGTCGCAGACGGCACGCGAGGAGGAGTGCGAGAAGATCACCGGTGCCGAGGTGGTGTCCAGCGCGTCCCGCATCGTCGTCGCGGCGACGTGGGAGAGGTCGACCAGCATGCCGAGCCGGTTCATCTCACGGACGACCTCACGGCCGAACGCGGTCAGGCCCCCGGCCCTGGGCTCGTCGGTCGCGGAGTCCGCCCAGTCCACGTTGTCGTTGTGGGTGAGCGTCATGTACCGCACGCCCAGCGCGTACAACCCCCGCAGCGTGCCGAGGGAGTTGGCGATGGAGTGGCCGCCCTCGGCCCCCATCAGCGAGGCGATCCGCCCGGCGGCACGGGCCGCCTCCATGTCGGCCGCCGTCAGCGCGGGCGCCAGCTCGGCCGGGTACCGCTCGATCAGCCGCGTGACGCAGTCGATCTGCTCCAGCGTGGCCGGCACCGCGTCGGGCAGGTCCGAGCGGACGTACACCGACCAGTACTGCGCCCCGACGCCACCCTCACGCAGCCGCGGCAGGTCGGTGTGCAGATGCGCGCCCTGGTCCCCGGCGATGTCCCGCGCGCCCAGGTCGTAGGCGACCTGCTCCCGCAGCGCCCACGGCAGGTCGTTGTGCCCGTCGACGACGGGGAACTCCCGCAGCAGCGCGCGGGCCTGGTCCAGCGGAGTCATCCCGGCCCTACTTTCCGAATCCGAAGCCGGCCGAGCCCTCGACCTTGGCGCGCAGCCGCTTGCCCTTCTCGGTGGCCTGGTCGTTCAGCTCCTGCTGGAAGTCGCGCATGCGCTGGAGCAGGTCCTCGTCGTGCGCGGCGAGCATCCGGGCGGCCAGCAGACCGGCGTTGCGCGCGCCGCCGACGGAGACGGTGGCGACCGGCACCCCGGCCGGCATCTGCACGATGGAGAGCAGCGAGTCCATGCCGTCCAGGTACTTCAGCGGCACCGGCACGCCGATGACCGGCAGCGGCGTCACCGAGGCGAGCATGCCGGGCAGGTGGGCGGCGCCGCCCGCGCCCGCGATGATCGCCTTCAGCCCGCGCTCGGCGGCATGCTCCCCGTACGCGACCATCTCGCGCGGCATCCGGTGCGCGGAGACGACGTCCACCTCGTAGGGGATCTCGAACTCGTCGAGGGCCTTGGCGGCGGCCTCCATGACGGGCCAGTCGGAGTCCGACCCCATGACGATGCCAACAACGGGGCTCATTCGGTGATCGTGCCCTTCAGGTAGCCGGCTGCGTGACGGGCGCGCTCCAGCACGTCGTCCAGGTCGTCGCCGTAGGTGTTGACGTGCCCCACCTTGCGGCCGGGTTTGACGTCCTTGCCATACATGTGGATCTTGAGCTGGGGGTCGCGGGCCATGCAGTGGAGGTACGCGGAGTACATGTCCGGGTAGTCGCCGCCGAGCACGTTGACCATGACCGTCCAGGGCGCGCGCGGACGCGGGTCGCCGAGGGGGAGGTCGAGGACCGCGCGGACGTGGTTGGCGAACTGCGAGGTGATCGCGCCGTCCATCGACCAGTGGCCGGAGTTGTGCGGCCGCATCGCCAGCTCGTTGACCAGAATCCGGCCGTCGCGGGTCTCGAACAGCTCCACGGCGAGGTGCCCGACGACACCCAGCTCCTTGGCGATGCTGAGCGCCATCCGCTCGGCGTGCAGCGCGAGGGGCTCGTCCAGCTCGGGCGCGGGCGCGATCACGGTGTCGCAGACCCCGGCGACCTGCCGGGACTCCACCACCGGGTAGGCGACGGCCTGGCCGTGCGGGGAGCGGACCACGTTGGCGGCCAGCTCACGTACGTAATCGACCTTCTCCTCAGCCAGCACCGGCACGCCCGCCCGGAAGGGCTCGGCGGCCTCGGCCTCGGAGTCGACGACCCACACGCCCTTGCCGTCGTAGCCGCCGCGCACCGTCTTCAGGACGACGGGGAAGCCGCCCGCCCGTCGCCCACCACCGCCCTTGCCGGAGGGCACTTCGTGCCCGCCCCTTTCGAGCTCGGCGGCGAACGCGGCCACGTCGGCCGGGTCGCGCACGATGCGGTGGCGCGGGCAGGGCACGCCGATCTCCGTGAGCTTCGCGCGCATCACACCCTTGTCCTGGGCGTGCACGAGCGCGTCGGGCCCCGGCCGGACGGGGATGCCGTCCGCCTCCAGGGCCTTGAGGTGCTCGGTCGGCACGTGCTCGTGATCGAAGGTGATCACGTCACAGCCGCGCGCGAACTCACGCAGCGTGTCGAGGTCGCGGTAGTCGCCGATGACGACATCGCTCACGACCTGCGCCGCGGAATCCTGGGGAGTGTCACTGAGGAGCTTGAACCTGATGCCCAACGGGATGCCCGCCTCGTGCGTCATACGCGCGAGCTGCCCCCCGCCGACCATGCCGACTACCGGGAACGTCACCCCCCTAGCGTATCGGCCGCGCGGACCGGCCCGACGGCCGCCGTCCCGGACTGCCCGCGCGCATCTCTTACCGGGCCCTTGCCCGCCTCTTGCCGACCCGTTTCCCCGCCGGGGCCCGGCGCGCGGACATGGGGCGGATCGCGTGGATAGCATGGCGGGGCCGAGAAGAACCTATGGACGGGAGCTGCACAGCCATGGAACGTCGTTCCTCGGGGCTGCAACGGCTCGCCCGTGAGGTGGCCAAGTTCGGTGCGGTCGGAGGAGCCGGGGTCCTGGTCAACCTCGGTGTGTTCAACCTGGTCCGGCACGTGTCCGATCTGCCCGTGGTCCGGGCCAGCATCATCGCCACCATCGTGGCCATCGTCTTCAACTACCTGGGCTTCCGCTACTGGACGTACCGGGACCGCGACCGGGGCGGCCGCCCGCGCGAGCTGATGCTGTTCCTGGTGTTCAGCGTGATCGGCCTGGTGATCGAGAACGGGGTGCTGTACCTCGCCACCTACGGGTTCGGCTGGGACACCCCGCTGCAGAGCAACGTCTTCAAGTTCGTCGGCATCGGCGTGGCCACGCTGTTCCGCTTCTGGTCGTACCGCACGTGGGTGTTCCGCGCGCTGCCCAGCGAGGCGGGCAAGGACCCGGTGGCCCGGCACGAGCCGGACAGCTCCGAGCGGGTCCGCTAGTCCGCTAGCGGACCGTGGGCTCGTCGCCCTTGTGCGCGGGGGCGGTGCGGGACAGGAACAGGCCGAAGACCGGCGGGTGGGTCTGGAGCAGCTCCAGGCGGCCGCCGTCGGCCTCGGCGAGGTCGCGGGCGACGGCGAGGCCGATACCGGTGGAGTTGCGGCCGCTGATGGTCCGCTCGAAGATCCGCGCGCCGAGGTCGGCGGGGACCCCGGGGCCCTCGTCGGTGACCTCGATCACGGCCTGGTTGCCGGTGACCCGGGTGCGCAGGGCGACCGTGCCGCCGCCGTGCATCAACGAGTTCTCGATCAGCGCGGCCAGCACCTGCGCGACCGCGCCGGGCGTGCCGACCGCCGTCAGATGCCGCTTGCCGGAGTTGACGATGGCCCGGCCGGCGCTGCGGTAGGCCGGGCGCCACTCGGCGAGCTGCTGCTGGATGACCTCGTCGAGGTCGAAGGTGACGGCGGAGCCGGTACGGGGGTCCCGCGAGTTGGTCAGCAGCCGCTCCACCACGTCGGTCAGCCGCTCCACCTGAGTCAGCGCGATGGTCGCCTCCTCCTTCACCGTGTCCGGGTCGTCGGTGAGGGTGATCTCCTCCAGCCGCATGGACAGCGCGGTCAGCGGCGTACGGAGCTGGTGCGAGGCGTCGGCCGCGAGGCGCCGTTCGGCGGTCAGCATGCGGCCGATCCGCTCGGCGGAGGAGTCCAGCACATCGGCGACCCGGTCCAGCTCGGGGACGCCGTACCGCTTGTGCCGGGGGCGGGGGTCGCCGGAGCCGAGGCGTTCGGCGGTCTCGGCGAGGTCGGTGAGCGGGGAGGCGAGCCGGTTGGCCTGGCGTACCGCGAGCAGTACGGCGGCGATCACGGCGAGCAGCGCGACCAGGCCGATGATCAGCAGGGTGCGGCCGACCTCGCGGGTCACGGCGGAGCGGGGCTCCTGCACGGTGACCGTCTCGCCCTCCTCGCCGTGCTGCGTGGAGTGGATGACGTCGCCCTCGGGCTTGCTGCCGATCTCGATCGGGGCCCGGCCGGGCATCCGGATCACCGCGTACTGGGTCTTGCTGACCGGGTTGCGCAGCACGTCGGCGTTGACGTTCTCGGCGGCGAGGATGCGGCTGTCCACGATGCTGGCCAGCCGGACCGCCTCGGACTCCACCCGCTCCTGGGCGCTGTTGCTGATCGTCCGGGTCTCCACGATCACCAGTGAGACCCCGAAGACGGCGATCACCACCAGCACGACGGCGAGCGTGGACTGAATGAGACGGCGACGCACAGGGTGGGACTCAGCTCTTCTCGAAGCGGAAGCCCACACCGCGCACCGTGGCGATGTACCGGGGGTTCGCCGCGTCGTCACCGAGCTTCTTGCGGAGCCAGGAGATGTGCATGTCGAGGGTCTTGGTGGAGGACCACCAGGTCGTGTCCCACACCTCCCGCATCAGCTGGTCCCTGGTGACCACGCGGCCGGCGTCCCGCACCAGCACCCGCAGCAGGTCGAACTCCTTGGCGGTGAGCTGGAGTTCCTCCTCGCCCATCCAGGCCCGGTGCGACTCGACGTCGATCCGCACCCCGTGGGTGGCCGGCGGCTGCTGGGGCTCGGCCGAGCCGCGCCGCAGCAGGGCCCGGACCCGGGCCAGCAGCTCGGCGAGGCGGAAGGGCTTGGTGACGTAGTCGTCGGCACCCGCGTCGAGCCCGACGACGGTGTCCACCTCGTCGGCGCGCGCGGTCAGGATGAGGATCGGCACGGTGTGGCCGTCGGCACGCAGCCGACGGGCGACCTCCAGGCCGTCCATGCCGGGCAGTCCGAGGTCCAGCACGACGAGATCGACCCCGCCCTGGAGCCCGGCGTCGAGCGCGCTGGGGCCGTCCTCGCGCACCTCGACCTCGTAACCTTCCCGGCGCAGGGCGCGGGCCAGCGGCTCCGAGATGGACGCGTCGTCCTCGGCGAGCAGTACACGGGTCATGAGGTGATGGTAGACCGCCCGCGCGTACGGCCGGTGTGTGGTCGGCAGCAGTGCTCTTACCTTTGTACCCTGCATGTACAAACCAGCGACGGCGCGATGCGATCGTGGAAGACACCTTGGAAACAGGTCGCGCGGTTCCCCGGAACCCTGTGATCCGTGTCTCAAGTCCTTCCATATCCGGCAGTGTCCTGCCGTATGGTGACCTGAACGCCTGTAGCACACCGGGGGCCTTTTGGCGGGCACATGACGCCGAGGGTCTCCCTTTCTGTGCGGGCTGACTCCGCTCAGCCTTGAAAGGAATGACCTCTGGCCGGGCTCCGTACGCAGTGACGCGTAGGAGCGTGGATCCCGGTGGTCGCCGTCCACCGCCTCAGATGGCTTCGACGCCTTCGATGTCTTCGATGCGGGAACCCCCAGGGCGTGGGGGTGGACGCCCGACCCTGCCGGTGCCGGCCGCACCCCCCACCGGGCGCGCAGCGCTCCATCGCGCGTCCCGACCAGCAAGGAACGACCATGGCGTCCAGCCTGACGAAGGACTCGGTCCGCCCGGAGACCCCGGGCACCGACAAGACCTTCTTCGGCCACCCCCGCGGCTTGGCCACTCTCTTCATGACCGAGATGTGGGAGCGGTTCTCCTACTACGGCATGAAGGCCCTGCTCACCGTCTATCTGCTTTCCGGCGGCCCCGGCGCCGGCAAGGGCAGCATGGGCGGCGGCCTGGCGATGGACGTGGCCACCACCACGGTGATCGTCTCCGTCTACTCGGCGATGGTGTACCTGCTCGCCATGCCCGGCGGCTGGCTCGGTGACCGGGTCTGGGGTCCGCGCAAGACGGTGGCCATCGCGGCCGTCACGATCATGTGCGGTCACCTCGTGCTCGCACTCCCCGGCGGCCAGGCCCCGTTCTTCGCCGGTCTCGCGCTGGTCGCGGCCGGTTCGGGCCTGCTCAAGGCCAACATCTCCACGATGGTCGGCCACCTGTACAACGGTCCGGACGACCCGCGCCGTGACGGTGGCTTCACGATCTTCTACATGGGCATCAACATGGGCGCGTTCTTCGCTCCCCTGGTGATCGGCACCGTCGGTCAGAAGGTCAACTGGCACCTCGGCTTCGGCCTGGCCGCGGTCGGCATGGGCATCGGTCTCGCGTCCTTCCTGCTGGGTACGCGGCACCTGAACCCGGTCAGCAACGTCGTCCCGAAGCCGCTGAGCTCCGAGGAGCGGACCTCCTGGCTGCGCAAGGGCCTCGGCTGGCTGCTGGCCGCGGTGGTGTTCTACGGCGTCGTCGGCGGCACCGGCCACTTCACCATGAACTGGGCGATGATCCCGCTGACGATCATCGGTCTGGTCATCCCCGCGGGCGTGCTGCTGCGCATCAAGCGCGACAAGGAGCTGTCGTCCCTTGAGCAGTCCAAGATGACCGGCTACATCTGGTTCTTCGTCGCGGCCGCCGTGTTCTGGATGATCTACGACCAGGGCGCCTCCACGGTGCAGGCCTTCGGTGAGGGCAAGGCGTCGAACATGATGTTCGGCTTCGACTTCCCGTCCTCCTGGTACCAGTCGGTGAACGCGCTGTTCATCATGGCCCTGGCCCCTGTGTTCGCCTTCGTGTGGGTGTGGCTCAACCGCAAGGGCAAGGAGCCCAGCACCATCGTCAAGTTCTCGATGGGTCTGGTCCTGATCGGGGTCTCGTTCTTCTTCTTCCTGATCCCGCTGGGCATGGCGGCGAACGGCACCGCTGTGAGCCCGATGTGGCTGGTCGGCATCTACTTCATCCAGACCGTGGGCGAACTGTGCCTGTCCCCGGTGGGCCTGTCGGTGACGACGAAGATGGCTCCGGCCAAGTACGCCAGCCAGATGATGGGCGTGTGGTTCCTCGCGGTGACCGCAGGTGACTCCATCACCAGCCTGCTCTCCAACCCGGCCATCGCCGACGTGGACCTCGGTGGCACGGGTGCCGTCCTCGGGGAGGCGATCCTCGCGGCCCTCGCCGGATTCGCGGTGTGGATGTACCGCCGCAAGGTCAAGTCGCTGATGGGCGACGTGAACTGAGGCACGCAGGACACAAAGGCGAAGGCCGCCGCACCTCGGAGGGTGCGGCGGCCTTCGTCATGTCCGTGTCCGCGTCACTTGGTCTCGACGGACCAGGAGCGGGTGAAGCTGCTGAACCCGCACATGACGGTGGACTTCTGCCCCGGCTTCACCCACGGGCCCCACAGGTACCACGGGATCTCGTGCGGATTGCCCCGGCCACGGATGACGTCGCACACCAGCTTGACCCGGTGCTTGGTCACCTTCTTGCCGGAAGCGGACTTCTTGCAGGACGACGTCGCCTTGGGCCGGCCGAGGTCCAGGTGCACTTCCGCCTTGCACTTGTACCGGGCCCCGGCCGCTTCCGCCGTGCCCGCGGCGCCCAGGCCAAGCCCGGCGCTCATGAGCGTGATGGCGAGCGCTCCGCCCGCCACCCTCTTCCCCCAGATCATTCATTCCCCTGTTCCCCCGCCGAACGCGAGGGAACAGGAGCCGAAGGTCCGGCCCGCCCGCCCCCGGCAGGCAGTGCGTACCCGCCGGTCATAGCGGGCAGCCAGGACGATATGCACAAGTTGATCTTGGGGCAAGCCCGACGGTGTGTCGCGGGCTCAGGCGGGGGCGGCCAGTTCTGCCCAGACCGTCTTGCCGGATTCGTCGGGGGTGCGTACGACGCCCCAGTCGAGGCTGAGGCGCTGGACGATGAACATGCCGTGGCCGCCGGGGCGGCCGGCCTGGTGCGGGGTGCGGGGGGCGGGCTGGCCGGCGCCGCGGTCGGTGACCTCGAGACGGATCACCTTGCGGTCGCAGGACAGGACCAGCTCGTCCGGGCCGTCGGCGTGCAGGCAGGCGTTGGTGACCAGCTCCGAGACGACGAGGAGCACGTCCTCGGCCGCGGCCCGCTGCTCGGCGCCCGAGGCGGGCAGCCAGCCCCACTCGTACAGCGCCTGGCGGGTGAAGTCACGGGCGAGCGGGACCACCCCGCTCTCTCCGTCCAGGCCGAGCCTGCGGACCTGTCGTCCCCTCGCCTCCGGCGCGGCCTCGGAGGGAGCGACGGGCAGGGCGGCGCTCAAGGCCGACTCCGGCGCCGTCGCGTCTCCCGCGGGCATGCCGGAAGCGCCGCTCGGCTCCGGGCCACCGTCGCCCGGCGAGTAGGGCCGGGTGGTGCTCATCAGCGCTTCACCTCACCGATCCACCAGTACACGATTCAAAAGTCCGACTCCGTTCGGTCCCGGACGGACGGTTCACCGTCCGTCCGGTGTCCGCGTGCTGCCTCCGTCACCTTCGGCGTCCGCCCCTCGCCTCATACGTCGCGCCGGACCCCTTCCCCGGTTCCCGGAGCGGGTTCGGCGGCGGGGCTGCCGAAAGGTTTCAGATGTCTCCTGCCCGACTGATCCCCCGGAACACTCCTTCATTCACCCGACGCTCGCGAGCGGGGGCCTGGAGGGGGTTGCGGGGCGACTCAGCCGGTCTCGCCCGCGAGGGCGGCCTCTACGGAGTCGTGGACGGTGAAGACCGCCTCGGCTCCCGTGATCTCGAATACGCGTGCGACTACGGGCAGCATGCCCGCGAGGTGCACGCCACCGCCGGCGGCGTCCGCCTTCAGACGGGCCCCCAGCAGCACGTTCAGTCCTGTCGAGTCGCAGAACTCCAGCCGCGAGCAGTCCACGACAAGTCGTGAGAAGCCCTTCTCCAGGAGGTCGTCGAGCGGTTCGCGCAGTAGATCGGCGGTGTGGTGATCGAGTTCACCCGCCGGTGTCACTACGGCGCTGGAACCCTCTTCCCGCACCTCCACCAGAAGCCGGCCCGACTGTGCGCTGCCGACCGTCCCGTGGTCCATGCCGTCTCTCTCCCGAGGTCTTGGCTGCTGATGCCCTCGAACATTACGCCTTCCAGCCACACTTCGACACCCGAACAACCCCCCAGAAACGGGCATATCACCACAAGTGACACTTGCGACCAGCTCACCGAAGCAGGTAGGGCTAGTACGACACACATCCCTACACGCCGGCCTCGGAGGCGCCGCACACCGCAGTGCACACGTATCGGCTTCGGCAGCCATATGCCGAGAACGATGGAGGACACCCATGTCAGCCCGGCTCGACGGGTCGCCTACCCACAAAGCGACGTCGACACCCCCACCGGAAAAGCTGGACCACACCATCGACCCTCTCGACCCCCTGGCGGGGCTCCCCGAGATCCCGCCCTTCGACGAGGTCGGCCCGGTGGACGCGCGAGCCCTGTCCAAGACGCTCTTCGAGCGCCTGGAGTCGCTGGAGGAGGGCACGTACGAGTACTCGTACGTCCGCAACACCCTCGTCGAACTGAATCTGGCGCTGGTGAAGTTCGCCGCCTCCCGGTTCCGCTCCCGCAGCGAGCCGATGGAGGACATCGTCCAGGTCGGCACGGTCGGCCTGATCAAGGCGATCGACCGCTTCGAGATGTCGCGCGGGGTCGAGTTCCCGACCTTCGCGATGCCGACCATCATCGGCGAGATCAAGCGCTTCTTCCGTGACACCTCGTGGTCCGTGCGCGTCCCGCGCCGCCTGCAGGAGCTGCGGCTCGACCTGGCCAAGGCCGGGGACGAGCTGGCCCAGCGGCTGGACCGCGCCCCCACCGTCGCGGAACTGGCCGAGCGCCTCGGGCTCTCCCACGAGGAGGTCGTCGAGGGCATGGCCGCCTCGAACGCCTACACCGCCTCCTCCCTGGACGCCCAGCCCGCCGACGACGACACCGAGGGCGCCCTCGCGGACCGCATCGGGTACGAGGACCACGGGCTCGAAGGCATCGAGTACGTCGAGTCGTTGAAGCCCCTCATCGCCGAACTGGCGCCCCGCGACCGGAAGATCCTCTCCCTGCGCTTCGTGGCGGGTCTGACCCAGTCCGAGATCGGCGAGGAGCTGGGCATCTCCCAGATGCACGTCTCCCGGCTGCTGTCCCGTACGTTGTCGCGCCTGCGCAAGGGACTCACGCTGGACGAGTGACGGTGGGCGCCGCCGGAAGGCGGACCTTTCCCGCACGCGTGAGGCGGCCCGGCTGAGGATGCCGGGCCGCCTTCTGTCGTCTCTCCGCGTGTTTCAGGCCACGCGGACTCCCGCTCGCCACACCCCTTCGACCAGGGGCACGCCGGGGCGGTAGGCCAGGTGGACATGGCTCGGGGCGTCCAGCAGCACCAGGTCGGCCCGGCTGCCGGGGGTGAGCCGCCCCACGTCGGTCCGGCGCAGCGCGGCCGCTCCGCCCGCCGTGGCGGCCCACACGGCCTCGTCCGGGGTCATCCCCATGTCCCGCACCGCCAGCGCCACGCAGAACGGCACGGACGAGGTGTACGACGAGCCGGGGTTGCAGTCCGTGGACAGCGCCACCGTGGCCCCCGCGTCCAGCAGCCGGCGCGCGTTCGGCCACTCGGCGCGGGTGGAGAACTCGGCGCCGGGCAGCAGCGTGGCGACCGTGTCGCCACTGGCCAGGGCGTCCACGTCGGCGTCCGTGAGGTGGGTGCAGTGATCCGCGCTGGCCGCGTCCAGTTCGACGGCCAGCTGGACGCCGGGACCGTAGGAGAGCTGGTTGGCGTGAATGCGCGGGTGCAGGCCCTTGGCACGGCCGGCGGTGAGGATGGCGCGGGCCTGGTCGCCGTCGAAGGCGCCCTTCTCGCAGAACACGTCGATCCAACGGGCGTGCGGGGCGCAGGCGTCCAGCATCTCCCCGGTCACCAGGGCGACGTACGCGGCCGGGTCCTCGGCGAGTTCGGGGGCGACGATGTGGGCGCCCAGGTAGGTCACCTCGTCGGTGTGGGCGGCCGCGAGGCGCAGGGCGCGGGACTCGTCCTCGACGGTGAGGCCGTAGCCGGACTTGGTCTCCATCGTGGTGGTGCCCTGGCGGAGCGCCTCGGCCAGGTGGCGGGCGAGGTTCGCCTCCAGTTCCGCGTCGGAGGCGGCGCGGGTGGCGGCGACCGTGGTGCGGATGCCGCCGGCGCTGTAGGCGCGACCGGACATGCGGGCGTTGAACTCGGCGGTGCGGTCCCCGGCGAAGACCAGGTGCGAGTGGGAGTCCACGAAGCCCGGCAGGACCGCCTTTCCACCGGCGTCGAGGCGATTGTCAGTGGCGGGTGCTCTGCTTGACTCACCGGCCCACACGACGCGTTCGCCGTCGATGACCAGGGCCGCGTCCTGGATCAGTCCGAGAGGGGAACCGTCACCGAGGGAGGGGTCGTTGGTGACCAGCGTGGCGATGTTGATGATGGCGGTGCTGCTGCTCATGGTGTGCTCGGTGTCCTCAGGGGTGCCGGTAGGGGATCCGGTGGGGGTCAGTCGCGCAGGGCGCCGATCGCGTCGGCCAGGGCGGCGGGCACATCGGGTACGAGCGTGTGCGCCCCGTCCCGTACGACCTGGCGGCCGCCCACGACCGTGTGCCGGACGTCCGCCGCGCTCGCCGCGAATACGGCCGTCTCGGCGCCGAGCCGGGGCGGCGGTCCGGCCGTCCTGACGGAGTCGAGGGCGATGGTCGTGAAGTCGGCCAGGCGTCCCGGCTCGATGGCGCCCGCCTCCTGCCAGCCGAGTGCCGCGTGGCCGTCCTCGGTGGCGGCGCGCAGCAGCGCGGCCGCGGTCCAGTGGCCCCGGGTGCGGGTGCGCAGCCGCTCGTCCAGCTCCATCGCGCGCGCCTCTTCGAGCAGGTCGATGACGGCGTGGCTGTCGGAGCCGAGCGAGAGCGGGGAGCCCGCGCTCTGCAGGGCGACGGCGGGTCCGATGCCGTCGGCCAGGTCGCGCTCGGTGGTGGGGCACATGCAGGTGCCGGTGCCCGAGCCGCCGAGCAGGGCGATGTCCTCGCCGGTCAGATGGGTGTTGTGCACACCGGTGGTGCGCGGTCCGAGCACGCCGTGCTCGGCGAGCAGCCGGGCCGGGGTGACGCCGTGCGCGGCGAGGCAGGCGTCGTTCTCGGCGGTCTGCTCGGAGAGGTGGACGTGCAGCGGGGCCCGCCGCTCCTCGGCCCAGCCCGCGACGGTCGCCAACTGGGCGGCGGGCACGGCCCGTACGGAGTGGACGGCCGCGCCGATCCGCGCGTGATCCTGTTCCTTGAGAACTGAACAGCGTTCGGCCCAGGCGTCGGCGGTGCCGTCGGAGAAGCGGAGCTGGTGGTGGCCGGGGGGCTCGCCGAAGCCCGCCGAGAGGTACGCGGTGTCCAGGAGGGTGATGCGGACGCCGGCCTCGGCGGCGGCCTCGATCAGGGCCTCGCCCATGACGTTGGGATCGGCGTAGGGCGTGCCGCCGGGGGCGTGGTGGAGGTAGTGGAACTCCCCCACGCAGGTGATCCCGGCCAGCGCCATCTCGGCGTACACCGCGCGGGCGAGGGCGTGGTAGCTGTCCGGGGCCAGCCGGTCGGCGACGGAGTACATCACCTCGCGCCAGGTCCAGAAGGTCCCGGAGCCGACCTGGACCGTGCCGCGCAGGGCCCGGTGGAAGGCGTGGCTGTGCGCGTTGGCGAGGCCGGGCAGGGTGAGGCCGCGCAGGACCTCGGCGCCGGGCGGCGGGGCGGGCGTGCCGGTGCGGACGGCGCCGACACGGCCGTCCGCGACCTCGACGAGCACCCCCGGCTCGACGGTGCCGCCGAGCCAGGCGTGCTCCAGCCAGTAGGTTCCCTGGGTCACCTGCGGGTCAGTCCTTCCAGTACGTCGGCGAGGGCGCGCACCCCGGCGACGCAGTCGTCCTCGGTCGCGGACTCGGCCGGGGAGTGCGAGACACCGGTGGGGTTGCGCACGAACAGCATGGCGGTCGGGACGGCGCCGGAGAGAATCCCGGCGTCGTGCCCGGCGCCGGTGCCCAGCACGGGCACGGTCAGCCCGGTGTCCCGGCCCAGCAGGCGGCCGAGTTCGTCGCGCAGGGCGTGGTCGAACTCCACGACGGGGGTGAAGGACTCCCGGGTCACGTCCAGGTCGATGCCGTGGGCGTCGGCGTACTCCCGCGCGGACCGGGTGATGCCGTCGAGGACCGCGTCCAGCGCCTCCTGGCCGGGGGCGCGGGAGTCCAGCCAGCCGCGCACCAGGGAGGGGATGGCGTTGACGCCGTTGGGCTCCACGGAGATCTTGCCGAACGTGGCGACGGCTCCGGCGAGTTCGGCCTCCCGGCGGGCGGCCAGCACGGTCTCGGCGTAGGTCGGCATCGGGTCGCGCCGGTCGGCGAGCCGGGTGGTGCCGGCGTGGTTGGCCTCGCCCCGGAAGTCGAACCGCCAGCGTCCGTGCGGCCAGATGGAGCTGGCGATGCCGACCTGGTCGCCGGACAGGTCCAGCGCGCGGCCCTGTTCGACGTGCAGCTCGACGAACGCGCCGATGCGGGCGAGGCGTTCGGGGTCGGCGCCGATGGCGTCCGGGTCGTAGCCGGCGGCGGCCATCGCCTTGGGCAGGGTGATGCCGTCACCGTCGGTCAGCCGGTGCGCCTGCTCGACGGTGAGCTGTCCGGAGGCCAGCCGCGAGCCCACACAGGCCAGCCCGAACCGGGCCCCCTCCTCGTCCCCGAAGTTGACGATGCCGAGGGGCCGGTCGAACGTGGCGTTCCTGAGCCGGAGTTCGTCCAGCGCGGCGAAGGCGGAGACGACACCCAGCGGCCCGTCGAAGGCCCCGCCGTCGGGCACGGAGTCCAGATGCGACCCGGTGACGACGGCATCCCCTTCGGCGGGGTCCCCGAGCCACGCCCACTGGTTCCCGTTCCGGTCGACCTCGTAGGCCAGCCCCCGCCCCTCGGCCTGCTCCTTGAACCAGACCCGGCACTCGGCGTCGGCGGGGGTCCAGGCGTACCGCCGGTACCCCCCGGAGTCCGGGTGCCGCCCGATGGGCAGCAACTCGGCCCACATCTCGTGGAAGGAGGAGGTCACTCCCCCTCACCCTCACGCATGGGCACCCGGACGTCCCGCTCCTCGGCCACGGACTCCGCGATGTCGTACCCCGCGTCCACATGCCGGATGACACCCATGCCGGGGTCGTTCGTGAGGACCCGGCGGATCTTCTCGCCGGCCAGCTTCGTGCCGTCGGCGACGCTCACCTGCCCCGCGTGGATGGATCGTCCCATCCCCACGCCGCCACCGTGGTGGATGGAGACCCAGGACGCCCCGGAAGCCACGTTGACCATGGCGTTCAGCAGCGGCCAGTCCGCGATCGCGTCGGACCCGTCCAGCATCGCCTCGGTCTCCCGGTAGGGGGACGCGACGGAGCCGCAGTCGAGGTGGTCCCGCCCGATGGCCAGCGGAGCGGCAAGCTCACCGCTCGCCACCATGTCGTTGAACCGCTCTCCCGCCTTGTCCCGCTCCCCGTACCCGAGCCAGCAGATCCGGGCCGGCAGGCCCTGGAAGTGCACCCGCTCACCGGCCATCTTGATCCAGCGCGCGAGGGACTCGTTCTCCGGGAACAGCTCCAGCAGGGCGCGGTCGGTCTTGGCGATGTCGGCCGGGTCGCCGGAGAGGGCGGCCCAGCGGAAGGGGCCCTTGCCCTCGCAGAACAGGGGCCGGATGTAGGCGGGGACGAAGCCGGGGAAGGCGAAGGCGCGGTCGTAGCCCGCGAGCTGGGCCTCGCCCCGGATGGAGTTGCCGTAGTCGAAGACCTCGGCGCCGGCGTCCATGAAGCCGACCATCGCCTCGACGTGCCGGGCCATGGACTCGCGGGCGCGGGTGGTGAACCCGGCCGGGTCCTTCGCGGCGGCGTCGGCCATGTCCTCGAAGTCCACGCCGACCGGGAGGTAGGCCAGCGGGTCGTGCGCGGAGGTCTGGTCGGTGACGATGTCGATGGGGGCGCTCATGGCGAGGAGCTGCGGGACCAGCTCGGCCGCGTTGCCGAGGACGCCGATGGAGAGCGGGCGGCGGGCGTCGCGGGCCTCGGTGGCGAGCTGGAGGGCGTGCTCCAGGCTGTCGGCCTTCACATCGAGGTACTTGTGCTCGATGCGGCGCTCGATGGCGCGCGGGTCGACGTCGATACAGATGGCCACGCCGTCGTTCATGGTGACGGCGAGCGGCTGGGCGCCGCCCATGCCGCCGAGTCCGGCGGTCAGCGTGATGGTGCCCGCGAGGGTGCCGCCGAACTTCTTCGCGGCAACGGCGGCGAAGGTCTCGTAGGTGCCCTGGAGGATGCCCTGGGTGCCGATGTAGATCCAGGAACCGGCGGTCATCTGGCCGTACATGGTGAGGCCGAGGGCCTCCAGGCGGCGGAACTCCTCCCAGTTGGCCCAGTCGCCGACCAGGTTGGAGTTGGCGATGAGGACGCGCGGCGCCCACTCGTGGGTCTGCATGACGCCGACCGGGCGGCCGGACTGGACGAGCATCGTCTCGTCCTGCTTGAGCGTCCGCAGCGTGCGCACCATGGCGTCGAAGGAGCGCCAGTCGCGGGCGGCCTTGCCGGTCCCGCCGTAGACGACGAGCTTGTCGGGGTGCTCGGCGACCTCGGGGTCGAGGTTGTTCTGGAGCATCCGGAGGGCGGCTTCCTGCTGCCAGCCCAGGGCGCTCAGTTCCGTGCCGCGCGGTGCTCGTACGGGGCGGGGTCCCGACATCGTGTGCTCCTCCTGTTGCTGTCTCTATTCACATAGTCCAGTCGTGAATAGAGCTAGTCAATAGGTACCGGGTGCCGTCGCCCGCGCGCCGGGAATGTTTGGCTGGAACCGTGGACGGGGGCGAGCGAGAGGAACGAGGGCACACCGTGGCACAGGAGACCGTGGAGCACGACGGCACCGAGAAGCGGGAGCGGGAGGCCGCCGCGCGTGTCGCCCGGCGGGACGCCGCCGTGCGGGGCGCGGTGGCCGGCGGGCTGCTCGGCCCGGACGCGCCGCTGGTCGCGCTGCTGGACGTGGCCGGCATCCGGGAGTCGGCGGCGGCCCTGCGCGCGGCGTTCGACGCGGTCGTGGCGCCGGGCACCCCGGTGCTGCACGCCTTCGCCGTGAAGGCGGCCCCGCTGGTGCCCGTACTGAGCCTGCTGCACGCGGCCGGCCTTGGCGCCGAGGCGGCGAGCCCCGGCGAGCTGGCCCTCGTGCGGGCGGCCGGGGTGCCCGCCTCGCGGACCGTGCTCGACTCCCCCGCCAAGACGCCCGGCGAGCTGCGCGAGGCGCTGGCGCTGGGGGTCGCCGTCAACGCGGACAACCCGCAGGAGCTGGCCCGCATCGACGCCCTGGTGGCGGCCGGGGCCACCGGCTCCCCGCTCGGCATCCGGGTGAACCCGCAGGTCGGGGGCGGGACCATCGGGGCGACCTCCACGGCGACGCCGACCTCGAAGTTCGGGGTGGCGCTGCTGGACGAGGGGGCCCGGGAGTGGGTGGTGCGGGCGTACCTGGACCGGCCCTGGCTGACCCGGCTGCACGCGCACACCGGCTCGCAGGGCATCCCGCTGCCGCTGATGGCACGGGGCGTGGCGGAGGCGTACGCGCTGGCGGAGGAGGTCAACGGGCGGGCCGGGCGGCGCCAGATCGACACCCTGGACATCGGCGGCGGCCTGCCCGTCGACTTCACGGCGGAGGCGACCGCGCCGACCTACGCGGAGTACGCCCGGCTGCTGGCCGCCGAGGTGCCGGGGCTGTTCGACGGACGGTACGGGCTGGTGACCGAGTTCGGCCGCTCGCTGCTGGCCAAGCACGGCACGGTGCTGGCGCGGGTGGAGTATGCCAAGAGCGCGGGCGGCCGGCGGATCGCGGTGACGCACGCGGGCGTGCAGGTGGCCACGCGGACGGTGTACGCCCCGGCGCAGTGGCCACTGCGGGTCGCCGCGTACGACGCCGGAGGGAAGCCCAAGTCCGGGCCGGAGGTGGTGCAGGACGTGGCGGGGCCGGCCTGTTTCTCCGGGGACCTGCTGGCCGAGGGCCGCGCCCTGCCCGCGCTGGAGCAGGGCGACCTGGCGGCCGTGCTGGACACCGGGGCCTATTACTTCGCGCACCACTACTCGTACAACTCCCTTGCCCGGCCCGGTGTCTACGGCTTCGTGCCGGACGGTGCCGGGGGCGTGGAGTTCGCGGTGGTGCGGGAGCCGCAGACGGTGGCGCAGATCGTGGCCGAGTCCGGCGGGGCGCACGCGGACGCGCTCACCACCCTGGACGCGCCCGGGAGCCGTTGACGCGGGAGTCCGCCCGGAGGACAAAGGCCCCCACGGACAAAGAGGCAACTTCCGCGCAACGCAGGCCAATCGACTCACACTAGTACGCCGGGCGCACGTTCCAACGGAAAATGCCAAAGCCCTCACCCGCCACGCACACGTTGCGTAGTGTCAGTGTCACTGAGCCGGAGACCCAGGCGGGGAGGGGAGCCCACGGTGCCCGGAATCGACGAATGCTTACTGGAAGCCATGCGGCTGCCCGGCGCGCGGGGAGCGGCGCTGGTGGACTGGACGAGCGGACTGGCCCTCGGCACGGTCGGCGAGGCGCCCGGCGGTGACCACGAGACCACGGCCGCCGAGGCCGCCGAACTGGCCCGGCTGGCCGCCGAGCACGGCGCCTTCTCGGCCGGCGAGAGCGAGGACGGGCGGCCGCCCGTCGAGGACGTGATCGTCAGCAACCACGACAGCTATCACCTGCTGCGGTTCGTGGACACGTCCTTCGACAGCAGCGTCTTCCTCCATCTGTGGGTGGGACGCGCGGAGGGCAATCTCGCGCTCGCCCGTATCAGGCTCGGCGAGATGGCCGACCGGCTGGTGCTGGGATGACCGTGGTGGACATACCCCCGCCGCTGCCTGTACGGGACCGGAGCGACCAGCGCGACCCGTCGGCGGGCGCCCTGTCCCCGATGCTCAGACGGCTGGCGGAGGAGGAGGCCACCGGTGTCCTCGTCCGCGAGCACGGCACCCTCTACCTGGCCCAGGGCCGCGTGGTGCACGCCGAGAGTCCGCTCGCCCCCGGCCTCGGCGTGCTCCTCACCGCCCACGGCACCCTCGCGGCGACCGCCTGGCAGCGCGCCACCGAGCACTTGGCGAGCCCCGCGGACGCCGCCCGGCTGGTGCTCGACGCCGGACTGCTCCCCGAGGGCGCGCTGGAGCTGTGCCACCTGGACGCGCTGTACGACGCCGGGTACTTCGCCCTCGCGCCGAGCAGCACCCCGGGCCGGTTCCGCTACGACGGCGCGCCCCGGCTGGGCCCGCTGCCCTCGGTGCCGGTGGTGGCACTGGAGCGGGAGACGCTGCGCCGGCGCCTGCTGCTGCACCGGCTCTGGCCCGACCCGGCCGCCGACAGCGCCCCGCTGATCCGCGCCGACCCGGCGGGCGCCGCCCAGGTCCCGCCCCGCCGCCGGGCGGTGCTGGAGCGGGTGGACGGGGTCCGTACCGCGCTGCGGATCGCCCACGACCTGGGGCGGCAGGCGTTCCACACCCTGGTGGACGTACGGCGGCTCACCGCGGACGGGCTGCTGGCGCCGATGCCGGTGGCGACCGCGCCGGACCCGCCGCCCGCGGGCTTCCATCCCCCCGCCCCGCTCACCGTCACCGACCCCGACATCGCGCTGCTGAAGAGGCTCAGGAATGCGCTGGAGGCGCTTTGAACGGCAACCGCCCGCCGAGAGGAGAGAGCTGATGCTGCCCGAATCGGACCTGGCCGCCGTCGTCGACGAGCTGCGGCGGCTACGCACCCGCGTACCCCAGCTCACCGGCGCCCTGGCGGCGGGCGTGGACGGCCTGGTCGTCGCCCACGACACCCCCGGCGTCGACCCCGACGGGCTGGCGGCGCTCACCGCGGCCTCGCTGGGCGTCGCCGTCCGGCTCGCCGACGCCACCGGCAACGGCAGCTTCCGGGAGCTGCTGGTGCGCGGCGAGCGCGGCTATGTCGCCACCTACGCGGCCGGCCGCACCGCCGTACTGACGCTGCTCGCGCAGGACCGGGTCAACGTGGGGCGGCTGCACCTGGAGGGCCGCCGGGCCGGTGCCCGCGTCGGGGAACTGCTCGACGCCGCCGAGGCCGAGGCCCGGCGCCGCCCGCCGGAGCGGCCCGCCCGGCCCGCGCCCGCCCGTACCCGCGCCGCCACCCGCACCCCCCGGGCCACGGCCACCGAAACACCTACCGCAACCGAGAGTTGAACCTCCGAAAGGACAGCAGAACCATGGCGAACACCGAAACGGCGCTGAAAGAGGCGCTCACCTCCATCGAGGGTGCCACCGGCGTCGCGCTCGTCGACTACACCAGCGGCATGGCGCTGGGCACGCTGGGCGGGAGCAAGACGTTCGACCTGAACGTGGCCGCCGCGGGCAACACCGACGTGATCCGCGCCAAGATGCGCACCATGGAGCACCTGGGGCTCAACGCCGAGATCGAGGACATCCTGATCACCCTGAGCGACCAGTACCACCTGATCCGGCTGCTCAAGGGCCGGGGCGGCAACGGCCTGTTCCTCTACCTGGTGCTGGACGGCCGGGCCAACCTGGCGATGGCGCGGCACCAGTTGAAGCGGATCGAGAACGAGCTGGAGGTCTGAGCGGAGGTCCGAGCCGCACCCACGCCGTGGCACGGCGGCGGACCCCGGCGGGGGTCGCGTCGCCGTACGGCTCTCACTCCACGAAGAGCCCCCGGGCCGAGGCCCGGGCGTCGAACTCCTCCAGCCGGGCCTGCGCGTCGGGCAGGCCGTCGCACAGCGCCTCCAGCAGGACCCGGCCCAGCAGCATCGGCGCGCACGCGGTGTCGAAGGCGAGCCCGGTGCCGACGGCGGCGGGCAGCAGCAGGTCGGAGTACTTGGCGACCGGCGCGAAGGCGGAGTCGGCCACCGTGACGATGGTCAGCCCGGCCTCCCTGGCGTACGCGAGGGTGTCCAGCACCTCGCGCGGATGCCGGGGCAGCGCGAAGCAGAGCAGCGCGGAGGCACCGGCCCGTACGGCGGCGTCGATGCGGTCCTGCACCATCGAGCCGCCCTCGTCGAGCAGCCGCACGTCGGGGTGGACCTTGGCGGCGAAGTAGGCGAAGCCGAACGCCTGCGGGGCGGCGGCGCGCAGCCCCAGCACCAGGAGCGGGCGGGAGGCGGCCAGCACCCGCCCCGCGCGCTCGACCGGGGCCGGGTCGGCGAGGAGTTCGGCGAGGTGGCGGAGGTTCTCGATCTCGGCCTCGACGGCCTGCTGGTACTCGTTGAACGCGCCGTTGTCCGAGGCCGGTTCGGCGGGCACGACCTCGCGCAGATGGCGGCGGAGCGCCGGGTAGCCGTCGAAGCCGAGGGCGACCGCGAACCGGGTGACGGAGGGCTGGCTGACCCCGGCCAGCTCGGCCAGCTCCACGCTGGACAGGAACGGCACGTCGGCCGCGCGGCGCACCATGCTGTGCGCGATGCGGCGCTGGGTGGGCGTGAGCCGGTGCCCCTCGAAGAGCGCCTGCAACCGGTTCGCAGGGCTGTCGCTCGCGCTCATGCCGCGCTCCCCCTCCAGATGTCGTCGGGTCCTGGACGCCCCCGCGCGGAAAGTACGGAGGGTACAGCGCCGGGGCGGGGTCGGGCACCGTCGCCCATTCAGCCACAAAGCCCTCTGCATACCTTTATACAGCGCGGCGGGCGGCCCGTCAGTCGGCGAGCAGATCCTCCGGCGCGGACCCCGCGATCCCGGCCAGGGTGTCCAGGGCGGCCGCGAGCACGTCGGCGGGCGGTGAGGCGAGGGCGAGCCGGACCGCGTGCGGGGCGCTGTCGCGGCGTACGGCGAAGGCGGCGGCCGGGGCGACGGCGATGCCGTGCCGCGCGGCGGCGGCGACGAAGGTGTCCGCGCGCCGCCCCTCGGGCAGCCGCCACCAGCAGTGATAGGCGCGGGCGTCCCCGCGCACGTCGAACCCGTCGAGCCGCCGGGCCGCGAGCGCCTGCCGTTCGGCCGCGTCCCGCTGCCTGTCCGCCACGAGCCTGTCGGCGGTGCCGTCGCGCTGCCAGCGCCGCATGACCTCCAGGGCGAACCGCATCGGGGTCCAGCCGCCGGAGCGCAGCGAGGTGGCCAGGGCGTCGGTGCGGGCCGGGGGTGCGACGAGGAATCCGAGGGTGAGGCCGGGGGCGACGCGCTTGGAGAGGCTGTCGACCAGCACGGTCCGCTCGGGCAACAGGGCCGCGAACGGCGGGAGTTCGCGGCGCAGGAAACCCCACACCGCGTCCTCGATGACGGTGAGGTCCAGCCGGGTCAGCACCTCGGCGAGCGCGGCCAGCCGGGCGGGCGGTGCGGTGAGCGAGAGCGGGTTGTGCAGGGTCGGCTGCGTGTACACCGCGTGCAGCGGGGCGCGCCGGTGCGCCCGCTCGACGGCGCCGGGGACGAGCCCCTGCTCATCCATGGCGAGCGGTACGAGCGTGACGCCGAGCCGGGCGGCGACGGTACGGATGACCGGGTACGTCAGCTCCTCCACCCCGAGCCGCCCGCCGGGCGGGACCAGGGCGGCGACGGCGGCGGAGACGGCCTGGCGGCCGTTCCCGGCGAACAGCACCTGTCCGGGGCCGGGGCGCCAGCCGCCCCGGGCGAGCAGGTCGGCGGCGGCCTCCCGGGCGGCGGGGGTGCCGGCGGCGCCGGCCGGGCGGAGGGCGTCGCCGAGGATGTCGGGGCGGGTGAGCGGGGCCAGGCCCTCGGCCAGCAGGGCGGCGTGGCCGGGCAGGGTGGAGTGGTTCAGCTCCAGGTCCACGCGGGCGGCGGCCGGTTCGGTGAGGGCGGGGGTTGCGGTCTCGGCTCCGGCGCGGACGTAGGTGCCCCGGCCGACCTCGCCGACGGTGAGGCCGCGGCGGGCGAGTTCGCGGTAGACGCGCGTGGCGGTGGACTCGGCGATGCCGTGCCGCCGGGCGAACGTCCGCTGCGGGGGCAGCCGGTCACCGGGGCGGAGGGCTCCGCCGCGGATCTCCTCGGCCACCGCGTCGGCCACGCTCCGGTAGTCGCTCACTCCAGCCCCCTCCCACGACATTGCCCCGAGAACAATAGCGGCTATTGCACCGAGAGTTGGCGGTTCATAGCCTCAGGGCAACACCGCTCACGCACCCAACGGGGGGACTTTCCATGCTCATCGAGCCCAGCGCGGCCCTGGGGGTGACGGTGGTGGCCCTGGGGATGGTCCTCACCCCGGGCCCGAACATGATCTACCTGGTCTCCCGCAGCATCACCCAGGGCAGGCGCGCCGGGCTGGTCTCCCTCGGCGGGGTGGCCCTGGGCTTCGTCGCCTACCTGCTGGCGGCCAACCTCGGCCTCTCGGTGCTCTTCCGCGCGGTGCCGGAGCTGTACATCGGGGTGAAGCTGGCCGGCGCGGGATACCTCGCGTATCTGGCCTGGTCGGCGCTGCGGCCGGGCGGCGTCTCGGTGTTCGCCCCGCGCGAGGTCCCGCCGGACTCCCCGCGCAGGCTCTTCACGATGGGGCTGATGACGAACCTGCTCAACCCGAAGATCGCCATCATGTACGTGTCCCTGATCCCGCAGTTCGTCGACCTGGACCGGGGTCACGTCCTCACCCAGGGCCTCCTGCTGGGCTCCTGCCAGATCGCGGTGAGCGTCGCGGTGAACCTCGCCGTCGTCCTCGCCGCCGGCACGATCGCCACGTTCCTGTCCCGGCGGCCGGCCTGGCTCAAGTTCCAGCGGTACGCGATGGGGACGGTGCTGGGGGCGCTGGCCGTCACCTTGGCGGTGGACACGTCTGGGCCGAGCGTCACGAGCTGAGACCCCGTGAGAAAGCCCCGTAGAAGAACATTCGCGGGGACCGCCGCACCCCCGGTGAAGGGGGGCGGGACGACGGCGGTCCCCGCGAAGGACGCGGGTCGGGTCAGGCCCGTGCGCGTCCGAGGCGCCGTGGGAGGTCCGGGAGCCGCTCCGAAGTCTCCTGGGCGCCGTTCGGCGTCGGCCGGGGCGGGGAGCCGCTCCCGTCCCTTGCCGACGCCCACTACTGTGCCGGGCCCGTGTTAAGCACGTGCTGCGCGCACGTGACACGCTCGTGCCGCTTGGGCCACGGCCCGGTCAAGGGCGGTCGTGGTGGGCGCCCTTGGCGAGGAAGGACAGCAGGTCCTGGCGGCTGACCACGCCGGTCGGCTTGCCGTCGACCAGGACGATCGCCGCGTCGGCCGCGCCGAGCACCGTCATCAGGTCGCCCACCGGCTCACCGGAGCCGACCTGCGGCAGCGGGGCCGACATGTGCTTCTCCAGGGGGTCGCCGAGCGAGGCCCGCTGGGAGAACAGCGCGTCCAGCAGCTCGCGCTCCACGACCGAGCCGACGACCTCGGCGGCCATCACGTCCGGGTGACCGGCGCCCGGCTTCACGACCGGCATCTGCGAGACGCCGTACTCGCGCAGCACCTCGATGGCCTGGCCGACCGTCTCCTCCGGGTGCATGTGGACCAGGGACGGGATGACACCGCCGGCCTTGTCCTTGAGCACGTCGGCGACGCGGGCGCTGGGGCCCTCGTCCTCCAGGAAGCCGTAGTCGGCCATCCACTCGTCGTTGAAGATCTTCGACAGGTAGCCGCGGCCGCTGTCCGGGAGCAGCACGACGACCACGTCGTCCGGACCGAGGTCCTCGGCGACGCGCAGCGCGGCGACGACCGCCATGCCGCAGGAGCCGCCGACCAGCAGGCCCTCCTCCTTGGCGAGGCGGCGGGTCATCTGGAAGGCGTCCTTGTCGGAGACCGGCACGATCCCGTCGGCCACGTTCCGGTCGTAGGCGGTCGGCCAGAAGTCCTCGCCGACGCCCTCGATCAGGTACGGGCGGCCCGAGCCGCCGGAGTAGACGGAGCCCTCCGGGTCGGCACCGATGACCTTGACCTTGCCGTCGCTGGCGTCCTTCAGGTAGTTGCCGGTGCCGGAGATGGTGCCGCCGGTGCCGACGCCCGCCACGAAGTGGGTGATCTTCCCGTCCGTCTGCTCCCACAGCTCGGGGCCGGTCGAGTGATAGTGCGAGGCGGGGTTGTTCGGGTTGGAGTACTGGTCGGGCTTCCACGCGCCCGGCGTCTCACGGACCAGCCGGTCGGACACGTTGTAGTACGAGTCCGGGTGCTCGGGGTCCACGGCGGTCGGGCAGACCACGACCTCGGCGCCGTACGCGCGCAGCACGTTGATCTTGTCCATGCTGACCTTGTCGGGGCACACGAAGATGCACTTGTACCCCTTCTGCTGCGCCACGATGGCGAGCCCGACACCGGTGTTGCCGCTGGTCGGCTCGACGATCGTGCCCCCGGGCTTCAGCTCCCCGCTCGCCTCGGCCGCCTCGATCATGCGCAGCGCGATGCGGTCCTTCACGGAACCGCCGGGGTTGAAGTACTCCACCTTGGCCAGGACGGTGGCCTGGATGCCCTCGGTCACGTTGTTGAGCCTCACCAGCGGGGTGTTGCCGACGAGGCTGATCATCGAGTCGTGGAAATGCACCGTTGTCTCCGGTTGCTTGCAAAAAACTGTGGTCGTCGTGGTTGTGCCAGCCTACGGCCAGCGGGAGAAGTCGCGGACGGGCCTTCACTCCGTGTGGAGATTGACGCACATGCCGTACGGGGCAAGGAGTGGGTACGGCTACGAGGAGGTGGCGGCGACGCATGACGAGCATGTCGAGGGCGAGAGTGGCCCGGCGCATCGCGGCCGGGGCGGCGTACGGAGGCGGCGGGCTCGGACTGGTGGGCGCGGCCGCCGTCGGACTGCTGCTGACGGAGATGCGGATGGCGCGGCGCCATGTGAACAACGGCTCCGCCACCGGCCGGGTCCCCCTGGCGGACGGTGTGTACGGCACGGGGTACGGGCGCTTCGGCGAACCCCCGCTGCGGCTGGCCGTGCTGGGCGACTCCACGGCCGCCGGGCAGGGCGTGCACCGGGCGGGCCAGACACCGGGCGCGCTGCTGGCCGCCGGGCTGGCGGCGGTGGCGGAGCGGCCGGTGTCGCTGCGCAACGTCGCCCTGCCGGGCGCCACCTCGGACGATCTGGAACGGCAGGTGGCGCTGGTGCTGGCCGCCCCGATCACCGCTCCCGACATCTGCGTGATCATGATCGGCGCCAACGACGTCACCCGCCGCATCCCGCCCACCCGCTCGGTGCGGCACCTGTCGGCGACGGTACGGCGGCTGCGCTCGGCCGGCGCCGAGGTGGTCGTCGGCACCTGTCCCGACCTCGGCACCATCGAGCCGGTGCGGCAGCCGCTGCGCTGGCTGGCCCGGCGCGCCTCGCGGCAGCTGGCGGCGGCGCAGACCATCGGGGCGGTGGAGCAGGGCGGCCGGACGGTGTCGCTGGGCGACCTGCTGGGCCCGGAGTTCGCGGCCAACCCCCGCGAGCTGTTCGGCCCGGACCACTACCACCCCTCGGCCGAGGGGTACGCGACGGCGGCGATGGCGGTGCTGCCCACCCTCTGCGCGGCGCTCGGCCTGTGGCCCGCCGAGGAGGAGCGGCCGGACGCCTCGCGCCGGGAGGGCTTCCTGCCGGTGGCCCGCGCGGCCGCCGAGGCGGCGTCGGAGGCGGGTACGGAGGTCGCGGCGGCGATGCCGACCGGGCCGCGCGGTCCGTGGGCGCTGCTCAAGCGGCGCAGGCGGCGCCGGGTGCGGGAGACGGAACCGGTCACACCGTCCTGAAGGGAACGACCCGCGACGGGAGGGAATGACATCGACCAAGCAAGCGCTTAGACAATTGCGGTCAGTGTCACACCGCCGCACCGGTGACCCGGGCCATACGTACGGGTAACTTCCGACTCGGCCCTGCCCGAACTCCCGCAAGCCTCTGGAGCCGTGATGCCCGAAGCCGTCATCGTCTCGACCGCCCGCTCCCCCATCGGCCGCGCCTTCAAGGGCTCCCTGAAGGACCTGCGCCCCGACGACCTCACCGCCACGATCATCCAGGCGGCGCTCGCCAAGGTCCCCGAGCTGGACCCGAGGGACATCGACGACCTGATGCTCGGCTGCGGTCTGCCCGGCGGCGAGCAGGGCAACAACCTCGGCCGGATCGTGGCCGTGCAGATGGGCATGGACCACCTGCCGGGCTGCACAATCACCCGCTACTGCTCCTCCTCGCTGCAGACCTCCCGGATGGCGCTGCACGCCATCAAGGCGGGCGAGGGCGACGTCTTCATCTCCGCCGGCGTGGAGATGGTCTCCCGCTTCACCAAGGGCAACTCCGACAGCCTGCCGGACACGCGCAACCCGCTCTTCGCCGAGGCCGAGGCCCGCACCGCGGCCGTCGCCGAGCAGGAGGGCACCACCTGGCACGACCCGCGCGAGGACGGCCTGGTCCCGGACGCGTACATCGCCATGGGCCAGACCGCCGAGAACCTGGCCCGGCTCAAGGGCATCACCCGCCGGGAGATGGACGAGTTCGGCGTCCGCTCGCAGAACCTCGCCGAAGAGGCCATCAAGAACGGCTTCTGGGAGCGCGAGATCACCCCGGTCACGCTGCCCGACGGCACCGTGGTCGGCAAGGACGACGGCCCGCGCGCGGGCGTCAGCCTGGAGGGCGTCGAGGGCCTGAAGCCGGTGTTCCGCCCCGACGGCCTGGTCACCGCGGCCAACTGCTGCCCGCTGAACGACGGCGCCGCGGCCCTGGTCATCATGAGCGACACCAAGGCCCGCGAGCTGGGCCTGACCCCGCTCGCCCGCATCGTCTCCACCGGTGTCTCCGGCCTCTCCCCCGAGATCATGGGCCTCGGCCCGGTCGAGGCGAGCAAGCAGGCGCTGAGCCGCGCCGGGCTCGGTGTCGGCGACATCGACCTGGTCGAGATCAACGAGGCGTTCGCCGCCCAGGTGATCCCCTCCTACCAGGAGCTGGGCATCGACCTGGACAAGCTCAACGTCAACGGCGGCGCCATCGCGGTCGGCCACCCCTTCGGCATGACCGGCGCCCGCATCACCGGCACGCTGATCAACTCGCTCCAGTTCCATGACAAGCAGTTCGGTCTGGAGACCATGTGCGTCGGCGGCGGCCAGGGCATGGCCATGGTCATCGAGCGCCTGAGCTGAAACCCTTTCCGATCGACCCTCGGTGACCGTCTCCGCACGGTCGGTCGAGAACGGCCCAGAACCCGGTAAAGCCCCCTGGTTCTGGGCCGTTTTGTGATCCAATCTCCCCCAGGGTGTGACCTATCTCGCCCACCGGGGGATCGGCGCAGGTCAGTGCCGTGACCCGAGGGGCGCCGGAGGCCGCCGGGGCCAGAACCCTGTCCGTTTCGTGACGTTACGCACTGACAGGCGGTCAGTCCACCCTTCAAGCTGAGGTAGGAAGTCGGGGGTCGACTTTGAACCTGGGAGTACGTCAGTGAGCGCCATGTCCATCGCCCTGCTGCTCACCACGGCCGCCACGGGCGCCGTGGGCGTCGCCGTCCTGTGCAGCGCGCTGCGGCTGCGCCGCCAGATCGCCGAGCTGCACACGCAGCTCGCCGCGAACCAGGCGGCCGAGATCCGCGCGCTGCTGCCCGCGGCCCGCACCACCGCCGACGCGGAGGAGATACGCGAGGCCGTGGCCGCCGCGCTCGCCGAGGAGCGGGAGCGCGAGCTGGCCGAGGCCCGCGCCTTCTGGGCCGCGCAGGAGGTCCGCGACCTCTCCGACGCGCCGCCCCCGCTGTACGGCCTGGACGCCGATACGTTCCTGCCCCGCGCGTCCGACTTCGCCGGCCTGGAGCCCGTCTCGGAGCCGGTGGTCGAGCCGGACGAGTTCGCCGGCGACTCCCCCGAGCTGGCCGCGGCCCGCCGCCGCCACCCCTCGCACCCGGACTTCGTCCCCGTGCAGTCGCCGGTGGGCGACGAGGAGGACCGCGCCGTCACCATCCTGGAGCGGCTCTCCGTGGAGGGCACCGCCCTCGCCGACGTCCGCCCCGGCCCGCTGGGCACGCTCGACGTCTATGTCTTCGCCGACGGCACCACGCTGTGCATGACGCCGGGCCACCGCGAGACCGCCGAACGGCTGGCCGCCGCGATCCAGGAGGGCGAGGCCCCCTGTCTGCTGGGCGGCTCGGGCATCTCCGGCGCCTTCACCCTGACCTTCGCCTGCGGCGAGGAGACGGTGTACGTCCTCGCCGACCGGGTCATCGCCTCGCTGTAGGGCCCGCGCCTCACACACCGGCCCGCTTGCGGGCCTCCTCGACCAGCTCGACGGCCTCCGCGAGCTGGTCCTCGCCTTGCCGGGCCTGCAGCGCGACCGCCAGGTCGTGCCCGGCCACCGTGATCTGGTCGGCCGCCGCGAACATCCCGGCGTCCGGCATCTCCCGCGACTCGCTGCCCGGCTCCTCCAGTTCCTGCGCCCGCCGGGCCAGCTCGCGCGCCACCTCCAGCGCCTCGGCGGCCGCGCCGCGCTGCAGCCGGCTCTGCGGGGCGGCCCGCAGCCGGTCGGCGAAGAGTTCCACTGCTTTGGTCAGGGGCGTCGTATCCAGCACGGGCCGAGCGTAACGCGGGCACTGTTGCCAAGCGGCCCGTGCTCGGGCACGGTGACCTCAAGGACCGGCCTTAATTTCCCTTGTGTCCGGAGGCGCCGATGTCCCAAGTCTTCTCCGAGGAGACCCACCGCAACCTGCTCGCCCGCATCCCGCACTGCACCGGCCGTGAAGTCACCGACTGGCTGCGCACCGTCGACGAGGGACCGTCCCTCTTCCGGTTCGAGGACAAGGTCAACTGGCTCCGTCACGAGCACAACCTCGCGTACGGCCACGCCAAGGCCCTCGTCCACGAGTACGACCTGAGGAGGGCCGCGCGGAAGCTGGGCTGACCCGCCCGGCCCCGCACATGCCGAAGGGCCCCCGGTGCCGGTGCACCGGGGGCCCTTCGCGGCGACGGGGCGCTAGTCGTTGCTGCTGAAGATGGCGACCAGGCGCAGCATCTCCAGGTAGATCCAGACCAGCGACACGGTGAGTCCGAAGGCGGCGAGCCAGGACTCCTCGCGCGGGGCGCCGTAGGCGATGCCGTCCTCGATCTGCTTGAAGTCCAGCGTCAGGAAGAACGCGCCGAGCAGGATGGCGATGACGCCGACGATCGCGCCGAGCGGGCCCATGCCGCGCAGACCGCCGTCCGGGGCGACCCCGAACGCGACCAGCAGCAGGTTGACCACCATGGCCAGCACGAACGCGAGGGCGATGGCCATGCCGATCCGGGCGTACCGGGCGGTGACGCGGATCCAGCCGGCCTTGTAGACCAGCAGGGTGGCGGCGGAGACCGCCATGGTGCCGAGCACCGCCTGGAAGGGGGCGCCGCTCCAGCGGCTGTTGTACATCTCGCTGATGACCCCGAGGAAGACGCCCTCGAAGGCCGCGTATCCCAGGATCAGCGCGGGCGACGGCTTGCGCTTGAAGCTCTGCACCAGGCCCAGGACCATGGCGATGATCGCGGACCCGAAGGCCAGGCCGAAGCTGGTCGTGGAGACCGGCAGCAGGGCCCAGGCGAGCACCGCGCCGACGACCACGACGCCCAGCGTGGTCGCCGAGCGGACGATCACGTCGTCCATCGTCATCCGGCCGGCCGCGGGCGGCGCCTGCGGCGGGGCACCCTGGCCGACGGTGGTCTGCGCGTACGGGTTCTGCGCATACGGGTTCTGGCCGTACGGGTTGCCCTGCGCGTACCCGGCCTGCGGTGCGGTGTCGAAGCCTGCGTAGCCGTTGTCGCGGCCGAACCCTCGGCGCGAGAAGACCGGGTTGCTGCTCCTCATTTCACTCCTCCATGGCTGCCGTGCGCAGCCTTGGCTCAAGAGTAATGGATTGGCAAAGGACCGTCAGTGCTCCTCAAGGAGGATCTTTCCTTCGCCGTGCTTGACCAACGCACCACGCGGAAGCCATGTTCCCAGCCCGGTCCTTTTATATGCGCAGGCCCACGCAGCCCGGCGCAGGCCCACGCGGAAGAGGCCGGCCGCCGGTCCCCCGCGGGAGGCGCTCACGGGAACCGGCGGCCGGCCGGGGAGGACGGTCAGACCGGGGTCAGTGGCCCGGCCAGCCGTCCAGTCGGCGGTGCAGGGTGACGTCCGGCTTCTCGGCGCCCTTGGGCGCCTTGGCCACGGCCTCCTTCAGGACGCCGTTCACCTCCGCCGCGAGGGCGTCCACCCGCTTCTGTAGCTCGGTGGCCGGCAGCGTGGACCGGGTCAGCGCGTCCAGCCTGCGGTGCACGTCGGCCAGCTGGCGGCGGGCCCCGGCGTCCAGGGTGAGCGCGTGGGGCGTGGAGACGACGAACTGGTAGGCGCCGGCCAGGGTCTGGCAGCCGTCGCAGTACTTGTTGGCCGCGTCGCTGACGTTGACCGCCTTCAGGTGGTGCGCGTCCCCGGCGACCGTGACGATCTGGAAGGACAGTGCGACCGAGCGGCAGTGGTCGTCCACCGAGCAGCCCATGGAGACCGCGTTGGCCTGGTTGCGCACGGAGGTCGCGCTGACCTTGCCGAACTGGCGGATGGTGAAGGAGTCGCGGGCCTGGGTGTGGTGGAGCCGGTTGGCGTTCGTGAACACGCTGTCCGACACCACCGCGGCCGCCCGCACGGGCCCGGTCGCGGCGTGCGCCGGGACGGCGGTGGCCACGCCCGCGGCACCGGCGGCGAGAAGGACGGTACGGACGGCCCGCCCGTTGAACGGGCTGCTGCGTGGTTTCCGGTGGCTGCTCATGGGTTCTCTCCCGAGGAAATGAAGGACGTGCTGGTGAAGGGGCCCGGCACACGCACGGTCGCGGCCGGGCCGGGGCCGCGACGGGGGTCAGGACGACGACACCGGGGCCGGTGGATCGGTGGTCGGTGCCGTCGAAGGCTCCGGGGTCGGTGTCGGGGTGGCGCTCTCCGACGGGACCGAGGAGGTCTCCGTGACCGGCGGTGGCGGCTGCGGCGGGGACGGATCGCCGCCTCCCGGCGCCGGGCCGCTGCCGCTCTCGCTCTGCTGGGGCCCGTCCTCGCCGCGCGTCGGCTTGTCCGGCGCCGTCGACGAGGCGGCGGACGGCTGCGAAGCGGAGGACGGGGCACCCGCCGAGGACGCGGCACTCGGGTCGCCCGGCTTGCCCTCGGCCGGTGTTCCCGGCGAGGCGGAGGGCTCACCGGAGGCCGCGCCCGGCCCGCCGGGGGCGCCCTGCGGACCGGCGCCCGGTGCAGAGGCGTCCGGGGACGGCGGCGGTGTGGTGGGCACCCCCGGCTGGAGGATCGGCGCGATGGGCGGCTTCTTCGGCAGCGGCTGCGGGGTCACCCCGGACATCCAGGCGTAGGCGAGCCCGCCGAGCCCGGCGAGCAGCAGCCCGCACAGCGCGATGCGCAGAGCCGGCCGTCCGGCCGTGGAGCGCTTGGCGAGCCGGATCAGCCGGCCGCCGATCTTCACGGAGAGATAGAGGACACCGGCCATCGGGAACAGCAGCATCAGCGTGCCGAGCACCCCGACGAGTCCGGGCAGCACGTCCCCCTGCGCGAACGCCGACCCCGTGCCGGTGACCTGCTCGGTGAGCGAGCGGATCATCGTGCTGATGATCCGGGGCAGGTTCCACAGCCCGTAGCCCAGCTCGCCGACGATCAGCGGCACCATGGTCAGCACCCAGGTGGCGACGATGACGCGCGCGGACTTCTTCAGCCCCGCGACCTCCTGGCGGGCCGACTGCCCCCGCTCGCCCGGCACCAGGGAGAGCAGGATCGGCTTGATCTTGCCGTACAGATCCGGGACGCCCGCGAGGTCGCCCAGGATGTAGTAGCCGTCCAGGCGGACGGCCGGCATGAGCTGTTCCAGGATCTCGAAGTGGCCGAGGTAGACCGCGGCCAGGAAGAACTGCTCCCCGGTGGCGAAGTAGGCGCCGGCCATGGCCAGCATGAAGACGACGTTGAAGTACACCCCGCCGAAGTCGGTGCGGATGCGCCCGGCCTTGTTGATCCGGTACACGTCGGTGACGTCGGTGTACATCGACGGCCAGATGAGGAAGAGACCGCAGCCGATGCAGCCGGGCCTCGCCCCGCCGTACCGGCACGCGGAGGCGTGGCCGAACTCGTGGAAGACGAGCGAGGCCACGGTGAGCGCGAAGACCAGCAGGATGAGCACCGGCTGGTCCAGCACCTCCAGCACCGGTTCGATCGCGCCGAAGAAGCCGAACAGCCAGACGTCCATGACGACGGCCGCCAGCAGCACCGCCGCGACCACCACCGGCCGGTGCAGCCAGGCCAGCGACTTCGCGATCCGGGCGGTGCGCCGCTCGTTGAAGATGACCCGGTGCCCCTTGAGGGCGAGCAGCAGGTCGGAGCGCGGGGCATCGACCTCGTCGCTCTCCTGACCCTCCGGGACCGTCACGCCCAGCGGGTCGAGCTTGTGCTCCACGAGATAGCGGACGTTCTCCCCGCTGACCTCGCGGCCGAAGCGCGCGCTGACCCGGTGGGCGATCGTGTCGTCGTCGCGGACCCCGTCGACGGACGACGCCACCAGGTACAGCAGGCGTGAGAGCTGCACGACCTGCCCGTCCCCCCGACGGGCGATGTACTTGGGCTCGGTGAAGCCCGAACCCTGGTACTCACCGTGCAGCCGCAGCCCCGCGCTCAGCCGCGGGACGGGCCGGCCCGGCACCCCGGCGGCCGGCAGGCTGCCGGTCGCCACCTGCTCGTACGTCACCGGCCAGCCACCGGGTCCGGGCAGCGGTCCGGTGTCGTAGAGCGTGGTCGTGCCGTTCCCCAGCACCGTCATCCGTGGTCTCCCCCCACATCGATGCCGCCGCACCGCCGCGCTCCCCCCGGCATGGCCGCGGGGGCGGACCGCCCCGCACTCGGGCGCGGTCCGCCCCCGTGACCGCCGTCGCGGCGGTGGTGCTACTGCTTGACGCTGATCGTCTGTCCGGCCTGCGACTGGGCGTCCGACCACAGCGAGTGGTCGTTGAGCGCGGCGGACTGGTTGGCGGCCTCGATGTTGGCCACGTGCTTGGTGACGTTGACCGTCTTGTTGAAGCTGAACTTCAGCTTGCCCAGGGCCTCGCGGCCCGGCAGCAGCTCCGCGGACTCGGAGTCCAGGTCCCGCATGTCCATGCTCATGATGGTGTTCCCCTCTTACCTTGTTGCTCGTGCTTGTCGTGCTTGCGTCGCCGTCTGTCTCCCGACGGGTGCGGACTACTGGCTGACGCTGATGGCCTGCGAGGCGCCGGAGCTGGCGACGGACCACGCCGAGTGGTCGTTGAGCGCGGCGGACTGGTTGGCCGCCTCGATGTTGGCGACGTGCTTGGTGACGTTCACCGTCTTGCCGAAGCTGAACTTCAGCTTGCCGAGGGCCTCGCGGCCGGGCAGCAGTTCGGCGGACTCGGCCTCGAGCTCGTGGGCGTCCATCATGGTGATTCCCCCTCGGGAAATGGGCATTTCCGGTCGGACCGAGTCAGGTTCCCCCCGGACTCTGTCCAACTTGGCCGGACGGGCTGTCCAACGAGATTGGACACTAGGCCCTCGCGGCGGCTGTCCGCAACCCTTTTGGGTATTCGCTCTTTCGGCGGTTCAGCTACTCGCCCGTAGACTCCCTCCCGACAGGGACGTGCGGCCGAGCGGCGAGCAGGACGAGCAGGAAGTGACCAACGGTGGCCAACGCACTGCAGCAGTTGATCCGCGAACGCCTGGACCGCGAGGGCTGGTCCTACGGCGAAGTGGCACGTCGCGGCGGTGTCCCCCGCTCCACCGTCCACCATCTGGCCACCACCGAGCGCGTGGTGCGCATGCCGCAGGCCGGCACCCTGGAGGGCCTCGCCAAGGGGCTCGAACTCCCGCTGGACACCGTCCGCCGGGCGGCCGCCGAGGCGTGCGGCATCCACGTGTACGGCAGTCCGGGCGGTGAGGACTCCGCACCGGCCGCGCCCCGCTCGGGCGACCCCGAGGTGGACCTGCTGATCGCCAGCGTGCAGCGGCTGTCGTCCGACGACCGCCGACATGTCACCGCGCTGGTGGAGTCCCTGCTCGGCCGCGCGGCGAAGCCGGAACCCGACGCCTGACCCGCGTACCGGGGCGCGCCGGGGGGTGTCCGGCGGGCGCCCTCACCCGGTCATGCTTCCGTCAACTCGGAAAAAGAAAGCAAGTCCACCCGAACGGGCCGAGATCCCCCGCTAGTCTCTCGTCCTGCCCGAGGAGCGAGAGCCGCACGACCACGGGCCCTTGGGGGGAACGTGTTGTTGGTGCATGGCGGCCCGGCCACCGCGGTGGTCCGGGGCCCGGACGGCGAGTCCGTCGTCCTCCTGTCCGGCGAGCTCCCCGAGGTCCTCACCGACCAGGCGGTCCGTGAACTCCTCGACCTCGCCGCGGCCATCCTGGACACCGCCGAACTGGCCCTCTTCCGCACCTGCCTGGACACCCTGCGCACGAACGGCATGCGAGCGGGCCGCAGCATCGAGGTCGACGGCGCGGTACTGACGGTCTACGAGGGCTGAGCGGACGGCTTCGGCCGGCCCGTCACGACAAGGGAATGTGCCCGGAGCCGGACTCGAACCGGCACGCCCGCGAAGGGGCAGCGAGGTTTAAGCTCGCCGTGTCTGCATTCCACCATCCGGGCAGGCCGTGGGCTCCGCATTCGAGATCCAGAGCCTATCGGGAGGGCTCACTCGGACAGCGGAAAGTACGGACCGACGTTGTCTTATTTTATTGATGTCTGAGGGTGCATCAGACCACGGAACGAGCCATCCGCACTTGCCAACAGCCTGCCGGGACACCCGGGCACCCGTACGCGGAATGACGGAATTTCACCTACCGAACAAGGGCGGTCCCCCTGTTCCTGGTGGTACGCCGCCTCAGGGTCGGCCGTCCTCCCCAGGTATGACACGGAGCGGCGCCGTCCGACCGGAGTCTCGGTAGGGAACGGGAACAGCGGCTGACCGGACGGCCACCGGGAACGGGGACCATGGGAACAGACCCCCGAGACCCGTCCGACAGGAGCCCCACCCCGTGACCACCACACCCACCACCGGCAGGACCACCGCCGTGGCCGCGCGCGCCACGGAGCTGTCGAAGATCTACGGGCAGGGTGAGACCCGAGTGGTCGCCCTGGACCGGGTCTCCGTCGAGTTCCGGCAGGCCGAGTTCACCGCGATCATGGGCCCCTCCGGCTCCGGCAAGTCCACGCTGATGCACTGCGTGGCCGGACTGGACTCCTTCTCCTCCGGCTCGGTGCGCATCGGCGAGACCGAGCTGGGCTCGCTGAAGGACAAGCAGCTCACACGGCTGCGCCGGGACAAGATCGGGTTCATCTTCCAGGCGTTCAACCTGCTCCCCACGCTGACCGCGCTGGAGAACATCACGCTGCCGATGGACATCGCGGGCCGCAAGCCCGACAAGGAGTGGCTGGACCGGGTCATCGGGATGGTGGGCCTCTCCGGACGCCTGACGCACCGCCCCTCCCAGCTCTCCGGCGGCCAGCAGCAGCGCGTCGCCGTGGCCCGCGCCCTGGCCTCCAAGCCGGAGATCATCTTCGGTGACGAGCCGACCGGAAACCTCGACTCCCGCTCCGGCGCCGAGGTGCTGGGCTTCCTGCGCAACTCGGTGCGCGAACTGGGCCAGACGGTGGTCATGGTGACCCACGACCCGGTCGCCGCCGCCTACGCGGACCGCGTGGTCTTCCTCGCCGACGGCCGGATCGTCGACGAGGTCCAGGACCCGACGGCCGACTCGGTCCTCGACCTGATGAAGCGCTTCGACGCGAAGGGCCGTACGAGCTGATGTTCCGCACCGCACTGCGCAACGTCCTCGCGCACAAGGCCCGGCTGATGATGACGGTGCTCGCCGTCATGCTCGGCGTCGCCTTCGTGTCCGGGACGCTGGTCTTCACCAACACCCTCTCCCGCGCCTTCGAGAACAGCTCCGCCCAGGGCTTCGACGGCGTCGACGTGGCCGTCAAGGCCAAGCACCAGGAGGCCAGCGGCGACCGGGTCGGCTCCACCCCGGACCTGACCCCGGCGCTGCTCGCCAAGGCGGAGAAGGTGCCCGGCGCCGCCTCCGCCACCGGTGTGGTCAGCGGCTTCACCGCGCTGGCCGACAAGCACGGCAAGCTGGTCGGCGACGGCTGGCAGTCCATGGGCGGCAACTACTGGGGCACCAAGGACCCCCGGTACAAGCTCGTCTCCGGCCACGCCCCGCACGGCAAGGGCGAGCTGCTGATCGACTCCGAGACCGCCCGCCGTACCGGCTACGGCGTCGGGGACACCGTCCGCCTCTCGGTCGACGGCCCGGTGCTCACCCCGCGCGTCGCCGGCATCTTCACCACCGACGACGGCAACGTGGCCGCGGGCGGCAGCCTCACCCTCTTCGACACGCCCACCGCGCAGGCCCTGCTCGGCAAGAAGGGCGCGTACGACGAGATCGACGTGACCGCCGCTCCCGGCACCAGCCAGAGCGCCCTGAAGTCCGCGCTGGACAAGGCGCTCCCGGCCGGCCAGGTCAGCACCACCACCGGGGAGAAGCTCGCCGCCGACCAGGCCGAGCAGATCTCCGCGTCGATGAGCGGTCTGCGCCAGGCGCTGCTGGTGTTCGCGGGCATCGCCCTGTTCGTCGGCACGTTCATCATCGCCAACACCTTCACCATGCTGGTCGCCCAGCGCACCAAGGAACTCGCCCTGCTGCGCGCCGTCGGCGCCTCGCGCGGCCAGGTCACCCGCTCGGTGCTGACCGAGGCGCTCGCGGTCGGCACGGTCGCGGGCGTCGCGGGTCTGGCCGCCGGTGTCGGCATCGGCGCCGGACTGCGTGCCCTGCTGGGCTCCTTCGGCGCGAGCATGCCGGACGGGCCGCTCGTCGTCACGCCGGGCACGGTCGTCGCCGCGCTCGCCGTCGGCATCGTCATCACCGTGCTCGCCGCCTGGCTGCCCGGCCGCCGGGCCGCGAAGATCCCGCCGGTCGCGGCGATGAGCAGCCTGCACGCGACCGCCACCACCCGCTCGCTGGTGGTGCGCAACACCATCGGCACCCTGTTCGCGGCGGCCGGCGCGGCCGTGGTGTTCGCGGCCACCACCATGGACACCGACAAGGGCCAGGGCGCGATGGGCCTCGGCGCGGTCCTGCTGATCATCGGCGTGTTCGTGCTGACCCCGCTGCTGTCCCGCCCGCTGATCGCGGCCGCCGCCCCGCTGCTGCGCCTGTTCGGCGTCTCGGGCCGCCTGGCCCGGCAGAACGCGGTGCGCAACCCCCGCCGTACGGCGGCCACCGCGTCCGCGCTGATGATCGGCCTGACCCTGATCACCGGCATGACGGTGATGGCGGGCAGCCTGCAGAAGTCGATCGACAAGATGGCCGCGTCCTCGATCCGCGCGGACTACGTCGTCTCGATGGCCAACCGCACCCCGCTCTCCCCCGACGTGGCCACCAGGCTGGCCGCCACCGACGGGGTCACCGCCTCCAGCCCGCTGCGCAACGGCGCCTCCCGCATCGGCGGCGAGACGGAGTACCTGACCGGTGTCACCGGTTCGTCGATCGGCGAGCTGACCGACCTGAAGGTGAAGCAGGGCACGTTCGACGTGTCCGGCGACCGGATCGTGGTGGACGCCGACCGGGCCGAGGAGCACGGCTGGAAGGCCGGTTCGAAGCTCGCCGCGCACTTCGAGGACGGCAAGCGGGCCACGCTGACCGTCGCCGGGGTGTACGAGGGCAACGAGATGATCCGGGGCATCATGATCGACGACAAGGTGCTCACCCCGCACCTGCGCGCCCCGGCCGACATGCAGGTCCTGGTCCGCACGGCGGACGGCGCCTCGGACGCCACCAAGGACCGGCTGGCCAAGGCCCTCGGCTCCAACCCGGCCATCCAGGTGCAGGACAAGCAGGACATCACCGACGGCATCGCCAAGGTCTTCACGCTGATGCTGAACCTGGTCTACGGCCTGCTCGGCATGGCCGTGGTGGTCGCGGTGCTCGGTGTCATCAACACGCTGGCCATGTCGGTGTTCGAGCGCTCCCAGGAGATCGGGATGCTGCGCGCGATCGGCCTGGAGCGCGGGTCGGTGAAGCGGATGGTCCGGCTGGAGTCCCTGGTGATCTCGCTGTTCGGCGGGGTGCTGGGCATCGGGCTCGGCGTGTTCTTCGGCTGGGCGGCCGGTGAGCTGCTGGGCACGAAGATGGCGACGTACGAGCTGGTGCTGCCCTGGTCCCGGCTGGTGCTGTTCCTGCTGCTGGCGGCCCTGGTCGGCGTGCTGGCGGCGCTGTGGCCGGCCCGGCGCGCGGCCAGGCTGAACGTGCTCGGCGCGATCAAGGCCGAGTAGCCCTCGGACACAGTCGTGGGGCCCCGTTCCGGGATCGGAACGGGGCCCCACGGTCGTTCGTCAGGTGTTCCAGGTGCGGGTGCGCGCCGGGAGGCCCGACGTGCCGGTCTCCGGGGTGCGGACGGCGAGGACCTGGTTGACGCCGATCTGGTTGCGCTCGAAGGCCAGCGCCGAGGCCGCCATGTACAGCCGCCACACCCGGGCCCGGCCGAACCCGGCGAGCCGGGTGGCGCGGGCCCAGTCGCCCTCCAGGTTGGTCACCCAGGCGCGCAGGGTGCGGGCGTAGTGCTCGCGCAGCGACTCCACGTCCCGCACCTCGAACCCGGCGCGCTCCAGCATGGTGACGGTGGTGCCGAGCGGGGCGAGTTCGCCGTCGGGGAAGACGTAGGAGTCGATGAAGGCGTCCACCTCGTACGCCGTCTCGTCCTGCTGGGGGCGGCGGGCGATCTGGTGGTTGAGCAGGCGTCCGCCGGGCTTCAGCAGGCCGTACAGGTCGCGGGCGTACTCCAGGTAGCGTTCGGCGCCGACGTGTTCGGCCATGCCGATGGAGGAGATCGCGTCGTAGGGGCCGTCGCGGACGTCGCGGTAGTCCTGGACGCGGATCTCGACGCGGTCGGTGAGGCCCTCGTCGGCGACGCGCTTGCGGGCGAAGGCGGCCTGCTCCTGGGAGAGGGTGACGCCGACGACGCTCACCCCGTGCTCGCGGGCGGCGTGCACGGCCATCGAGCCCCAGCCGCAGCCCACGTCCAGCAGCCGCTGACCGGGCTTCAGACCGAGCTTGCGACAGACGAGTTCGAGCTTGTCGCGCTGGGCGGTCTCCAGCGAAACGCCTTCCTCCGGGGCCTCCCAGTAGGCGCAGGAGTACACCATGGACGGGCCGAGGACGAGGGCGTAGAAGTCGTTGCCCACGTCGTAGTGGTGGCTGATGGCCCGCTTGTCGGTGCGGCGGGTGTGCAGATGGCGCCGTCTGCGGACCTCCTCGCGCGGCGGGGCGGGCGGCAGCGGCGGACCGACGAGCCGGATCAGGTCGCGGACGGCGGCCCGCGCGGCGGGGTCGCGCACGGTGTCGGCGAGGGAGCGGCCGCCGCCCTCGTCGTCGTGCTCCCACAGCAGGCCGGCCATGGCGCCGAGGGCGGTGTAGAGATCGCCCTCGATGTCCAGGTCCCCGGCCACCCAGGCGCGGGCCATGCCCAGTTCGCCCGGCTTGAACAGCATGCGGCGCAGGGCGCGCCGGTTGCGCACGACGATCACGGGGGCCCCCGGCGGCCCGGCCTGGGAGCCGTCCCAGGCACGTACCCGCACCGGGAGGGGGGCTCCCAGCAGTTGTTCGGCGACACTCACCAAGCGCGACGCGGCGTCGGCCATGACGCACACCTCCAAGACGACGATCCCGGATGTCCGTTACCACGTAAACACCGCGCCGTACCCGGCACAGTCCCGCATTGGGGTTACGACAGGGCAAAACAGGGGGCGCGGCCGGGAACGCCGAAGGACCTCCCGCACCACGGATGGCGGAAGGTCCTTCGGGTCGGACAGGGTGAGGATGCTGACAGGAGGTCAGCTGGCCTTGGCCTTCTCCTCGGTCTTCGGCGCGGCGGCGACCGGGGCGGGCTTGGCGGCCTCGTAGAACTCCTCGCGCGGGTGCTCCATGGCGCCGAGGGCGACGACCTCGCGCTTGAGGAACATGCCGAGGGTCCAGTCCGCGAAGACGCGGATCTTGCGGTTGAAGGTCGGCATGGCCATACCGTGGTAACCGCGGTGCATGTACCAGGCGAGACGGCCCTTGAGCTTGATCTTCATCTTGCCCATGACGATCATCGCCACGCCCTTGTGCAGGCCGAGACCCGCGACGGCACCCTTGTTGGCGTGCTCGTAGTCCTTCTGCGGGAAGCCCCGCATGCCGGAGACCACGTTGTCGCCGAGGACCTTGGCCTGGCGCAGCGCGTGCTGGGCGTTCGGCGGGCACCAGGCGTTCTCGTTGCCCGCCTTGCGGCCGACGAGGTCGGGCACCTGGGCGTTGTCGCCGGCGGCCCAGATGTAGTCGGTGCCCTGGACCTGGAGGGTCGGGGCGCAGTCGACGTGGCCGCGCGGGCCGAGGGGCAGGCCGAAGCGGGTGAGGGCCGGGTTGGGCTTGACGCCCGCGGTCCAGACGATCGTGTCGGAGTCGACCTCGAGGCCGTTCTTCAGCACGACGTGGCCGTCGACGCAGGAGTCCATCGAGGTGGAGAGGTAGATCTCCACACCGCGGCTCTCCAGGTGCTCCTTGCCGTACTGGCCGAGCTTGGGGCCGACCTCGGGGAGGATCTTGTCGGCGGCGTCGACCAGGACGAAGCGCATGTCCTCGCGGGACACGTTCTTGTAGTACTTGGCGGCGTCGCGGGCCATGTCCTCGACCTCGCCGATGGTCTCCGCGCCCGCGAAGCCACCGCCGATGAAGACGAAGGTGAGCGCCTTGCGGCGGATCTCCTCGTCGGTCGTGGAGTCGGCCTTGTCCAGCTGCTCCAGGACGTGGTTGCGCAGGCCGATGGCCTCCTCGATGCCCTTCATGCCGATGCCCTGCTCGGCGAGGCCGGGGATCGGGAAGGTTCGCGAGACCGCGCCCATGGCGATGACCAGGTAGTCGAACGGCAGCTCGTACGCCTCGCCCACGAGGGGGGCGATCGTGGCGACCTTGCGGTCCTGGTCGATGGTGGTGACCCGGCCGGTGAGGACCTCCGCCTTCGGCAGCACGCGTCGCAGCGGTACGACGACGTGGCGAGGGGAGATGTTGCCGGCGGCGGTTTCGGGGAGGAAGGGCTGGTAGGTCATGTACGACCGGGGGTCGACGACCGTGACGGTCGCCTCTCCGAAGCGCATCTTCTTGAGGATGCGCCGAGCTGCGTACAGGCCTACGTACCCACCGCCTACTACGAGGATCCTGGGACGCTCCGTGGTGCTCATGCCATCGAGTATCCACCCGCCCCGAGGGGGTAGCTCGTGCGCCCCTTCACAAGCTTGGAGAGGGGGTGTGTTATCCTCCGCCACTCGCGTGACGCAGGTCATGTTCACAAGGGGGAACCCCACGTGAACGGGGTGCGTTGTCAATGCCGCTTGAGCTGGCTTTCCGACCCCTCAGACCCCTCCCGCGACACCCCGCGCAGACGCTCCGGACACCCCGCCGAAACCCCGTCGCAATACGGTCGTGATCATGCTCCAGGGGCCGTCCGGGCCCCGAACGGGTCAATGCGGACCCTTGCGTCCCCCACCGGGGCCGAATTCCTTGTGAAGAACTTCACGAAGGTTGTCCCGAGACCCCCGCGAAGCGGCGTGTCAGCCGCCCCACGAGGGCGCTCAAACGTCGTCCCGGCTGCTCAGCCGCACACTACCGGACGGTAACAAGCCGTGCCGGTACGGCCGTCGGAGCGGTCGCGCGGGATCAGGCGATGGACCACGCGATGCCGTCGAGGATGTCGTGCTCGCTGACGACGACCTCATCCGCGCCGATGCGCTCCATGATCGCGAGCAGCACGAGGGCGCCCGCGCCGATCACGTCCACCCGGCCGGGGTGCATGGAGGGGATCTCCGCACGCTCGGCGTGCGAGGAGCTGAGCAGCCACTCGGTGATCTGGCGGACCCGGGCCCGCGAGATGCGGGAGTGGTGGATGCGCGCGGAGTCGTACTCCGGCAGCTCCAGCGCGATGGCGGCCACCGTGGTGACCGAGCCCGCGAGCCCGACCAGGGTGCGCGCCTCGTCCAGCGGCACCGCCTCGGCGGCCAGGTCCAGCGCGGCGGCGATGTCGGCCCTTATGGCGGCGACCTGCTCGTGCGCGGGCGGGTCGGTGACCTTGCCGTCGTGCACCAGGTGCCGCTCGGTCAGCCGCACGCAGCCGATGTCCACCGACCGCGCGGCGCCCACACGGTCGTCCCCGACGACGAACTCGGTGGAGCCGCCGCCGATGTCCACCACCAGATACGGCTTCGCCGGACCGTCGCCGCCGGACAGCTCCCTGGTCGCGCCGGTGAAGGAGAACTCGGCCTCCTGGTCGCCGGTGATGACCTCCGGCTCCACCCCGAGGATGTCCACGACCCCGCGCACGAACTCGTCCCGGTTCTCCGCGTCGCGCGAGGCGGAGGTGGCGACGAACCGCACCTTCGTCGCGCCGAGGTCGCGGATGACCTGGGCGTACTCCCGGCACGCGGCGAAGGTGCGCTCCAGCGCCTCGGGGGCGAGGCGGCCGGTGCGGTCGACGCCCTGGCCGAGCCGCACGATCGTCATCCGGCGGTCCAGGTCGGTCAGTTCACCCGTCTCGGGGTCGGCGTCCGCGACCAGCAGGCGGATGGAGTTGGTGCCGCAGTCCACGGCGGCCACCCGGGTCATCGCTGCTCCTCCGCGCCGGACCCGGCCTCCGCCGCGCAGGCGTCGGGGACCACGCAGGGGCCCTTCGCCCACCACTCGGGCAGCATGGCGATGGCCTCGTCGCCCAGCGGGTTCACACCCGGTCCGGCGGCCAGCGAGTGGGCGACCAGGACGTGCAGGCACTTCACCCGGTCGGGCATGCCGCCGGCGCTGGGGAAGCCCGCCAGCACCTCGATCTCGTCCCGGCGCCGGATGTAGTCCTCGTGCGCCGCCCGGTAGGCCGCGGCCAGCTCCGGGTCGCTCTGGAGCCGCTCGGTCATCTCCTTCATGACGCCGTTGGCCTCCAGCGTGCCGATGGCCGAGGCGGCGCGGGGGCACGTCAGGTAGTACGTCGTCGGGAAGGGCGTGCCGTCGGGCAGCCGGGGCGCCGTCTCCACGACGTCCGGCTGGCCGCAGGGGCAGCGGTGGGCGATGGCCCGCAGGCCGCGCGGCGGGCGGCCGAGCTGGAGCTCGAAGGCGGCGATGTCCGCCTCGGTGGGCTCGGTGCGCGGGGTGTGGGGCGGGGGCGTTTCCATGACTGCTTCCGTAAGTGGCTTGTCTTCAAGTGGCTTGTCTTCGGTCACCGGCGGGTGCCGGTCACCGGTCGGAGGCGTCGGACTTGTCGACGCCGTCCCAGACGTTGGCGTACCAGGGCCGGTGGGCGGCGCCCCGGTCGGTACGGGACTGCTGGGCGGCACCCGGGTCGATCACGACGTACCCGGTCTCACCGGGCATCACATAGTGCAGCCTGCGTCGGATCTGCTGTTCGGCGTAGGCGTCGTCCTGCCAGCGGGCCTTGGCGTCCCTGAGCTGCTCGACCCGGGCGTGGGCCTGCTCCTGGCGGTGCCTCAGGTCCGCGATCTCGGCGCGCTGGGAGACGTACTGCCGCATCGGGTAGGCGAGCGCCACGATCATCGAGCAGAGCACCAGGGCCAGCAGGGCGGCGCGGCCGGTGAGCCGGGAGCGGCGGACCTGCCGCTTGGCCTGGGAGCGGTAGACGCGGGCCGCCGTCTGCTCACCGAGCAGCCGCAGCCTGGTCGTGGTGGAGAAACGGTCCCGGTCCCTCGCGGCCATCTGGCTCTCCGCCTCCACTGTGCCTGTGCGTCTTCTGCTGTGCTGCTGGCTCCGCCGCGCTGCTGGGTTCACACGCGCGTACGTCCCCGGACACGGTACGGGACCGCGTCCGGGGACGTACGTACGACGGGCGGGGCCGGCTCACGCCGACCCGCGCCGGATCAGCCCTTGAAGCGCGGGAAGGCGCTGCGGCCGGCGTAGACCGCGGCGTCGTCGAGGATCTCCTCGATGCGCAGGAGCTGGTTGTACTTGGCGACGCGCTCGGAGCGCGCCGGGGCGCCGGTCTTGATCTGACCGCAGTTGGTGGCGACGGCCAGGTCGGCGATGGTGACGTCCTCGGTCTCGCCGGAGCGGTGGGACATCATGCACTTGTAGCCGTTGCGCTGGGCCATCTCGACGGCGTCCAGGGTCTCGGTCAGCGAGCCGATCTGGTTGACCTTGACCAGCAGGGCGTTGGCGATGCCCTCCTCGATGCCGCGGGCGAGGCGCTCGGGGTTGGTGACGAAGAGGTCGTCGCCGACGATCTGCACCTTGTCGCCGATGCGGTCGGTGAGGACCTTCCAGCCCGCCCAGTCGTCCTCGAACAGCGGGTCCTCGATGGAGACCAGCGGGTAGGCCGCCACCAGCTCCTCGTAGTACTCCGTCATCTCGGCGGCGGAGCGCTCCTTGCCCTCGAAGAGGTACTTGCCGTCCTTGTAGAACTCGGACGCGGCGACGTCGAGCGCGAGGGCGATCTGCTCGCCGGGGGTGTAGCCGGCCTCCTTGATGGCCTCGAGGATGAGGTCGAGGGCCTCACGGTTGGAGCCGAGGTTCGGCGCGAAGCCGCCCTCGTCGCCGAGACCGGTGGCGAGGCCCTTGCTCTTCAGGACCTTCTTGAGGGTGTGGTAGACCTCGGCGCCCCAGCGGACGGCCTCGGAGAAGGACTCCGCGCCGATCGGAGCGATCATGAACTCCTGGATGTCCACGTTGGAGTCGGCGTGCGAGCCGCCGTTCAGGATGTTCATCATCGGCACCGGCAGCAGGTGCGCGTTGGGGCCGCCCAGGTAGCGGAAGAGCGGCAGGTCGCTGGCCTCGGAGGCGGCGTGGGCGACGGCGAGGGAGACGCCGAGGATGGCGTTGGCGCCGAGCGAGCCCTTGTTGTCGGTGGCGTCCAGGTCGAACATGGCCTGGTCGATCAGGCGCTGCTCGGTGGCGTCGTAGCCGACGAGCTCCGGGCCGATCTGCTCGATGACGGCCAGGACGGCCTTCTCGACACCCTTGCCCTGGTAGCGGTTCGGGTCACCGTCACGCAGCTCGATGGCCTCGAAGGCACCGGTGGAGGCGCCGGACGGGACGGCGGCACGACCCGTGCTGCCGTCGTCGAGGCCGACCTCGACCTCGACCGTGGGGTTGCCTCGGGAGTCCAGGATTTCCCGGGCTACGACGACGTCGATGGACGGCACGAGCATCTCCTTCATGGATGTGACGCGATGAGTGCGGGGCGTGCGCCGGATGGCATGCCTTGCGTCTAGAGCCTAACCGTCCCAGGGGCGTCGGCACTCGACCGACCGCCTCGTGGACGGGGTGGGACAGGGAGACGGTACCCATTGTTCCCGCCCGGAACAAAGGGTTCTGGGCAAAGGTTCCGGGTCGGCGGGGTGGACCGTCGCGGAACGCGCACCGCCCCGGCACGCGGGGGGAACGCGCACCGGGGCGGGGGGTCCGTCAGGGGACCGGAAGCTCGGGGCAGGACATCGGGGGCCTGCCGCCGAGCGGGTCGCGGTTACTTCAGGTGCAGCATCTGGCCGGGGAAGATGAAGTCGGCCTTCTCGACGATGTCCTTGTTCAGGTCGAACAGCTTCTTCCAGCCGCCCTCGACCTTGTGCTTGGCGGCGATGGAGCTGAGCGTGTCGCCCTTGACCACCTTGTACTCGCCGTCGCCCTTCTTGACCTTGTCACCGGTCGGGGTGGTGACGGTCTTGCTCGCGTCCGGACGCTCGGTGGAGCGGGAGGCGGCCTGGTCGTCGGCGGTGCGGTCGGAGGTGTCGGCCGCGGCCTTGTCGTCCGACGTGGTGTTCGTCGAGGGAGCCGGGCTCGCCGGGGCGGCGGAACCGCTGTACGGCGTGCTGGACAGGCCCGTGCCGCAGACCGGCCAGGCGCCCTTGCCCTGGGCGGAGAGCACCTTCTCGGCGACGGTGATCTGCTGTTCCTTGCTCGCCTTGTCGGCGGTGGCGGCGTACTGCGTGCCGCCGTACGCGGCCCAGGTGGAGGCGGAGAACTGGAGCCCGCCGTAGTACCCGTTGCCGGTGTTGATGGACCAGTTGCCGCCCGACTCGCACTGGGCGACGGCGTCCCACTCGGAACCGGTGGCGGCGGAGGCGCTGCCCGACGCCATCACCGGGCCCGCGACGGCCGCACCGGCGACACCGGCGAGCGCGAGGACACGGACGGTCTTGGACGGGCGACGGCGCTTGCCCTTGCTGGAGAACAGCATGGATCGATCCCCTCACCGACGCCTGCGAGGTGAGCTGTCGGGTTCGGGCCGGTTGAGTTGCCCGGCCACCCCTCCCCGGTACTTCTGGAAGGCGTGGCTCCACCCCAAGCCCGTTCCGGTGTCAGACACCGGTTCGGGCACCTACCTTGGGTCCCCCGCTCCTGCCTACGGCGCTTGACGCGACGACTGTCCCCGACGGCCGCTGGCAGGATTCGGCGTTGCGGCCACGGGTGCTCGTGGTGACGAGCGGTCCCGACCGTAGACATGCCGCGCGGCGAAATTCAAAGACGATCAGGTCTTCTGAGAGTCATCCCACACTTTCGCCAAATAGGACATATAAGAATATAGCGGGGCGTCAAATGCCGCCATGTGCCGCCCGTTCGCCCTATTCGCCCGGCACCTTCAGGGTCTGACCCGGGTCGACATGGTTCGGGTCGGCGCCGATGGCCTGCTTGTTCGCGGAGTAGAGGGCCTCCCAGCCGCCGTCCACGTCAAGGGAGTCGGCGATGGAGCCGAGGGTGTCACCGTCACGGACGGTGTAGGCGCTGCCCGCAGAGGCGGTGGCGTGGCGGCCCGTGCCGGCCGTGTGCTGATCCTCCGTCACGCTCTCGTCGGCGCTGCCGCCGCGGTGCCGGCCGCCGCCGAGGTCGCCGGTGTCGACGAGGCTCCAGGAGCCGCCGTCCTCCCACGACTCGTCGTCCTCCGCCGCGGGGGCGCTGGAGGGCGAACCGCCGTCCTTGTACCCGTGGTCGGTGGCCGGGGGCGCGGACGCGTCCGAACGGTCGGCGCCGGTGTCCTTCTTGGCGTCGCCTGCGGTGTCCTTCTCGCTCGCGCTCGGGGACGGCTTTCCGGTCTCCTTGGCGGAGTCGGACGACTCGGACGAGTCGGACGAGGGGGAGGAATTACCCAGTCCGGACGAGCCGGAACCATCGGACGAAGCGTCCGCGTCGGGAGCCTCGCTCGACGTGCCGTCACCCTTGTCCGAGCCGCTGTCACCGGTGGAGGGGGACTCGCTCACGCCCGTGTCGACGTCCACCGAGCCGGAGTTGGAGGTGAGTCCGGCGAGCAGGGCGCAGGTGGCCCAGTGGGTGGTGCCCTGGTCGGCCAGGATCTTCTCGGCCACCGAGATCTGCTGCGAACGGCTGGCCTGGTCGGCGCTGGCCGCGTACTGCGTGCCGCCGTACTTGTCCCAGTCGTCCTGGGATATCTGGAGGCCGCCGTAGTAACCGTTGCCGGTGTCGGCGCTCCAGGAGCCTCCGCTCTCGCACTCGGCGACCTTGTCCCAGGTGGTGCCGTCTGCCGCGTGGGCGCTCGCCGCCCCGAGGAGCGGGATGGCGATGGCCGACGTGGTCACGCCGGCCGCGACGAGGAGCGCCGGAGCCTGGCGGGGGCGACGGTGCCTACCGTTCCCGGAGAGCATGCGGTTGCCTTTCGTGCGACAGCGGTACGGCGTGGCGAGTGGTGCTCGGCGCCACACTGATGGGTGAACGTAGCGTCAGACGAACACTTGTCACAAGTTCATGCCGCAGAGATCACGTGAAGATCACATAGTTGAACGTCCGTCATGTGTGCTTTCACGACTGGGGCCGACCGGTGTGAACTCCACCGGCAGTGTGCGCAGTCCACGCATGATCAGGCCGCCGCGCCAGCGGAGTTCGGCCGGGTCGGCCGCGAGGGCGAGGTCCGGGAGCCGGGTGAGCAGGGTGGCCAGCGCGGTCTGTCCCTCCAGCCGGGCGAGCGGGGCGCCCACGCAGTAGTGGATGCCGTGTCCGTACCCCAGGTGCTGGTTGTCGCGGCGGCCGAGGTCCAGCAGGTCCGGGTCGGCGAACCGCTCGGGGTCGCGGTCCGCCGCCGCGAGGACCACCAGCACCGGGTCCCCGGCCGCGATGTCCTGGCCGCCGATGGTGAGCGGCTCGGTGGCATAACGCCAGGTCGCCAGCTCCACCGGCCCGTCGTAGCGCAGCAGTTCCTCCACCCCGGTCTGGAGCAGGCCGGTCTCCCCCGCCGCCAGCGAGAGCTCCAGCCTGCGGCGCTCCCCGGGGTGGGTGAGCAGCGCGTAGGTGCCGTTGCCGATGAGGTTGACGGTGGTCTCGAAGCCCGCGAACAGCAGGATGAAGGCCATGGCGGCGGCCTCGTTCTCGGTGAGGTGCTCGCCGTGGTCGGAGGCCCGGATGAGCGCCGAGATGAGGTCCTCGCCGGGCGCGGGCTCGGCGGGGAGTGCCTGGCGCTTGCGGTGGATGAGGTCCGCGAGATAGCCCCGCATCTTCTTCACCGAACGCGCCACCCCGCCCCTGGGCCCGCCGCCGTGCCGGATCATCATCCCCGCCCAGTCCCGGAAGTCGTCCTGGTCCTCGCGCGGGACGCCGAGCAGGTCGCAGATGGCGTAGATGGGGAGCGGGAAGGCGAACTCGTGGATCAGGTCGGCCGAACCCTTCTCGGCGAACCGGTCGATGAGGTCGTCCGTCAGCTCCTGCACCCGGCCCGCGAACTCGGCGACCCGGCGCGGGGTGAACGCCTTGCTGACCAGCCGCCGCAGCCGGGTGTGGTCCGGCGGGTCGATGTTCAGCAGGTGGGTCATCAGGTCGGCCTTGCGCTCACCGGGGATACCGGTCTTGCCCTTGGCCTGCGCGGTCTCGGCGTGGTGCGCCGGGTTCTTGCTGAGCCGCTGGTCGGCCAGGGCCTGCTTGGCATCGGCGTACCGGGTGACCAGCCACGCGTCCACCCCGCTGGGCAGCTTGGTCCAGCGCACCGGGGCGTGCTCCCGCAGCCAGGCGTAGGCGGGGTAGGGGTCGGCGGCGAACTCCCAGGTGAAGAGGTCCGGGGCGGGGTCCCCGGCCGGGGGCTCGGCGGGGGGTCCGGAGGGTGCTCCGGCGGGGGCGTCGGCAGTTGCTCCGGGGGTTCCGGGGGTGGGGTCGTCGGGGGTGGGCTGGTGCGGCTGGGTCACTCCCCGACGGTATCCGGCGGGGCTACTCGGTGTCGGTGTCGGTACTGGTGTCCGGGGCGGCGACGCCCTCGGCCGTACGTATCGCGTCCCGGTAGGCGCGGGCGGCTGCTCTCAGGGCCGCTTCCGGGTCGACGCCCGCCTGCTCGGCGCGGGCGGCCAGGTCCAGCAGTTCGTATCCGATGCCGTCGCCCTGGGGCAGGGGTACGTCCAGGCCGGCGGTGCGGACGCGGGAGGCGAGCTTGGCGGCGAGGGCGAGGCCGGGCTGGCCGAGGGGGACGCCGTCGGTGACCGAGCTGCGCTGCTTCTCCTCGGCCTTGGTGCGCAGCCAGTGCGCCTTGACGTCCTCGGGGGTCTCGGCCTCCTCCTCGCCGAAGACATGCGGGTGACGGTGGATCAGCTTGGCGACGATGCCCCCGGCGACGTCGTCGATGGAGAAGGGAGCCTCCCCGTCCTCCTCGGCGATGCGGGAGTGGAAGACGACCTGGAGCAGCACGTCTCCCAGCTCCTCCCGCAGCTCCTCGCGGTCGCCCGCCTCGATGGCCTCGACCAGTTCGTACGCCTCCTCGATGCCGTACTTGGCCAGGCCCTCGTGGGTCTGCCGGGATGACCAGGGGCATTCGGCGCGGATGCGGTCCATGACCTGGACGAGGTCGAGGAGGCGGGCGCCGGGCAGGTCGTAGGAGGCGGGGAGCAGTTCGAGCTCGGGCATCCGCACCCGGCCGGACCCGGCGAGCCGGGCGAGGCCGTCGGTGAGGGCGGGCTCCCCCTCACCGGTGGCGACGACGACCACCGTGCGGTCGCCCGCGCAGGCGTCGACCAGTTCCTCGGCGGTCGGGGACGCCTCCGTCACCGCTATCCCGGCCTCCCGCAGATACGGAACCTGCGGATGCGCGCCGTCCGCGCACAGCACGGCGTCGGCGGAGCGCAGCGCCTGCCAGGCCGGCCAGGACAGCAGGCCGGGGGCGACGCGGTGGCTGGTGGTGAGCAGGACGATGCGGCCAGGGGCGGATGCGGAGCTGATTGCGTTCACGATCCGAACGTAACCCAGGACGCGGAATGACGGGCCGGGTTATCCACAGGGGTGGAGGAGTCCTGTGATCGTACGACCGACGCGCCGTGCGGGGCCGGGAACCAGCAGGTCACCCGGCCCGCGCCGGACGTAACGCGCTCAGGCGCTCAGTGCCGCCGAGGCGTCCCGCAGCCAGGGCGTACGGGCGTCGACCCGGCTGCTCTTGGCCACGTCCCAGGCGCCGTAGCGGGGGTTCAGGTCGATGTGGAGTTCCTTGGACGCCTTGGACAGGGCGTCCCAGAACGGGGGCTGGCTGGTGTCGGTGCCGAGCTTGGCGGCGAGCTTCTGCGCCTCGATCTGGAGGCCGAGGTTGTCGTCGAGCCGTTCGGGGGCGATGCCGTACTTCTGGAGCCAGGCGGACTGGAGCTGCTTGGCCCCGCCGGCCTGCTTCTCCAGGTCGGCGTGCATCCGCTGGATCTCCTTGCGGGTGACCGTGACGCCCTGGTCGCGCGCGGCGCGGTGCAGCACCTGGTCCAGGACCATGTTGTGCAGGGTGTCGCGGGTGAGGCTGCCGGTGGAGGCGAGGACCTGCTGGTACTGGGCCTGGTCGGTCACCTCGGCCCGCTGGGCCGCCCGTACCTCGTTCACCCGGCTCTCCAGCTGCGACACGGTGATCCGCTGCCCGCCGACGACGGCCGCGGCGCCGGGATGCGCGTCGTTGCCGCAGGCGGTCAGGAGCGGGGCCGCGGCGGCGATCGCGGCGGTGAGGACCAGCGTGGTGCGACGGCGGCGGAGCAAGGGGAACCTCCTGAGGAGATTGTGCGACGGTGCACAAAGTCTTGCGGTGATCGATGTTAGGCAGCCGCACTGCTCCGGCCAACCCATTGGACCAACGATTCACTGCGAGTTCGGGCACCGCCGCCGGTGATTCCCGCGTCGCACCGGCGTAACCGCCGGGACGCCCCTAGCTCTTCGCGTCGACCGCCCGCTCGATCGCGCTGGCCACGTCGGCCCGCAGCCCGGCGCCGGTGCGGACCACCGAGACGTTGTCCCCGGAGTGCCCGCCGCCGACCAGTACGAAGTCGGTCTTGCCGTACTTCGGCGCCGCCTCCGCCGCGACGGAGACCTCAGGGCCGCCGACCGCCACGACGACCTCGCAGGCACCCTGGAGCATGCCGTTGAGGTACGGCCGCGCGTTGCCCGCGCTCTGCTCCCCCATCACCTGCTGGTAGTTCACCCGCGCGTGCGTCTTGAGGGAGGCGTCCTGCATGCCCTGCCAGACGGCCGCGGCGGGGGTGCCGGCCGTGATGCCGTCCTTGCCGGTGAGCAGGCAGGCGTCGATCTCGGTGTAGTGCCGCGCACGGGTGTCGGGTACGGGCGGCCGCTCGTCACCGCCGAAGAGGAACGCGCACACCACGACGACCGCGGCGACGACGGCCAGGGCACCCGCGGCGAGCATGATCGTGCGCCTGCTGAGGGAGCGCAGCCAGGAGACGAGAGCCCGGCCGAAGCGGGCGATCCCTCCCTCCGGCCGCCGCGCCGCCGCCGGACGCGACTGCGTCACCTGCCGGACCTGCTTGGTCACGAACTACCTGCTCTCCTGCTGCGGGCCGACACGGGTCTACGGCTGCCGACACGTATCCACGATGTCGAAATCGGATGGCACCGTAGCCCACGCCGGTCTGATGGCCATAAAAGATCCCGCCATGAAAATCACAAGACTCGCTTAAGCACCAGGAGAACTGGGCGAATCGGCACCTTCACGTTCGGCCGGTGCGGCGCGCGATCCGTGCGGCGGGCCACACCAGCAGGACGGTGACCCCCCACAGGAACCCCGAGATGGCGAGCCACTCGCCGGTGCTGGTGTCCGGGTCGTCCGCGCCGAAGACGGTGAGCATGAGGGCGAGCAGGGCGAAGCAGCCGCCCAGGACCCCGAGCAGGACCATCGCCACCGTCTGGCCCGCGGTGCGCCGGGGCCGGTCGGCCGTGGCGGTGCCGGCGGTGGGTGGGATCGCCTTGGCGCGTGCGGCTGTGGTGGTGCCGGACGCCGGTGCCCTGTCCAGGCGCGGTGGATTGGACCGGGGTGGCAGCAGCACCACCGCGTCCGGCGGTACCGCGGCGTCGATGACCGCCACGGTGCCCGCCTCGACGCCGTACACCGCGGGCTCCACGTCGACGGTCAGGCCGTCGGTACCGATGAGCCGACGGCCTCCGTCGGGCCAGCTCAGCATGGCGGCACAGGAGCGGTAGCGGACGGTCGCCACCCGCGTCCCGTCGGGTCCGGGGGCCGACCGTTCCGTCAGGCTGACGCCGTCGTCGCCCACGGTCAGCTCGGCGTCGCCCGCGCGTCCCGTGATGAAGCGCCGGCCGGTGACCGCGTCGTCGGAGGAGGTCGGGGCCGCCGTGTACCCGGCCCAGTCCGCCGAGTGCCCGGCGGGCACCTGCATGAGGGCCGTTCCCGCGGCCTCCAGGGCCACCTCGTGCAGCTGTCCGGGCGTCACCGTCCACAGTTCGGCCCGCAGTTCACCGGCATCGCGCGGCGTCCGCCCCGCGAGCAGGTCCTCCGCCATGCCGGGCAGCCGTCGCGCCGCCGCGTCGGGCGCCGTCAGGGCGGCGTCGGCGCGGCCGCGCACCGCGTCCAGGTCGGCCTGGGCGATCCGGCCCGCCCGGAACCCGGCGAGCACGTCCACGAAGCCGCCGAGCACCGCGTCCTGCTTGGCGGGCAGCGCGTCCGCGAACGCCGTCATGACGGCGAAACCGTCCCGCCGGGACGTGAGGTCGCTCGCGGTCGTGTACGAGTGGCCGCCCTCCTGGCGCAGGGCTCGGGTCAGTTCGCGCTCCAGGACCGCCGAGTACAGCCGGGCGGCGGCCGTGTCGGCGACCACGGAATCCAGCAGGACGCCGCCGCTGCCGTTCGAGAAGTACGCCGGGGGGACCGGCAGGGCCGAGGTCACCGTGGGCATCGGTCGCCGGTCGCCCGCGGACAGCTTGAGCAAGAGGCCGGCCGGGATGCGCTCACCGGCGATCCAGAGCACCGCGTTGTCCGACGTGAACCAGCTCTGCGCCCACTGCCACACATCCTGCGCGCTCGCGTCGCGCACACCCCACTCCGGGTAGCTGACCAGGCCGTACCCCTGGGCGCCGTACCGCCACAGCGGGAGCGAACTCGTGTCGCGGCGGGACTCCTCGGTGCGCAGGATCTCCTTCTCCGTCTCCAGCCGGTCCATGGGCAGGTCGGTGAGGGAGGCGCAGACACCGGTGAGGTAGGCGACGACCTCGTGCTCGGTGCCCTCCACGTGGAAGTGGGTGAACGCGGCCTTGGTCGCGCCGTTGTAGTGGTAGTCCGCCACGCCCTGCCGGTACAGCGCGAGATGCTCGGTCAGATGGGTGAGCCCGGCCCGGCCGAGGGTCTCGTCGGCGACCCCGACCCGGAAGACGAGCCCGGCGCGCATCGGCCCGGCGGCGTACGTGAAGAGGGTGGGTATGCCGTCGACCTCGGTGTGGTGGACGGCGGACTGCGGGTTCATCTACGGCCTCGGTTCGGCGCGGTGCGCGGCGGGCGGGAAGGTGGGGGACGCCGGTGCGAGGGCCGCGTCCCGGTGCCGTACGTACGCCTCGGCGGGATCGCCGAGGTAGCTCCACGGGAGCTTCGACGCCAGGTTGCCCAGCGCGCGGAAGTGGGCGGCGGCGCGGGCGGTGTCGCCGATCAGGGAGAACAGGGCGGCGAAACAGCCCGCGACGGTGACCCAGCCGGGATCGCGCCGGAACTCCGGATGGAGCACCGACCGTCCGGCGGCCTCGACCAGTTCCGCGTGGACGTGGGACTGCCGCAGGTACGCGTGCCGTTCCTCGCCCGCGTCCAGGTCCAGCCAGTGCTCGAGGTGCGCCTCCGCCACCAGGCCCGCGCTCAGGGAGCCGTCGGGGGCGCCGAGCATGCGGTCACGGGCGAAGGAGTGGGCGGCCTCCCAGCTTCCGCCCCATTTGGGACACAGTTGCTGGAGCAGCCGGGTCTGGGCCGTGAAGTGGTGCGGGTGGGACTTCGCCAGCCGGTCATAGCGGCGGCGCGCCTCGTTCTGGCCGAGCCCGAGCCCTCGGGCGGTGTTGAGCCGCTCGGCCCAGGCGGGGACGTAGGACGGGTCGAGGGCGGTGGCGCGTATGAGCAGTTGTTCGGCGGTGCGCAGATGCGCGTGGAAGGTGGCGAACTGCTCTCGGGTCACACTCTCGGCGCGGGCCGCCGTACGGATCTCCCAGCCGATCGCGATCTCGCGGGCGCCGAGGAGGGTCAGCGCGAACACGTCGTCGGGGGCGGCCGCCACCAGGTCGCGCAGGGCCCGCTCGACGCCCTCCGTCCCGGCCACCGTTCCGAAGACCTGGGAGGTGTCGCTCCCCTGCGGCAGTCCGGCGAGGTGCTGGCGCACCCCCGCCCAGTCCCACGCGGCCACCGCCTGCCGCAGCCAGGCGACTTCGGGATAGGCGGACGTGATCTCGAAGTCCGGGGGAGGGAGCGGGGAGGCGAGCGACATGCGCGGATCCTGGGCGAGGGGTCGGACAACCGGGTTCACGTCAGCGGGCGGCACGGGCCGGGGGTGCCGGGCGGCCCGCCTTGTCCCACCCGATGAAGGTGTTGGTGCGGGCATGGACGAACGACTTGACCGAGTTGCCGGAGTAGCTCCACGGCACGCCGCCGATGTAGGCGCCGACGGCCCGGAACTGCTCGACGCCCTCCGCGAACCGCTCGGTGCGGAACAGCGCGTTGGCCAGCAGGTGGCGGACGGTCGGGAGACGGTGGTGGTCGGCAGGTACCTGGTCGACCGCGTCCAGGGTGGCGTCGATGGCCGTGGTCATGAACGGCTTCTGGTAGACGGACAGGTCGTTCACCCGGTACTGGTGCTCGAACGCGGCGTACAGGCGCAGTACGGGGAGCAGGCTCCCTCGGGGCGCGGAGGCGACGGCCTCTTCGGCGAAGGTGAACATCAGCTCGTCGGAGCCGCGCCACTTGGCGCACCAGTACTGGAGGGCCGACACATGGGCGCCGAAGTGGTGCGGGTCGCGTGCGGTGATCTCGGCCCACAGCGCCCGGAAGTGGTCGTGCGACCAGCCCAGGCCGAGGGCGATGGTGATCTGGGCGACCCAGGGGCTCGGGTCGTCGGGGGCCATCCGGGCCGCTTCCTCGCACGCGGGGAGCGCCTGCGCGAGCAACTCGTGGAAGTTGTCGAACTGTTCGGCGGTGGTGTGCTTCGCGCCCTTGGCGCCGCGGGCCTCACCGGCGAACGCGATCAGCGCGTCGGCGTGGACGAGAGCGGCGGCGGGGTCGTGCGGGTACTCCCTGCGCCACTCCAGCAGCCAACCGTCGTCCTCCACGGCCGCGTGCACGAGGATGCCGAGCCGGTACCACCGCAGATCCCAGTCCCGCCCGGCCCCCGCCAGATAGCCGGCCGCGACCCGCCAGTCCCCGGCGACAGCCGCCGCGGCAACGGCATCCGCCTCCGGATCGGGCCCGGCATACCGCTCATCGAGCTGATCCCCCGGCACGAGCCCGAACTCGACGGGATCAATGACGACCCGCTTCGCCCTGGCCCCCTGCTCGGCCCGCTGGGCCCGAGCCTTGCGCGCGTTACGGGGGATGGTGACGGCGGCGTAACCGAGGGCGCTTACGCCGGCTATGGCTATGAAAGGGTTCATAGGAGCTTTCCTTGGAGGCGCCAGGAAGGCCCGCGGAAATAACTCCACGAGCCTTCCTGGAATTCAATCCATGCGTCGGACACTGAGCCCGCAACTACCTGGAAGACCGGTAGCTACACCTTCGACACCAGCAGCGAACCACGCGACATCGAAGCGAGGGACGGCTCGGGTCAGTACGGCTCTTCTTGCCACTCAATGCACGTAGGCCTGAGGCCGCCGGAATGTACGAACTCTTTCGTTGCCCGGCGAACAAGATCGATGGGTATCTCTGGCGATTCCAGGAAATCCCTGGGATAGGTGAGCAGCATGTAGGTCACCTCTTCTCTGACAGCCACCCCTTTGGGAACGAAGCTGGCCTCCGCATCCGCGAAGCAGACGATGCCGACTTTGCCGTCCGGATCGACACCGACCAAGAACTCGTGGTCCGGCTCCCCTGACGGGAGGGTCTCTCGATCCAGAGACGTCAATTTGGCCATCTCGCCGTGGGGATGTCCACCCATTAGCGCATCGATCATCCGATCAACCGCTTCCCTCGAGGCAAGCAACAAGGGCGACCCGCTGTGCTCCTTCGCGAAGACCGCTTCAGCACCTTTCAACATCCCCCGCCACCCTTCACGATTCCGTACATTCTGCACTTCATTTCACCTGCGGCGTCACGCCAATGCACCCTCATTGTCTTGCCGCTTCCGTGGAGGACATCATCCAGGACCTTGTTGCAGCCAAGATCCTCAGGGCAGGGCCCACCCGTGTGGTTAATGACAACATCCACTTCATCGAGCGGGTCGGCCTCGTCGAACATCCTGGAAACCAGTTTCTGCTCAACGTGGCTGTAATTTCCCGGGACGCCGCCTCTCAGCATTCCAGACTGCTGCAGCCTATCCTTGAGGAAGTCGCGGGCATTCCTGGCCATAGTACTGCTCTTCTCGCCACTTTTGATGCCTTCCGATGCGCGACCAGGCGCCGCCCACCTGCCCTCGATTTGACCGCTTTCCCACTTGGGCAGCTGCGCATGCTCGGCTGCAGCATTAAAGCAATTGTGAACCAGGACCGGTATGTCGCCAGCGTCCACATAGTACGTGTGGAGCGCGCCGATGGTCAGGTCGTAAGTCGTGGTGTTCGCGCGGTACAGGCGGACACCGGTGACCTGGGCCGTGCCGGTCGGCGTCTGCAGGACGTCGCCGGGCTTGAGGTCCTTGGCATCGACGAAGGCGGACTGCGTCTCGTCGTAGAAGGGGTGGTGGAAGGTCGTTGTCAGGTGCGCTGTCGAGGACGCCTTGGTGGCCGCCGCCACCGGTGCCGTCGCCGAGTGGGTGTCACCGTGGCTGTGGCCGGCAGACAGTGCTCCCAGGACCGCAGCGGACGCTGCCAGGCCGAAGGCCGCCTTGCGGGCCGCCTTCTTGGCCAGGGACTTGGCGCCGGACTTCACCGAACGCTTGCCGCCTGTCTTCTTAATCGCCAGATCCACGAAGTCGTGGTCCGTACGCGTCACGATCACCGCGGTGACCTTGTGCGCCTCTGTGCCCTTCGCTCCGGGCACCGAGTTGGCAATCGTGTCGCCGACCTTGATGTGGTCGATGGCCTTGGTCGTGCCGTCGGCCATCAGGACCTGAGTGGAACCGGTGAAGCTGTGGGTCTCGCAGGTGGTAGGTCCCTCCTCCGCCGGTGCCTCGTCCGAGTGGGACTGGGACCTGGTGCCGGATGCCTCGGACTTCGCCGCTGCCGCGGCCTCGTCCGTCGCGTCGGCGGTGGCTGACTCGCCTGCTTCTGTCGCTCCCTTGCCGAAGAGGCCGCCCGCGACCTCCATGGCCTTGGGGGCCGCCTTGGCGAGGATCTTGCCGCCGAGTGAGCCGAGCGCTCCGCCGAGAGCGCCGGTCACCGCGCCCTCGACCGCCGAGCCCGCGAACGCGCCCATGCTGCAGTCGGAGCCACCGTTGTCGGCGCACTTGAAGCCCTGTTCGACCAGGGCGCCCGCGGCACCGGCGACAGCCGCGCAGCCGATGGAGCCGATGCCGGCCGTGAATGCCTCACAGCCCGCGAAGACCGCGGTGGAGACCACGAGCGACGTGATCGCGGCGGCGTGGTTCTTGACGAACTTCGTCGCCGTCTTCGCCGCCTTGACCGTGGCGTGGTAGGCCGTGCGGGCGGCATGGGCCACCGCGTGCGCGGCCTTCCTCACCGCGTGGGCGACCTTCTTCGCGGCCTTCTTCACCGCGTGGACCACTCGGTGCGCGGCCTTACGTACCGCGTGGTACGCCGAGTGCACCGCATGGACCACTTGGTGATACGCGCGTCTGACGTGCCGGGCCGCGTAGTGGTAGACGCGGCGCACGGCGCGGACCGTGGCGTGGTAGACGTCCCGCACGCGGTGCGCGACCTTGTGTGCCACGTGCCTGACGGCGTGGACCACCTTGCGGGCCACGTGCTTGGCCGCGTGGTAGACCTTGTGCGCCACGTGCCTGACCGTGTGGGCCACATGGTGCGCGGCCTTCTTCGCCCCGCAGACCACGTCGTACCAGGAGCAGTTGCCCGACTCGTCGGTACCGGCCAGCGGGTTGTCGTCGACGTAGGCGAACGGGTTCGCCGCCACCGAGTTCGGCACCGCGTCCAAGGACATGCTGTCCTTGTTGAGGAACTGCCCGGTGTCCGGGTTGTACCAGCGCGAGGCCGTGCCCACGTCACCCGTGCCGGGCTCCGTCCAGCCGGACTGGAAGCCCAGGTGACCGGTGACCGTGTCGGTCGGCGAGACCACCTTGCCCAGCGGGTCGTAGGAGGCCGAGCCGGCCAGCGCGGTCGCGCCGGAGGCGAAGGTGCCGACCACGTCGTCGTGCTGGTCGGTGAGGGCCAGCACTCCGGCGCCGCCGCCGACCGGCTTCACGCCGACCAGACCGCCGCCCGTGTCGTGGGTGTAGGTGAAGTCGCCGTCCGAGGCGATGGTGTTGTCCCCGCCCGAGTAGGCGAAGGTCCGCGTGAGTCCGCCCGCCGAGGTGTCCCGGTCGGTGATGTTGCGGCCCAGCGCGTCCAGGTTGTACGCCTGGTCACCCGCGACGATCTGGTCGCCGAACGCGTCCGTCTTGTACGCCATCGTGCCGGACGACGACGACTCCTGGGTCATCGCGCCGCGCGCCGAGTAGTCGTAGGTGTGGACACCGTCCGACGTCAGCTGGTCGCGCTGGTCGTACGTGTAGACGTCCGAGCCCTTGCGGATGCGGTTGCCCGAGGCGTCGTACGCGTACGTCGTGTTGGTGGAGCCGTTGTTCCACGACGTGAGGCGGTTGGCCCAGTCGTAGCCGTAGGTGTTGCTGGACGCGCCCGACACGCCTGTCGTCGTCTTCGACGTCAGGTTGCCGTTCTTGTCGTAGCCGTAGGCGAAGCTCGCCAGGGTCGACGCGCCCTGCACCAGGGTGTCGGTGGTGAGTTCGTGCGCGGTGTTGTAGCCGAAGGTGCGGGTCTGGCCGGTCGCACCGTACTTGACGGACTTGACCTGGTTGAGCTGGTCGTAGGAGTAGGTGAGCTGGGTGCCGGTCGCCGCGTCGTTGAGCGAGGACAGGCGGCCCGCGGTGTCGTAGCCGTAGGACGTGGTGCCCGCGGCGTCCGTGCGCGAGGTCATCGCGCCGTCGTTGTCGTAGGCGAAGCTGGACGAACCGGCCGAGCCCGACGTGGTGAGGGTGTCACCGCGGTCGTCGTAGGTGAACGCGTCGTGTGTCGCGCTCTGGTGGTCGACCGCTCCGGCCGTGCCCGCTTCCGCCGTGTCCGCCGACAGCACGCGGCCGTCGTTGTCGTAGGAGAAGCTGCGGGTGGCCGTGACCGCGTCCGCGCCGGAGCCGGACATCGTCTTCAGCTGGCCGTTGCCGTCGTACGTCATCGACGTCGTGGTGCCGCCCGGCAGAGTGGCGTTCGTCGCCTGGCCGTCCGCGTCGTAGGCGAAGGTCGTGGTCGAGTCGGCCGCCGAGGTGAACTTCGACGTGGTCGGCTCGATCACCTTCTCCTGCTGGCCCCAAGGGGTGTACGTGTAGCGCCAGGAGTTGCCGCGGCCGTCGGTGAACCGGGTGCGGTTGCCCGCCTGGTCGTAGCCGAAGGTCGTGGTGATCGACGTCGTCGCGTCGACCGGCTGCGTCTCCTGGGTGATCGTCCCGGCCGCGTCATAGGTGAACTGGCTGGTGTGACCGTTGGCATCGGTGGCGGCGGTCAGGTTGCCGACACCGTCGTACTGCTGCGACGTGCTCCAGAGCTGGGTGCCTCCGGCGTCGTAGGAGTGCGTGGCCGTCGGGTCGCCGGACGCGTTGTAGTCGGTCGTCGTGTAGGTGCCGTCCGCCAGGGTCGTCTTCGACGGGTTGCCCTCGAAGTCGTAGGCGTACTTGGTGGCGTTGCCGGCCGCGTCGGTGACCGAGGTGATGTCGCCCGCGCGGTTGTAGGCGTACGTCGACGACACACCGCCGGGGCTGGTGGACGAGGAGACGTGCGCGCCGTAGGGGTTGCCGGTGGTGACCGCGTAGGAGCTGGTCGAGGTCAGCGTCCGGGTCGACGGGTAGCGCTCCAGGGTCGTCTGCGTCAGCGGACGGCCCATGAAGTCGTACGTCGCCTGGAACTGGGCACCGGTCGGGTCGGTCGTCGAGAGCTGGTCACCGGCCGTGTCGTAGACGGCGTGGGTCTTGGTGCCGTCGGGCGCGGTGGTCTGGACGACGTCGCCGAGCTGGTCGAACAGGTTCGACGTGGTCTTGCCGCCCGGCGTGGTGACGGAGGTCTGGTTCCCTTCGCTGTCGTAGGTCCACACGGTCGTGCCCGCGTTGGGCTGCGACGCGCCCGCCGGGGTGTACGACGGCAGGGTCTCGGAGACCTTGTTGCCCTCCGCGTCGTACGCCGTGTCGGTGACCTGGAGGTTGGGGTCCCTCTCCTCGACCGCCTCACCGAAGGTGTTGAACCCGGATGCGGTGACCGGACGGACGCTGCCCAGGTCGGCACCGTCCTTCTCCGCCTGGACCGCCGGGGCGGTGGTGAGCGCGAGGTTGCCGGCCTCGTCGTAGCTGTAGTCGGTGGTGTGGTTCTCCGCGTCCGTCATCGACGACGGGAGGCCACGCTTGTCATAGGCGTACTTGGTGGTCTGTGCGGTGGAGGAGCCGACGGTGCCGCCGGTGCGGCCCTTGCCGTAGAGCGAGGAGATCTCGGTGGCGGACAGGGCGCGCTGGTAGACCTGCACGTTGGAGACACCGCCGGGCAGGGCGTCGCTGTCGGCGCCCGCGTACTTGGCGCGGCCGATGGTCAGCGGCCCGGTCGCGGCCCACGGAGTGGTGTTGGTGCCCGCGGTGCCGGACTGGCTGCCGTTGACGTACAGCTTCATGGAGCCGTTGGAGGCGTCGTAGACACCGACCACATGGGTCCAGGCACCGACGGCGGGAACGGCGGTGGAGTACGCCGCCGGGAACGTCGGCCCGGCCGCGTCCTTGCTCGTGTCGTCCAGGCTCCACAGCGGCGACCCGGCGTGCACGTAGTTGTACTGCAGCATGAACGCGCTGTTGGTGGTGCCGTTCTGCGACACGATGGTCGCGTTGTGAGTCGGCAGCGAGCTCATCTTGACCCACGCCGACACGGTGTACGAGGCGGTCGTGTCCAGCACCGGCCCGCTCGTCGCCACACCCTGCGTGGTGGACGTCCCGGCGAGACCGGCGGACGAGTCGGTCCAGGTGACATTGCTCGCCTGACCGGTGTTGCCGGTACCGGAGGAGTCGGTCACCGAGGTGCCCGAGCCCTGGTCCAGCTTCCACCAGCCCGCCGGATGACCCGAGGCGTCCCCGTAGAGCGTCTCGCTGAGCAGGTTGCCCATGTCGTCGTAGGTGTTGGTGGTGGTGCGGTCGTAGCCGGAGGCGTCACGGTCGGTTTCGCTGGCGACCTGGTCGTCCGGCGTGTAGGAGACGGTGCTCACCCGGTCCACGCCGGTCGGGTCCAGTTCCGTGGCGGTGGTCCGGGACGCGGCGTCGACGGTGTACTTGGTGACCGTCTCGCCGTTCTCCGAGGTGGACTGGAGCAGGTTCCCGGCCGCGTCGTAGGCGTCCGACTCCAGCACGTAGGTGCTCTGGCCGTCTCCGCTCTTCTTCGTCACCGTCGCGGTCAGACCGTCGTCGGTGTACGTGTACGAGGTGACGTTGCCCATCGCGTCGGTGATCGACGCGAGCCGGCCCGAGGGGTCGTACGCCCGCGAGGACTCGGTCAGCAGTGCCGCGGGCTGCGGGTTGGTCGGGTCGCCCGTGTACATCAGGCCCTGCGTGAGCAGGTTGCCCTCCGCGTCGTACGTGTACCGGGTCTCGTTGCCCGCGCTGGTGACCTCCTTGGTCTTGTTGCCCGAGGTGTCGTAGCTGTACGTCGTGGTGTTGCCGTAGCTCGCGCCCGCGGCCACGTTGGCGTCCGCCTCGGTAGCCACGTGGTCGTACGGGTCGTACGTCCACGTCTGGGTGCGCGACTGGTCGCCGCCGCTCGCGTCGGCCACGGTCTGCGAGGTGGTGTTGCCGTCCTCGTCGTAGACCGTGGTGGTCCGGGCCCGGTGCGTGGCACCGCTGACGCGGTCGGTGATCTGCGGGTCGTCCTCCTCGGTCACCTGACCGGCCGTGTCGTACTTGTACGTCGTGGTCAGACCGGCCGGATAGGTGTCGGAGACGACCTTCTGGGTGCTGACCTGGCCGACACCGTCATAGGTGTAGGACGTCGCCAGACCGATGGCGTCCGTGGTGGAGGCCACGTCGCCGTTCTGGTTGTACGAGACCTGGTTGACCGCACCGCCAGGGCTGACGGTCTTCACCGGCAGGCCCGCGGGCACCACACCTCCGTCCGCGGCCGGGTAGGTGGCGGTGCCGTCGCTGTAGACGGTCGAGGTCGTGCGGCCGTTCGGGAAGCCCGGAACGGCGGGACCGGTGATCGCGGTCTGGTTGCCGGCCGAGTCGTAGGTGTACGTCGTCAGGTACGTGTTGTCACCCGCCGACGCGGAACGTCCGTCCCGCTCGGTCAGCAGCTGGTCATTGCGGGGGTCGGCGGTGGTGAGCTGCGCGGTCGTGTCGTCCGGGTAGTACGTGTAGTACTCCGTGTTGCACTTGTTCGCCGCCTGGTCCTGGCAGGACGTGGAGGAGACGATGTTGCCGCGCACGTCATGACCGGTGACGGTCATCGAACCGTTCGGATCGGTCACCGTGTACTCAAAACCGGACGTGTCGTAGCCGAAGCTGGTCGTGTTGCCCAGGGCATCGGTCTCGCTCAGCAGACGGTTGCCGTGCGTGACGTCGTACTTGTAGCTGAGCGTCGCGTTGGTCGGCGTCGTCACCGTCACTGTCTTCACCGGGAGCAGGCCGGTGGAGTTCAGTGCCGCGTCGTACTGTGCGTCGACGTCGTCCGCGGAGAGCTGGGAACGGTAGACCGCGGCCTCGGCGATGGAGCCCTTGAAGTAGCTGGCGTAGCCGGTGTTGTCAGTGGTGCTGTTGTGGGGCTCGTCGGGCCAGTAGCCACCGAGGTAGCCCGCGCCCACGTAGGTGTAGGGCTGGCCGGTCATCGCGGCGGTGCCGGTCTGGGTGCCGACGAGGTTGCCGTCCAGGTAGAGGGACTGGCTGGTCGCCGACGAGGACAGCACCACGTGATGCCACTTGTTGTCGGTCACCGCCGACCCGGACCCCAGGGGCTTGGTCGAGCCGCCGGAGAAGTAGAACTCCCCGTACAGCTTGCCGCTGCCGCCCACGTAAAGAAGGGGCGTGTAGGCGGTCGGGGTGGTGGTGCCCAGCGGGTCCTTGGACGCGCCGACCAGGACACCGCCCGCGGTGGCCGTCTTGAACCACAGGTCCACCGACTCCGGACCCGAACCCGGAATCGTGCCGCTCGGCAGCGTCACCTTCGAGGACGTGCCGTTGAACGCACCCGTGGTGTGGTCACTGAACGGACCGGCCGAACCCAACGTCACCGACGAGTAGGCGCCCGTCCCGCCGCGTACCTCGTCGAGCGCCGTCGTGGCACCCGCCGACTCGCCGAAACGGTAGTACTGGCTGGGGGCGCCGCCGAGGACCGCGCCGCGGTAGGTGTTGCTGGAGCCGGTGATGGTGGCCGGGTTCAGCTTCCACACGCCGCCGTTCTCGTCGGTCAACTGGGTGACGCGAGCGGCGTCGGTGTCGTAGGCGATGCCTGCGAACGCCTTGCCCGAGGGACGGGTGACGGTGGTCAGCAAGGGGGATGCCTTGGTGGCCGCGGTATGGATGCGTGACACCTGGTCGGCGGTCAGCGCGTCCGGGTACAGGGCGACGTCGGCGATGGTGCCGTTGAAGTAGGTCGGGTAGCCCTGGTCGCTCGTGGCCGAGTAGTGGGGCTCGTCCGGCCAGGTACCGCCCAGGAAACCGGCACCGATGTAGGTGTGGTTCTGCAGCGCGCTGTGATAGCCGTTGCTGTAGGAGATCATGCCCGAACGCGTGCCGACCTTGGCACCGTCGAGATACAGCGTCTGCAGCGAACCGGCCCCCGAGAGCACGACCTCGTGCCACGCGCCGTCGTTCACGGCGGAGGAACTCACGATCGGCGAGACACCGCTGCTGTTCCAGAACTCGGCGTTCAGCTTGCCGTCCGAGCCCACATAGATGCCCGGCGTGTACTGCCCCTGCGACATCGCATAGCTCAGCGGCAGCGTCGAGTAGGAGAACAGCACACCCGGCGCCGTCGTGGTCTTGAACCACATCGACATCGTCTGCTGGTTGGAGCTGGAGACCAGGCTCGGCGGCAGCTCCGCGTAGGAGGAGGAGCCGTTGAACTTCGCGGCGGTCGCGGTGGACCCGGCCAGCGGACCGGCCTGGCCGAGCGTGACACCGTTGTACGTGGCGTTGTCCGTGCCCTCGCTGTCACCGGCCGAGCTGGCGGCGGTGGTGCCGCTCGCCTCGTTGAACTGCCACAGCTGCGACGCTCCGGCGTTCTCGACCTCGGTGCGGAACTGCGAGCCGTTGGTGTAGCCGTATGTCGTGCACTTGGTCGTCGACAGCGGCGAACAGACCTTGCTCAGCTGGTCGTTGGTGTAACCGTAGGTCCAGGTCTGGGCACTGCTGGAGTTGCCCGAATCGACCAGGTCGGTGACGACCGTCGCCACATGCGCCGCGGTCGCCCCAGCGGGAGTGGACCAGGTCAGATTCAGCGACCGGCCGGAGACAGCGGACTTCATGTTCGTGACGTGCCCGGAGGCCCAGGTGAAGTCCACCTGACGCTTGTTGGCGTCCGCCACCGCCGCGATGCCGTACACACCCGTGCTCAGCAGCTTGGTGAAGGTATAGACGGTGTCGTCCTTGTCGGTCAGCGTGTAACCGACCGGCGACGCCTGCGAACGCAGCATCGCGAAACGACCCGAGGGCGCCGAGAAGGTGCCGTCCGCGTTCTTGCCGAAACCGACCTCGGAACCGTCCGGGTAGGTGACGGTTACCCCGGTCAGCGTGCCGGACGCGTTCTTCTGCTCGGTGACCTTGGCATCGAAGATGCTCGACCACCCGGCACCGAACGCGCCGGATATCCGGAAGTCGCGGGAGTTGTAGTCACGCTCGACATCGAGACTGGGGCCGACCGTGGAGATCGACGCGTCCGTGTCGGAGGTGGTGTAGTTGCCGATGGTCGCGTCGTAGCCGTGGTCGCTGCTGTTCTGCGACAGCTCCGACGTCAGGAAGGGCTGCGGCACCTCCGTCGTCAGCGCGGACGAGGGTGAGACCGTCGAGTACTTGGTGCCGTCATACGCCTGCGCGGTCCAGGTGTAAGAGGTGTTCCAGGCCAGCTTGCCGCTCGGAACGGTCCAGTTCGGCGTGGTCACCAGACCGGAGTCCACGACCAGGGCGCCCGAAGCGTTGTAGACCTTGAAGTCGTACTTCTGCGCCACCGGATTCTGCTGGAAGTCCGCGAACGCCTGAAGCTCCGGGGTCAGTGTGGACACCGACGAATTGTTCGCCGGGAACGTCGCCTCCACCATCGGCGCCACATCACCGGTGTAGTCGTACACGATGTACGGCTCATCACCCGGGAAAGCCATCGAACCGAACTGCTTCCAGTGCAGCGCGTCCGTCGTCGCCGCGTACACCGCCAGACCGTGGTCCGCGGTGGTGCCGCTGGCCCACTTCTGCATCGCCGCCGTGTCCAGCGGCACGGTCACCCAGTCACCACCCGACTGGTCACCCGTGGTGTTCGCACACGCGTTGGGCACCGACGGCGTCACACTGCCGATCGACGCACCGTGCGCCGGACCGGGGTAGGTCATCGAGTCGGTCGGGTCCCACGCGGCCGACACCTGCGCGACGTTGAACGCCTCCGGCGTACAGGTCGAGGCCCAGATGTCGTACAGGTGCAGGTTGGCCGAGACCAGGGAGACACCCGAGCCGTCGAAGCTGTCCCGCCAGTCCTGCACGAACGAGACCGCCGAATGCGCACCCGAGTCATAGGAGCCGATCTTCAGGGTCTGCTCCTGCGACCGGTCCGCCACCGGATAACCCGACTCCGTGTACGTGCTGTGCACGTAGTCCCAGACCGAGGTGTCCGGGTCCACCGTGACCGGGAACCGCCGCGCCTTCGCGTGCAGCCACGCCGGGTTCAGCGTCATCCGCAACGCCGGCTCACCATGCGAAGTCACCAGCTCGTACGACACCGCGTGCGTCGTCGCCCGCTCACCCGACACCCGGTCGATCTTCGAGTCGAACGCATAAGCCGACGGGATCGAGGCGACACCCCTGCCACTGGCGTCCCGCAGGTCGACCCCGCCGGACTTGTTCAGCTCCGCCGTCAGCCCCTTCAGACGAAGAGGGAAGACCCAGGAGTTCGCCGCGTCCGCTGAGTGCAGCACCAGCGCCTGCCGCAGACCCACCGACGTGGACGTCAACTCCAGGTCCGTGGCCGGAAGAACCCCCGGATACGCGACCGTCGACCCCTTCGCCACACCCGCGACCTTCGCGGCGCCTTCGAGGGCGAACCCGACGCTCTTGCCGTCCTTGCCGAACGACGCCAGATCCTCATCGGCGGCCTTCGGCGCGAAACCGACATCCACCGCGTTGGACTTCTCGACCCACCGGCCGTCAGGACCACGGGCGACAGCGGTGTCGATCTGCTGCCATGTTCCCTTCTCGTCCTTGTAGTTCAGGGGGAAGGGGGACACCTTCCGACTGAACGAGCCGTCCGTGTTGTGGTAATACGTCGACTTCTGCGTCGACCGGTTCGACACCCGCTTGCTGGTGCGGGGGTTGAACCCACGGAACGAGGCACTCATCCCGGCCTTCGCCGAGGACTTGTGCGCCTTGTACGCGCCGAGTTCGCCGCGGCCATGACCCGGCTTGTGGCCCGCACCCCGATGGGCGCGGGTCGCGGCGGCCGACACATGGTGCCGCTTGCCGGCCGCGGTGCCGGACTGCTGGTGGGGCAGCTTGCCCCAGTGGGGGTCGGTGAACCAGGAGGCCCACGAGGACAGGCTCGCGCTCGGCAACTTGACGCGACCGAGTTCAAGGCCCTCGGCAAGGGCCTGATCGGTCGTGAACATCAACGCGAGCGCGGTGAGTACGACAACGGCGACCGAACGCCGCAGACGTTGAGCACGTCGTGCGGGTCTAGGTCGACTGAGTGGCCTTACAGGCACGGGTTCGACTCCAGCGATCAATAAAGGACATATAAGCCCATTGATCTTGCTGTTGTGAACACCCTGTGGACAGCCACGAGAGACGATCTTGCGCAACTCTTGAACGCCGCTTGCTCAACCGGTCATTTTGTCGATAAACACCCCTTTGCAGCTTGTGAACATCTTTGCCGTCCCATGAGCAAGTGCACACCGATGTAGTGCGTGGACGACCGGAAGGTGCCGACGTGCGCGCCGACCGGTCGGGTCAGCGGGCCCGGAAGCGGGACGGGGCGTTGGTGGGGTTGCCGCCGGCGGGGAGTTTCTGGGCGGGACAGGAGGTGAGGATCTTCTTCATCGCGGACTTCTCGGCCGAGGTGACCCAGAGGTCGTACTTCTTCTTCACGGCGACCTGGGCGGCGACGTAGGTGCAGCGGTACTTCGTCGCCGGGGGGACCCAGCTCGCGGTGTCGCCGTCGCCCTTGCCGCGATTGGTGCTCGCGTCGACCGCGATGAGGTTCAGGGGGTCGTTGGCCAGGGCTATGCGCTTGCTGCTGTCCCAGTACTTGGCGCCCTTCTGCCAGGCGTCCGAGAGGGCGACGACATGGTCGATGTCGACCAGGCTGCGGCCGCGCCGGTAGGTGACCGTCTTGCCGGAGTAGGGGTCGGGCTCCAGTACGCCGAAGGTGACCTTGCACTTGCCTCCGCTGAACTTCACCTCCTTCAGGTCGCGCTTGAGGATGTCGTCCCGGGTGTCGCAGGAGTTGGAGTCGGTGTCGGCCCAGGCGCTGCCGAAGCGCTCACGGGAGTAACCGGTCTTCGGCGCACGGCCCTTGACGTCCAGGGAGTCGACGGCGCTCAGGGCTGCACCCTTGGCGCCCGTCGGCTCCGCGCCGGACGAGCCCTTGACCTCCTCGGCCTTGCAGCCCGTCACGGCGGTCATCACGGCCATGGCGGTGACTGCCCCGCCCCACAGACGCTTCACATGCGCCCCCTCGTTCACCCTGGTCCGTCCGCGGACGCGGGCGGAGAGATCCGCCCTCCACCGTAACCGCCGGGCCGCGCCTGGTGGATAGGAACAGAAGGGGCGTAGAGGGGTATTGGGGGCCCTGGACGGCGGCCAGTTCGCGCGTCCCGCTCATGCCTTGCCTATTCCCAGGGTGGATTCGGAGGGCAGCAGACCGGAGGAGAGGACCGCGACCCAGTGGTCGCCGAGGAGGTCGGCCAGGCGGTCGGCGTCCGCCCGGCCGAGGGACTGCCAAGGGGCGGCGGCCAGACGGTCGGTGTGCTCCTCGACGCGGCGGCGCAGGGCGCGGCCCTCCCCGGTGGCCGTACCGTCCGGCTCCACCAGGCCGCGCACCGTCAGGCGTTCACGGGCGGCCGTCCATTCCTCTCGACTCCAGCCTCGGCTTTCGAAGCGTTCCACGGACGCGGCGCCTATCGCCGCGAAGGACACCAGGGACTCCACGGGATCGAGTCCGGCGACGAGCAGGGCGGACAGGTGGCCGTCGCCCCGGTGTTCCCGCAGGATGGTGGCCGCGTGCCACAGCTGGAGGTGCGGGGCGTCGGGCCACGGGAGTTCGGCGTTGGCCGCCGCGAGGGGGCGGCCCTCGGTGCCGGCCGACTCCGCCGCACGGCGGGCGAGGGCGGCGGCCTCGGCCATACCGGGCCCCTCGACACCGTCTCCGAGTATGGCCCGGTAGGCATGGCCGATGCCGCGCAGGCGGGCCGCCAGCACTTCGCGGGGGCCGGCGATGTCCCACACCCCCTTCATGTGCCGGGCGACCATGCGCGGGCTGAAGCTGTAGAAGGCGGAGGTCACCCGCTCGGCGCCGGCCTCTCCCAACGGGGCCGCGCGCAGCGGGAAGTACGCGGGCCAGCGGTCCTCCGTGCCGTACCCGAGCGCGGCCATCTCCTCCTCCACCTCGGGTGCGAAATAGAGCAGAGCGTGGAACGGCTCCAGCAGGTGCCAGAGCTGGCGTACGCGGGCTGTCTCCACCGGTTCCAGCGTCTTCTCGGACATGCCTGTCTCCTCCCCCGGATGCGACCGTCGGCCGGCCGCCTTCGACTTGACACTGACTAGATTGCCGGGGCGGAAAGAACTTGTCAATGACTAGATTCCGCGTATTCTGGTTCCATGAGCCCCTCGAACTCCACGTCCGCGGACCGGCGGACGTACCACCACGGCGATCTGCGCCGGGCCGTGCTGTCCGCCGCGCTCGACGTCATCGCCGCCGACGGCCCCGGCGCGCTGAGTCTGCGTGACCTCGCCCGCCGCGCCGGGGTCTCGCACGCGGCGCCCGCGCACCACTTCAAGGACCGGACCGGACTGCTCACCGCGATAGCCGCCGAGGGGTTCGGCCTGCTCGCGGACGCCCTGCGGGAGGCTCCCGGCCTGCGCGAGGCCGGTGTGCGGTACGTCCGCTTCGCCCGCGAGCACCCCGCGCACTTCCAGGTGATGTTCAGCCCGGAGCTGCTGCGCGCCGAGGACCTGGAGCTGACCACCGCCCGCGCCCTGGCCGGTGACGCCCTGAACCAGGCGGTCGCCGGCGTCGACCCCGGCGACCGGGGCCCCGACGCCCGGCTGGCCGGGATGGCCGCCTGGTCACTGGCCCACGGCTACGCCACGCTGCTCCTCGGCCACAACCTCGACAGCCGGATGGGAGAGGAGGACCCGGAGGACACGTTCCGCGCGCTCACCGCGATGCTGTTCCATTCGGCGGCCGACTGACGGCGGAGCCGGGCAGCAGGACGGGCCGAGAGAACCAACGCACTCCCGGCCCGCTGAATGGCGCTCCTCAGGACCCCAGGATCGACGCCAGGAACTCCCCGACCCAGCCCAGGAGTTCCCGGCCGACCAGCGGCTTGCCGCCGACCTTGGCCGTCTTGGGGCGCGGCACCAGCACCTGGTGCGCGGTCGGCTTGATGACCGAGCCCGGGTACAGCCGCTTCAGCCGCAGCTCCTGCGACTCGCGCAACTCCACCGGTGCGAAGCGGATGTTGGGACCCTGGAGGACGATCTCGCCGACCCCGCAGGCCCGCGCGAGCATGCGCAGACCGGCGACGAGCAGCAGGTTCTCCACCGGCTCGGGCAACTTGCCGTAGCGGTCGGTGAGTTCCTCGCGGACGGCCTTGATGTCCTCCTCCGAGTTGGCGGAGGCGATGGACCGGTACGCCTGGAGGCGCAACCGCTCGCCCGGCGCGTAGTCGTGCGGGACGTGCGCGTCGACCGGCAGCTCGATCTTGACCTCGAGCGGCGCCTCTTCCGCGCCTCCCGCCCCAGGCTCCCCTGTCTCCAACTGGCGCCGGTAGTCGGCCACGGCCTCGCCCACCATGCGCATGTACAGATCGAAGCCGACGCCCGCGATGTGGCCGGACTGCTCGCCACCGAGCAGGTTGCCCGCGCCGCGGATCTCCAGGTCCTTCATGGCGACGTACATGCCGGCGCCCATCTCGGTGTGCTGGGCGATGGTCGCGAGCCGCTCGTGCGCGGTCTCGGTGAGCGGCTTCTCCGGCGGGTACAGGAAGTAGGCGTACCCGCGCTCGCGGCCCCGGCCGACGCGGCCGCGCAGCTGGTGCAGCTGGGAGAGGCCGAAGTTGTCGCCGCGCTCCACGATCAGGGTATTGGCGTTGGAGATGTCGATGCCGGACTCCACGATCGTGGTGGAGACCAGGACGTCGAACTTCTTCTCCCAGAAGTCCACCACGACCTGCTCCAGGGCCTGCTCCGACATCTGGCCGTGGGCCGTGGCGATGCGCGCCTCGGGGACGATCTCGCGGAGCTTGGCGGCCGCGCGGTCGATGGACTCGACCCGGTTGTGGATGTAGAAGACCTGGCCCTCGCGCAGGAGTTCACGGCGGATGGCGGCGCCGATCTGCCGCTCCTCGTAGGGGCCGACGAAGGTGAGGACCGGGTGGCGCTCCTCGGGCGGGGTGGTGATGGTGGACATCTCGCGGATGCCGGTGACCGCCATCTCCAGGGTGCGCGGGATGGGCGTGGCGGACATGGTGAGGACGTCCACGTTGGCGCGCAGCTTCTTGAGCTGTTCCTTGTGCTCGACGCCGAAGCGCTGTTCCTCGTCGACGATGACCAGGCCGAGGTCCTTGAACTTGGTCTCGGAGGAGAACAGGCGGTGGGTGCCGATGACGATGTCCACCGAGCCGTCCTTGAGCCCCTCCAGGACGGCCTTGGCCTCGGTCTCGGTCTGGAAGCGGGACAGGGCGCGCACCGTGACCGGGAACTGCGAGTACCGCTCGGAGAACGTGCCGAAGTGCTGCTGCACCAGCAGGGTGGTGGGCACCAGGACGGCGACCTGCTTGCCGTCCTGGACGGCCTTGAAGGCGGCGCGCACGGCGATCTCGGTCTTGCCGTAGCCGACGTCGCCGCAGATCAGGCGGTCCATGGGGACGGACTTCTCCATGTCCTCCTTGACCTCGGCGATGGTGGTGAGCTGGTCGGGGGTCTCCGCGTACGGGAAGGCGTCCTCCAGCTCGCGCTGCCAGGGGGTGTCGCCGCCGAAGGCGTGGCCGGGGGCGGCCATGCGGGCGCTGTAGAGCCGGATCAGGTCGGCGGCGATCTCCTTGACGGCCTTCTTGGCGCGCGCCTTGGTCTTCGTCCAGTCGGCGCCGCCCAGGCGGTGCAGGGTGGGGGCCTCGCCGCCGACGTACTTGGTGATCTGCTCCAGCTGGTCGGTGGGGATGTACAGCCGGTCGCCGGGCTGGCCTCGCTTGGCGGGGGCGTACTCGACGACGAGGTACTCGCGGGTGGCGCCCTGGACGGTGCGCTGCACCATCTCGATGTAGCGGCCGACGCCGTGCTGCTCGTGGACGATGTAGTCGCCCGATTCGAGGGTGAGCGGGTCGATGGCCTTGCGGCGGCGGGCGGGCATGCGGGCGCCCTCGCGGCCGGCGGCCTTCTGCCCGGTCAGGTCGGTCTCGGTGAGGACGGCGAGCTGGAGCGCCGGGTCCACGAAGCCGTGGTCGATCGAGCCGCAGGAGACGTGGACGACGGACGGGCTCAGCTCGTCCAGGTCGGCGTCGAGGCGGGCCGCGATGCCCTCGCCGCCGAGCACCTCGACGGTGCGGGAGGCGGGGCCGTGGCCCTCGGTGAGGAACACCGTGCGCCAGCCGTCGGAGAGCCAGCCCTTGGTGTCGGCGAGGGCGCGGGCGGTGTCGCCGCGGTAGGTCTCGGGGGCGCGCATGCCCAGCTTGAGGGTGTCGCCGCCCAGCTCCTCGTCGGCGGCGAACGGCGAGACGGACCACCACATCATGTCCAGCTCGCGCGCGCGGTCCCGCACGTCCGCGATGGACCACAGGGAAGCCGCGCCGACGTCGATGGGCGCCTCGCCGCCGCCGGCACTGGCCGCCCAGGACGCCTGGAGGAACTCCTGCGAGGTGGCGACGAGGTCGGAGGCGCGGGTACGGACCCGCTCCGGGTCGCAGACCACGGCCATCGCGTTCTTCGGGAGGACGTCGAGGAGCAGTTCCATGTCGTCGACGAGGACGGGGGCGAGGGACTCCATGCCCTCGACGGCGATGCCCTCGGCGATCTTGCCGAGCAGTTCGCCCAGCTCGGGGTGTTCCTCGGCGAGGACACGCGCGCGCTCGCGCACCTCGTCGGTGAGAAGCAGTTCGCGGCAGGGCGGGGCCCACAGGCCGTGGTCGGCGACCTCCAGGGAGCGCTGGTCGGCGACCTTGAAGTAGCGGATCTCCTCTACGTCGTCGCCCCAGAACTCGATGCGCAGGGGGTGTTCCTCGGTGGGCGGGAACACGTCCAGGATGCCGCCGCGTACGGCGAACTCGCCGCGCTTCTCGACCAGCTCCACGCGCGCGTACGCCGCGGCGGCGAGGGCTTCCACGATCTCGTTCAGGTCGGCGGTCTGGCCGGTGCGCAGGGATACGGGTTCCAGGTCGCCCAGGCCCTTGACCTGCGGCTGGAGTACGGAGCGCACGGGGGCGACGACGACGGATACGGGGCCGGTCTCGGGGTCGTCGGGGCGGGGGTGGGCCAGGCGGCGCAGTACGGCCAGGCGGCGGCCCACGGTGTCGCTGCGCGGGCTGAGGCGTTCGTGCGGGAGGGTCTCCCAGGAGGGGTACTCCACGACGCCCTCGGGGGGCAGCAGGGAGCGGAGCGCTGCCGCCAGGTCCTCGGCCTCCCGCCCGGTCGCGGTCACCGCGAGTACCGGGCGGGTGGTGTCGCGGGCGAGGGCGGCGATCGCGAAGGGGCGGGCCGCCGGGGGGCCTACGAGGTCGATGTGGGGGCGGTTGCCGTCCGTGGCCGCGGTGATCGCTTCCGCGAGGGCGGGGTCCTTGACGACGGCGTCGAGCAGACCGTGCAGGCTCATGGAGGGGCTTTCCGTCCTGGGGGTGGGAACGCGAATCGCCCGACTCGTCGTACGGGCCGGGGGTCTTCCAGCGTACGACGCGGCGGTGCGCCTTGGCGGGGGCTGTGGATAACCCCTGTTTCCCGGGTGCCCTGTGCTGCGGCTCGCGTACCAGGGGGCTCTGCCCCCTGGGCCCCCGGTTTCCCACCCGGGCCACCCGTCTCTGCCGGCTGAAAAGGGCAGCTTGGAAAACACGGGAAAGCAACCGCCCCCACCCCGGACACGCCGGTGCCGGGAGCCCCCGCGCTCCCGGCACCGGCCCCCCGTCAGTCCCCCTACTCCGTAGCGATCGCGCTCAGCACATTCATCCGCCCCGCCCTGAACGCCGGGATCAGCGCCGCGAACAGCCCCACGAAGGCCGAGGCGATGAAGACGGTGATGATCGTCGGCCAGGGGATCTCCAGGACCTTCAGCCCCTGGAGCGCCAGGAGCTTCTGGGCCGTGGCGCCCCAGCCCATGCCCAGGCCGAGGCCGAGGAGGGCGCCGAAGAGGGCGATCACCACCGACTCCAGGCGGATCATGCGGCGGAGCTGGCGGCGGGAGAGGCCGATGGCTCGCATGAGGCCGATCTCGCGGGTGCGTTCCACCACCGAGAGGGCGAGGGTGTTCACCACGCCGAGGACGGCGACGATGATGGCCAGGGCCAGCAGGCCGTAGATCAGGTTGAGGAGCTGGCCGATCTGGTCCTTGAGGGCCTGCTTGTAGTCGGTCTGGTCGCGGACGGTGTACTGCGGGTAGTCGTGCAGGGACGCCTTGAGCGCCTTGTACGCGGCGTCCTGCTGCCCCTCCTTGGCGGTGGCGAAGAACAGCAGGTCGAGCGGCATCTTGTCGGCCGGTACGTACTTCTTCGCGGTGGCGATGGAGACGTACATGGCGCCCTTGTCGACCACGACCTCGTCGCTGGTGATCGCGCGGACCGTCAGCTTCGCGGTGCGGCCGTCCTTGAAGGCGACGCCGACCCGGGAGCCGAGCTTGATGCCGTGGTCCTTGGCGAAGCCGGCGTAGACGGACATGGAGTCGGTGCCGTAGGCGTCGGCGAGGTCGCCCTGGACGGTCTTGGTGCGCAGATCCTCGGCGTAGCTGGGGTCGGCCGCGTTGAGGGACGCGTTCTTGGAGACCTTGCCGTCCGGCGTGGTCAGGGTCACCGGGAGGCTCTTGTACTCGGTGACCCGCTCCAGGCCCGGCGTGCTCTTGAGGGCGTCGACGGCCTGCGGGGTGATGACGGAGCCGTTGTCGCTCTGGACGATGAAGTCCGTGCCGACCGTCTTGTCGAGCTCGTCGGTGGCGGAGGCCACCATGGACGAGCCGACCACGGACAGGCAGGCCACCAGGGCGAGGCCGATCATCAGGGCGGCGCCGGTCGCGCCGGTGCGCCGCGGGTTGCGCAGCGCGTTGCGCTCGGCCATGCGGCCGACGGGCCCGAAGACCCTGAGGACTATCGCGCCGAGGACACGCACCACGCCGGAGGCGAGCAGCGGGCCGATCACCACGAAGCCGATCAGGGAGAGCACGATGCCGAGGCCCAGCCAGGCCGAGCCGGTCGTGGCGTGGTCGCTGCCGGCGGCCATGGCCAGGCTCGCGGCGCCGGCGCCGGTGAGGACCAGGCCGATGACCGCGCGGATCATGCCGGCCCGCGCGTCGGCCGGGGCTCCCGCGTCGCGCAGGGCGGCCATCGGGGAGATCTTGCCCGCGCGGCGGGCCGGCAGATAGGCGGCGAGGACGGTGACGACGACGCCGAGCACCACACCGGCGACCGGGGTGGTCCAGGCGACCGTCAGATCGTCCGTGGACAGGTGCATGCCGATCTGGCCCATGAGCTTCATCAGGCCGACGGCGATCCCGACCCCGGCGCCGACTCCCAGCACGGAGCCGAGGACGCCGAGCAGCAGGGCCTCGATCAGCACCGACCGGTTGACCTGGCGGCGCGAGGAGCCGATGGCCCGCATCAGGCCGATCTCGCGGGTGCGCTGGGCGACCAGCATCGAGAACGTGTTGATGATCAGGAAGATGCCGACCAGGAACGCGATCCCGGCGAAGCCGAGCATCGCGTAGCGCATGACGTCGAGGAAGCTCTTGACGTCCTGCTGGTTGGCGTCGGCGACCTCCTTGGCGGTCTGCACCTTGTAGCCGGTGCCGAGGGCGGCGCTCACGTCCCGCTTGAGGCGGGCGTCGGTGACGCCCTGGGCCGCGGTGACGTTGACGTTGGTGAAGACGCCGGTGCGGCCGACCAGAGCCTGCTGGGCGGTCTTGGTGTCCAGGTAGAAGATCGCCGCGCCGGGGTTGGTGACGGTGAAGGTGGCGATGCCGGACACGCGCGCCCGGTGCGTGCCGACGGCGGTGATGACCCCGATGTCGTCGCCGAGTTCGAGGTGGTGCTTCTTGGCGGTGTCGGCGTCGACCATGATCTGGCCGGACCCCTGGGGCGCGGCACCGGTGGTGATCTTCATGGTGCGGGCGTCGTTGGCGTTCCAGTTGCCGACGATGGTCGGGGCGCCGCTGGTGGGCGACAGCTTCTCCTTGTCGGCGTCGACCACGGTGACCGAGGTGGAGAACACGGTGCCCTCGGCCGACTTCACGCCCGGCGCCCGCTCGATCCTGCCGACCACGGCCGCGGGAAGGACGGGCGGCTTGCCGGTGTCGGAGGTGGTCTCCCCGGTGTCGGAGGCGCCCTTGGCGCTCACCGTGACGTCGGAGGACGTCACCTGGAAGAGCTTGTCGAAGGTGGTGTTCATGGTGTCGGTGAACACCAGGGTGCCGCAGACGAACGCCACCGAGAGCAGGACCGCTATCGCGGAGAGCGCCATCCGGCCCTTGTGCGCCAGGAAGTTGCGCAGGGAGGTCTTCAGGACGGTCATGAGGTGCGCCCCCGCGCGTCGAAGTCCTTCATCCGGTCCAGGACCTGCTCGGCCGTGGGCTTGAGCATCTCGTCCACGATCCTGCCGTCGGCCAGGTAGAGCACGCGGTCCGCGTAGGAGGCGGCGACGGGGTCGTGGGTGACCATGACGATGGTCTGGCCCAGCTCGTCCACCGAGCGGCGCAGGAAGCCGAGGACCTCGGCGCCGGCGCGGGAGTCGAGGTTGCCGGTGGGCTCGTCGCCGAAGATGATCTCCGGCCGGGCGGCGAGCGCGCGGGCCACGGCGACGCGCTGCTGCTGGCCGCCGGAGAGCTGGGTGGGCCGGTGCCGGAGCCGGTCCTTGAGCCCGACGGTCTCCACGACCCGGTCCAGCCACGCCTTGTCGGGCTTGCGGCCGGCGATGTCCATGGGGAGCGTGATGTTCTCCAGCGCGTTCAGCGTCGGCAGCAGGTTGTACGCCTGGAAGATGAAGCCGATCCGGTCGCGGCGCAGCCGGGTGAGCTTCTTGTCCTTCAGGCCGGTGATCTCGGTCTCGTCCAGGTAGATCTGACCGCCGGTCACGGTGTCCAGACCGGCGAGGCAGTGCATCAGGGTGGACTTGCCGGACCCGGAGGGGCCCATGATCGCGGTGAACTGGCCGCGGGCGATGTCCACGTCGACATGGTCGAGGGCGACGACGCGGGTCTCCCCGGCCCCGTAAGCCTTCACGACCTGCCGCGCTCGTGCGGCGACGGCCGTAGGCCCTCCAGTGCCCCCGTGCCTGGGAATGGTCACAGCCGATGTCACGGTATGTCTCCTATGCGGGTCGATCGCGGGCACCCTGGATCGCGGTGCGATGCGGGAGTGGAGTGGTGCGGGCCGGTACGTCCGTGCGCTACGCCTGAAGTCTGGCCGTGGCGGGGGGTGCCGCACGCTGGTGCGGGCCCCCGTTTCCCGGGGGGAAATCCCCACCCCCCGGGCTCTGGCCGGCCGCCCCCCTGGCGGCATAAAGACAGACTAAGGACGGGGCGCGCCCGCCCTCGTCCTCCGCGGGGACGAACCCTCCCCGAGCCCTCGTACGGAGATACCCCTAGGGGTCCTCCACCGACGGGTGGAGCCGTTCTCAGGGTCGTGTCCACCCCCGACCCCGGACAGCCTCCACCCTCACCCCGCGTCAGGGGCGATCCGCCCCCTACGGGCACCCCCACCCGCGCCCCCGGGTCACCGCGCGGCGGCCCGCCCCGTCAGCTCGGTCAGCCGGTCGCGCACACGGCTCGTCTGGTCCTGTACGTCGTCCCAGGTGTCACTGTGCTCACGCAGCACGTGCTCGGTCTCGCGGGCGGTGCGCTCCGCGTGGAGCCGGGCCCCGGCGAGGATCTCTTCGGCACGCGCGCGTGCCTCGTCCTGGCGGTGCCGGGCCCGGACGGCCTCCTCCTCCAGCGCCCGCGTGGCGGCCGCGAGTCCGGCCTCCGCGCGGGCGGTCCGCTCGGTGAGGCGGGCCTCGGCGGCCGACTCCCGCTCCGCGTCCGCGCGTTCGGCCGCCGCCCGGCGCTCCGCCCGCCCGGCCTCCAGTACGGCGGGCAGCGCGGTGGCCTGGGCGCGCGCCTCACGCAGCGCCGCGAGCGCCTGCCCGCGCAGCTCCCGCACCTCGCGCCGGGCGCCCACCCGCACCCGGTCCGCCTCCGTACGCGCCGCCAACAGCAGCCGTACGGCCTCCTTCTCGGCCTCGGCGCACCGCGCCAGCGCGGCCTCCCGCGCGGCCGCCACGACACCGGCCGCGTCCCGCTCGGCCCGTGCCACCTGGTGCCGGGCCTGCTCGTGGGCCGCCTCGCGCACCGCGCGGGCCTCCTCGCGCAGCAGGGCGAATGCGTACCGGGCGCGCTCGCCGAGGGTGCCGTACTCCTGCGGGGCGAGTCCCGCGGCCGTCTCCCGGAGCCGGGCGGACTCGGTCTCCATCCGTCCCGCCAGGACGGTCAGCCGGGCGGCGCGCTCCCAGACGGCGTCCCGGTCGCGGGAGAGTGCCGTCAGGTACGCGTCGACCTGGCCGGGACGGTAGCCGCGCGGTGTCCTCGCTGTGCCGCTCACCCTGGGACCCCTCTCCGCCGGACTTACCCGACAGGACGATTTACCGCATATCATGCCGTTCCGGTCACAGATGGCCATAACGCGACACTCCGTAGACGGCACTTGGTCACAAGCGGGCAGGAAACACCATGGGGCCCTTCACCCGAACCGGTGAAGGGCCCCATGTCTGCGCGGCGATGCCCGCTAAAGCAGGCCGTCCCACATCTGCTCCAGCAGCACCGACCACCAGCTCTCCGGCGACGCCAGCGCGGCCGGGTCCAGCGCGGCCAGCTGGGCCTGGAAGTCGACGGTCCAGCGGGCCGCCTGCTCCTGGTTCAGGCCGTACCGCAGCCGCCACATCCGGCCCAGCAGTGCCAGGCAGCGGGCGAACTCGGGCAGCCCGGAGTTGACGAACTGCGGCGGCACCGGCGCCCCGCCGGGTCCGCTCTCCACCGGCACGGCCACGATGTTCGCGGTGCCGTACTGGACGCAGATCGCCTTGCCGAAGTCCGTGCCCATCACCAGGTAGGACCCCGCGTCCGAGGCCGGGGCCACCCCGCGCTCGGCCGCCAGTTCCGCCAGCGTCGGCACCGGACGGCCCGGCTGGGCCTGCGCCCAGAAGAACGGGCCCATGTCCAGCGGGAGCCCGGCCACCACCAGGGTGTGCGCGACGACCGGCGGCACGCCCTGCCGGGCCACCGCCTGCTGCTCGAACCGGTACACGCCCGGACCGAACACCGCCGCCAGCTCCTGCGCGACCGCCTCCGGCGGGACCGGCGGCACGGGCGGCACCGGCGGCAGCGGCGCCCGCACCGGCGCGGGCCGCGCGGGCCCGTCCGCGACCTGGTGCAGCTCACCCTGATGGGCCAGCAGCTCCTGCATGCCCTCCTGCCGGCTCGCGTGGTCCGTGCCGTACGGCGCGATGGACGCGATCCGCGCCTGCGGCCACTGCTCCCGGATCATCCGCGCGCAGTAGGCGCCCGGCAGTTCGCAGGACTCCAGCTCGGTGTGCAGCTCCAGCACCTGGTCCGGCGGCACGTTCATCGCGCGCAGCTCGTGGAAGATCTGCCACTCCGGGTGCGGGGTGCCCGGCGCGGAACGCCGGATGAGCTGCTGCTCCGAGCCGTCGTGGGCGCGGTAGCGCAGCACCGCCTGGTAGCCGGGACCCACCATGGGCTGCCCCTGCGGGGGATACCCGTACGCGCCCGGCATCGGCGCGGCCGGCGGGGGCATCGCGCCGGGCGGCGGCATGGCACCGGCCGGAGGCGGCATCGCGCCGGGCGGCGGCATGGGCGCGCCCTGCGGCGGCGTACCCGCGTGCGGCATCGGCTGCGGCGCGGGCGGCGGGCCGGGCGGCATACCGGGGACGGGGGGCATTCCGGCCGTGGGCTGGGTGCCGGGCGTGGGAGGGGTGCCGGGGGCGGACGGCGGCGGGGGCACGCCGGGGCCGCCGGGCGGGGGCGGGGACAGCACGGTCTCCGCGTGGTGCACGGCACCGGGCGCTCCGGCGGGCCGGGGCGGCGCGGGGGCGTTCGACGCCTGCGGTGCGCCCTCCGGCCCGGAGGGGCTCTCCAGCGAGGACACCAGCTGCGTCGGTACGTACCCCTCGGCACCGCCGCCGGGCTGCGCGCCCGGCGTGCCGGGGGCGCCCGGCGGGTGCGGCAGGGACCCCGAACCGCCGCGCGGCTTGCGGGGCGGCGGGGCGGCCTTGCTGGTCGCGGCGTCGGCGATGTCACCGGCGTGCGGCGGCAGCGGGCGGGCCGGAGCCGGCGGCGTGGGGGCGCCCGGGGCCGGGGACTTGGCGCCGTCCACGGCGGGCGCGACCGCGGTGGGCGGGAGCTGGCTGCCGCCCGACATCAGCGCCGTCTTGGCGTCCGGCGCGGCGGTGGGCGGGGGCGGGGTGCCGTCGTGCACCGGCGGCGCGAACACCGTCGCGGGCAGCGGCACCGAGCGGTCCTCGCCGTCGGCGTTGGTGTCCGTACCGGCCCACGGGGTGTCCCCGTCGCGGCGTTCCCGCTCCGCCTCGCCCTGGGCGGCGGGCCAGGCGGCCCCGCCGTCCGGGGCGGCGGCGGGGATGCCGGCCTGCGTCCGGGCGAGCCCCGGGGAGGAACCCTGGGCCGGTACCGGGGGCGCACCCTGACCGGCCGCCGTGTCCGTGCCCGGACGCCGGTCGGGGATACCCAGCTTGTCCGCGGCCTCCTGGAGCCACTCCGGCGGACTCAGCAGGAAGGACGTCTGGTTGAGGTCCACCCGCGCGGCGGGCGGCACCGGCCCCGCGTCCTCGACGTCGTCGGGGCGGCCGTACAGCTCCTCGTAGCGGCGGATGACCTCGCCCACCGGCAGCGCGGGCCACAGCGTGGCCTCGCCGCTGTCCCGGGCGATGACCAGGCGCTGGCCGCCCGCGTCCGAACGCGGGCCGTCGGCACGGTCCTCGCCCCACACCACGAACCCGAGGTCGAACTCCCGCACCCGCACCTCCCGGTGCTGGTACGACGGGACGTCCCCGTTGATCCACTCCTCGCCGCGCTCCTGCGCGCGCGCAAACGTCACCATGACCCGGACCTCACTCCCCCGCCGGCGCCGACGCCGCGGACACCGGGACGGCGTGCGCGAAGCCGCCGTCCACCATCAGACTCGCCACCGTGTCCAGCTCCGGCGGATCACCGGCCAGCCGGGACAGGAACGCGTCGAAGTCGTCCCCGCAGGGCAGCAGCAGCCGCTCCACGCGCTCCGCCGCCGACCACGACGGGTCGGTGTCCCGTACGTCGTCGTACGCGCAGAACCACACCGAACCGGCCCGCTCGCCCTTCACCTTCACCGCGACCAGACCGCCCTGGACGAACGCGACACCCAGGTAGTCCTTGGTCAGGTGGTCGCGCAGGCACTTGTTCACATACGCCAGGTCGTTGACCGCCGCCTCGTCCCGGACGGTGAAGAACGGCTGGTCCAGCAGCAGGCCCAGCTCCGCGTCGAGCGCCGCGCCCACCGGGGCGCAGCCGCCGGCCGCCTTCAGGAACGAGCGGTAGGCGCCGGGCAGCCGGTAGCCGAGGTCCTCCTCGACGCCCTGCACCTGCGACTCCGTCACCGCGACACCCGACTTGGGGAGCGCGAAGTGCGCCGGACGCGTCTCGTTCAGCGGGCGGGTGCCGCGCTTGGCGTGGTCCACCACCGCCGTAGCCACCCCGCCGTGGTGGCGCAGCAGCGCCTTCACCTCGACCGGGATCAGCTCCACACGCCGGGAGTTCGCCACGTGGTGCCACGTCCAGCCGTGCGGCGTCGCCACCTCCGGCACCGTGTCCCACAGCTCGTGCCCCGACGCCGCGAGCACCGCGTTCGCCGACACGTAGTCGGTCAGCCGCAGTTCGTCGACGCCGAAGCCCTCCGGGGGCTCCGCGATCTCGGCCGCCGCGCGCGCGTAGGGCGCGAAGTCGGGATGACCGTGCTCGTCTATCCGTACGCCGCGCGGATGGCGGGCCGCCCGCACCGGGTCCGGGAAGTGCACGACCTGCCCGGCATAGGCCGCGTTCGGCGGCGCGGCTTCCTGCCCGAGCCGACCTGTCGTCATGGCGGTTGCCCCCTGCGGCACTCTGTACGAGCCGGGACGCCCCGACCCGTATCCGACTGTCTTCAACGTCACCGACGCCCTTGCCCGCGCCCCGGCGCGGTGCCGACAGCCTATGCGGTACCCGTGTGCCGGTCACCGGCCCACCGGACCCCGGCCCTCCGCACCGCCCCTCGAACACCCCCGCGAGAGCCCGTCACTTGTGTGAGCAACCGTCACCGCACGTGACGACGGAGCCCCGCCCCAGCGTGTCGCACCGCCCCAGCTTCCGCAGCCGCCACGGCATTTGGCACTCTGTGTCCTCCGGGCGCGGGCCCAGGGGAGGGAAGACGACCATGAACACGATGCCGACCGGAGGTACCGACGTGCGGGCCGGCGACCCCCGCATCGGCTGGAGCGACAGCACCGAACCTCCCGCCCCTGCCCTGCTGCACCGCCGCGACGGCATCCTGCCCGCCGTCGCCGCCGCCCTCTCCGTACGCGGCGCCACCCTCACCGGCACCGCCGCCCGCGGCGACCAGCCGGCCCCCCTGCACCACCTCGTGCAGGACTTCCTCGACACCCTCACCAGCGGCCAGCGCGACCGCTTCACCGGACGGTGCGCCGAGACGATCCTCATCTCCCGGCACCTCACCGCCGCCGATGCCACCCGCAGCAGGCGCTCCGCCCGCCGCCCCATGACCAACGGCGAGGCCCGCAAGTCCCTCAAGCACGCCAAGCTCACCGCCCGCCGCATACGCGAGGACGGCGACCCGCTGCACGGCAGCTTCGCCACCCCCTGCCGCGCCTGCGCCGCCCTCACCGCCCACTTCGGCGTCCGCGTCGTCGACCCGGCCACCACCGGCGACTGAACCCGCCGCCGCCGGGCCACGTACTCAGCTCACCAGCACGACGACCGATTTCGATAGGGCAGATGCACCCCGACCGCACCTCCTCCCCCCGGCTCACCGCACCCCACGCGCCGGGCGGCACCGCGCCCCGCTTCCCCGGCGCCGTCGACAACGCGCTGCGCACCGCGGGCTGGCACCCCGGCCGCTGGGACATAAAGCAGGCCGAGATCTGGGCCGACACCCTGCGCGAACACCTCTCCCCGGCCGGCCACCGGCACGCCGTCTTCCCCGCCGCCGTCGAAGCCTGGGCCGAGTTCGGCGGACTCCACGTCACCCCCACCGGAAGCGGCCGCCAGATCGCCCCCGCCAACCTCCACCTCGACCCGCTCCAGGGCCTGCACCTCGCCCGCACCCTCGGCGACCTCGGCCGCGCCCTGGCCACCGAACTCAGCCCGCTGGGCGAGGAGACCGACACCGCCGCCCTCCTCGCCATCGACACCCAGGGCCGCGTCTACACCCTCGACCACACCGGCGACTGGTACCTCGGCCCCGACATCGACCACGCACTGACCGCGCTCATCGCCGGCACCCAGCCCGTCCGCCTCACCACCGGCTGACCCCCGCCGCCCCCTTCACCGCGAACACCCAGCGGTTGGCGGCCAGCGCGTCGTCCGGCTCCGGCCGAGGCCCCCGCCCGTACCGGCGGACATGGTCGTACGGCGTCCCCACCTCGGTCCGCCAGCCCCGGGCCGCCAGCTCCGCCGCCGAGTCCGGACGCGGATCACCGTCGAACAGCGCCAACAGATCCACTCCCAGCCGCTCCCGCGCCTCCGCGTACACCGGGCTGTCCCGCACCGCGCGGGCCTCCTCAAGCAGCTTCACCTCGTAACCGAGCATGCTGCCCGGCGCGCTCAACTCGTCGATGACTCCGATGAGTCGGCGTTCGGCGGCCGCCGGGAGATACAGCAGCAGCCCCTCCGCCAGCCACGCCACCGGCAGACCCGGGTCCAGACCCGCGCCGAGCAGCGCCGCCGCCCAGTCCCCGCGCAGATCCACCGGCACCGGCACCCGCCCGGCCGACGAAACCGCGCCCACCGCCGCCAGCACCCGCTCCTTGAAGCCGAGCACACCGGGGCGGTCCACCTCCCACACCGTGCTGCCCGACGGCCAGTCCAGGCGGAACGCCCGCGTGTCCAGGCCAGCCCCCAGCAGCACGAACTGCCGGGTCCCGGCCCGCGCCGCCGACCGCAGCGCGTCGTCCAGCACCCGCGTCCGCAGCCCGAAGTACCGGGCGAGCCGCCCCCACACCGGATCGGCGTCCCCGCGCGGCACCTCCTCCAGCGACACCGGCCAGAGCGCCGACACCGGCGCCGCCCGCACGAAGCACTCCGCGTACGGATCACGCGCCAGCGCGTCCGCACGGCGCGCCTCGATCGCCCGCCCCGCCGCCACCAGCAGCGCGGTCACCCCGACCCCGGCGTCCACTCCGAAGTCACCGGCACCGGACCGGCCCGCCGAACCGACAGTCGTGATGGCTCCTCCTCGGTCGAGGCCGGCGGACACACGGCCCACAGCTCCGGGTCCGCACGCGTCGTCAGCCGGGCCCCGTACACCCGCGCCATGAACGACAGCACCAGCGGCTCCGGCAGATGCAACGGCGTCGTGCAGTCCGTCAGCACCGACACCTCGAAACCCTTCTGGAACGCCGTCCGCGCCGTCGAATCCACACACACATCGGTGAACACCCCCGCGAACACCAGCCGCACCACCCCCCGCTCCCGCAGATACCGCTCGAACCCCTCCGCCAGGAACGCGTCGAAACACGCGTACTTGGTGAACACCCGCTCCCCCGCGGCCGGCACCACCCCGTGGAACTCCGCGCCCCGGCTCCCCGACACACACTTCGCCCGCTTGCCCAGGACCGCGTCCCGCCGCCGCCAGCTCGGACCCTGATGCCCGACATCCCCCAGGAAGCGGACGAACACCACCTCCACCCCGGCCGCCCGCGCCCGGTCCACCACGTCCGCCGCCGCCCCCGCCGCATCCGCCAGCACCACCGGATCACCGCCGTGCCGGGCGGCGGCCGACGCGTCGCAGAAATCGTTCTGCAGGTCGACCACCACCAGCACAACCCCGCTCACGCCCCCGCCACCAGCGCGCCCGCCCCCGGCCCCGGCACCCCCAGGCCCGCCAGCACCCCCGCCACCACCTCACCCGTCGACGCCGACCCCCCCACATCGGCCGTCGCCACCCCCCGCGCCGCCAGCCCCGCGAGCGCCCCCTCCACCGCGGCCACCGCCCCCGCACACCCCACATGCCGCTCCGCCACGGCCGCCGCCGCCCGGATCGTCGCCACCGGATTCACCAGACCGCGGCCCTCGAGATCGTCCGCCGAGCCGTGCACCGTCTGGAACTCCACCAGCCCCGCCACCTCCGGCAGCAGATGCACGTTCTCCGTGAAGCGGCTCTCCTGCCGCTCACCCCCGAACCGGTCCAGCAGCACCACATGCATGATGTCCGCCCACTCGTTCCCCGCCACCACCACCGTCCCCGGCGGCAGCCCGTGCGCGATCAGATCCCGGTTCACCGTGTCCGGCTGGCACAACCGGATCTCCACCCCGTGCCGCTCCGCCGCCCGCCGCACCCAGTCGTCCAGCGCCCCGTCCAGCAGATGGAACTTGTACGCCATCACCACCCGCGCCGCCCCCACCCCGGGCCACACCAGCCGCGCCCGCGCCAGCGCGCAGTCGATCACCTCGTTCGTGATCCCCTCGGCGAACTCCATCGTCCGCACCACCCGCCCCGGCTCATGCCGGTTCTCCCCCGTGTAGAACCCCTGCGCTTGATCCCGCACCAGCAACAGCTCCGGCGCCACCCCACCCGGCGGACCCCCCAGCCCGTCCACCTTCACCGCACGCAACCGCTGCCGCACCAGATACAACGACTGCGCGTTGACCGCCGTACGGAACACCGCCGAGACCCCCCGGGCCGCCAGCCCCCGGCAGAACCCCTCGTAATGCGCCGCGTCCTCCTCCGTCAGCGCCGCCACCCGCTCCGGCGCCTCACCCCGCAGCGACACATACGAGTGATAGACCCGCTCCGCGCGCTCCACCCGCACCGGCACCTCGGACGCCCCCGCCAGCCGCCCGAGCACCCGCTCGAAGACCCCGGCCACCTCCGCGCCCGTACCCCGCCCCACCGCGAGCCCCACGACCGTCACCCCGGACCGCCCCTCTCCCCGAACCGACCCGACGTCCCTCAGACCACCGCGCTTACCAGGTGATCCCCCGGAATCCCCGCCTTGTCCGGCGCGTAGAAGTCCTCGATCCCCGCCACCCACGTCGCCACCGCGATCCGGTCCTCCGCGTCCGGACCGAACGCGTCGAACAGCGCGTCGATGTTCGGGCCCGCGAAACCGATCGCCCGCATCAACGCCGTGAACAACGGCCGCTCGATCGCCCCGTCCCCGTCCGGATCACCCAGCGCCGCCAGCGCCTCCGCGAACTCCCGCACCGTCCCCGCGAACCGCTCCGGCGCCAGCACACACGCCCGGTACTCCTCCAGCGTGATCCGCCCGTCCCCGTCCGCGTCCAGCTCCGCCTCCAGCGTCTCCCAGTACCGCTGGAACGCCGCCGCCATCCGCGCCCGCGCACCCTCCCCCGAACCCTCCGCAGCCGCCGTCACCCGCGACGCCATCAGCTCGAAGTCCTCCGGGTCCAGATGACCGTTGCCGTTCGCGTCGAACAGCGTGAACACCAGCGTCACCCGGTCGATGGCCTCAGTACGCATGACCGCCAGAACCTTCCGTCGACTCGCCCCGAACCCCTCGGCGCGCACCGACACACTGCGTCCGCGAAGCCCTCCGCATGCCGGACGGCGCACACGTTCATCCGATGGGTGGATTCAGCACCTACCGAGGGTTGAGCGGCGCACATGGCAAGAGCGCGCACCACAGGACACGGCCCTCACACGGCCGGGATCACCGCCGACACCCGGAAACCCCCGGCGTCCGTCGGCCCCGACACGAACACGCCCCCCAGCGCCACGACCCGCTCCCGCATCCCCAGCAGACCGTTGCCCCCCGACGGCAGACCCGCCGACGCCGACCCCGGCTCCGGCGGCGAATCGTTCTCCACCTGCATCGCGATCTCCGCCGACCGATGGGCCAGCCGCACATACGTCTTCGCACCACCCGCGTGCTTGTGCACGTTCGTCAACGCCTCCTGCACCACCCGGTACGCGGTCTGCTCCACCTCCGCCGGATACGAACGCAGCTCACCCTCCACCGACAGCGCCACCACCATCCCGGCCGCCGCCGACTGCCCCACCAGCTCCTCCAGCTCCGACAGCCACGGCCCGTCCACCACGACCACCTCGGCCGCCGCCTTCGACGCCGCCTCCGCGGCGGCAACCCCCACCGCCGCCAACGGCACCGCGGCCGGCTCCGGCTCCACCCGCCGCCGCACCGCACCGCCCGAGTCCCCCGACCGCAGCACCCCGAGCATCTCCCGCAGCTCGGTCAGCGCCTGCCGGCCCATGTCCCCCACCAGCGCCGCGTTCCGCACCGCCTTCTCCGGGTCCTTACGGGCCACCGCCTGCAACGCCGCCGCGTGCACCACCATCAGACTCACCCGGTGCGCCACCACGTCGTGCATCTCCCGCGCGATCCGCGTGCGCTCCTCGTTCCGCGCCCACTCCGCGCGCTCCTCCGCCCGCTCCGCGAGCAGCTGCAGCTCCCGCTCCAGACTGTCCGCCCGCTCCCGCAGGCTCTCCATCAGCCGGCGCCGGGCACCCACGTACATCCCCAGCAGCAGCGGAGGCGCCGTCACACCCAGCGAGGTGGCCACCGCGGCGAACGGCACGAACCAGTCGCCCAGCGTCAGATCGCCGCGCGCCATGTCCTGGCTCACCCGCACGAACGTCACGATCATCGTGCCCACCAGCGACATGCCCGCCAGCGCCACGATCACCCGGCGCGGCAGCTCGCACGCCGCCAGCGTGTACAGGCCGACGACGCCCATCAGCAGGCCCATCTCGGCGGGCGTCACCGCGACCGCCACCAGCACCACCGCGACCGGCCACTTCCGGCGCACCAGCAGCACCGAACCCGCCAGCAGCCCGAACACCACACCGAGCCACAGCGGCACGCCCGCGTCCCGCGCGAACGGCACGCCCTCCGCGCCGCACTCCGCCGCCGACGCCAGCGCCAGACCGACGTCCAGCACCGCACCGCGCCGTCTCTCCCACCACCACGGGCCGGTCGGCGCCCTGGTGTGGTCTTCCCCCGTCGTGGTCATGCCCTCCAGCCTACGGGCGCCCCGGGGGCCGTTTCCGGTGACTTTCCCCTACCCGTCCGGACCACGGCACCCTCCGTCACTCGAACTACTGAACTCCGCCGCACGCGTGCCCGGAGGCCCGCATTCCGCCCGGACGATATGCAAATGGCACATTCACCAGGCAAAACCTCCAAGTACACCGACTTCGAGAACCTCCGCGCCCAGGCCGTCGCCCTCCGCCGTCAGGGCATGAGCCTCCGCCAGATCCGCGACCACCTGAAAATCCACAACAACGACCTCCTCAACCGCCTCGTCCACGGCGAACCGGCCCCGGAATGGACCAAACGCCCGAACGCCAAGGACGACCTCCGGGAAGAGGCGAGGGAACTCCGCCGCCGGGGCCACACCTACGACCAGATCCAGATGAAGCTGGGCTGCTCGAAGAGTTCGATCTCGCTCTGGGTACGGGACCTGCCGAAGCCTGAGCGCCGGGACCCCGCGGAGCAGGCGAAGCTGGCGTCCCGCAAGCGCTGGGAGCACGAACTGGCCGTACGCGACGAGAGTCGCCGCCGGACCAAGGCGGACGCGCGGGCTGAGATCGGCACACTGTCCGACCGCGAGCTCTTCATCGCGGGTGCCGCTCTCTACTGGGCCGAGGGAAGCAAGGACAAGCCACACGCCCGCCGCGAGCGCGTCGTCTTCATCAACAGCGACCCCGGCGTGATCCGCGTCTTCCTGGCCTGGCTCGACCTGCTCCAGGTGCGGCGCGAGGACCTCAGCTTCCGCGTGATGATCCACGAGTCGGCCGACGTGGCGGCCGCCGAAACGTGCTGGGCCGACCTCGTCGGGGCGGACGGCGGCGCGTTCACGAAGACGACCCTGAAGCGGCACAACCCGAAGACGGTCAGGAAGAACACCGGCGAGGCGTACCGGGGGTGCCTGGTCGTCAGCGTGCGCCGAAGCGCGGAGTTGTACCGTCGCATCGAGGGCTGGTGGTGCGGCATAGTAGGGGCTGCCACCACGACCGATCTTCCGAATCGGACATAACGGCAATCCCAGGTCGTCTAAGGGCAAGACGTCAGATTTTGGTTCTGATCATGGGGGTTCGAGTCCTCCCCTGGGAGCAATTGCTCAGTTCGGGTCCCGACCGGTACAAACCCCCGGCGGGACCCGCTCTCATGTCCGCCGAAACACCCCCCGGTATTCTGCCGCCAGTCACCACCTCTTCCCAGAGCCGAAAGGCAACTCCGTGAGCGCCATTCGCCCGGCAGCCGTCGTCGTTCTCGCAGCGGGTGAGGGCACCCGTATGAAGTCGGCCACACCGAAGGTCCTGCACCGGATCTGCGGCCGCTCCCTGGTCGGCCACGTGCTGGCCGCCTCCCGTGAACTGGACCCCGCCGAGCTTGTGGTCGTCGTCGGTCACGCCCGTGAGCAGGTCGCCGCGCACCTCGCCGAGATCGACCCCGGCGTCCGCACGGCCGTGCAGGAGCAGCAGAACGGCACCGGGCACGCGGTGCGGATGGCGCTGGAGGAGCTGGGCGGCCCGGTGGACGGCACCGTCGTGGTGGTCTGCGGCGACACCCCCCTGCTGACCTCGGCCACCCTCGCGGCCCTCACCGGCACGCACCAGGCGGACGGCAACGCCGTGACCGTGCTGACCGCCGAGGTCCCGGACGCGACCGGTTACGGCCGGATCGTGCGGGACGGCGCGAGCGGCGCGGTGACCGCGATCGTGGAGCACAAGGACGCGACCGCCGAGCAGCGGGCGATCGCCGAGATCAACAGCGGTGTGTTCGCGTTCGACGGCCGGCTGCTGGCGGACGCGCTGAAGCAGGTGCGTACCGACAACAGCCAGGGCGAGGAGTACCTGACCGATGTGCTGGGCATCCTGCGGGCGGCCGGGCACCGGGTGGGCGCGTCGGTGGCGGGTGACCACCGGGAGATCGCCGGGATCAACAACCGGGTGCAGCTCTCCGAGGCCCGCCGGACGCTGAACGACCGTCTGCTGACGGCCGCGATGCTGGACGGTGTGACCGTGGTGGACCCGGCGACGACGTGGGTGGACGTGACGGTCGGCTTCGGCCGGGACGCGGTGGTGCACCCGGGTACGCAGCTCACCGGTGCCACGCGGATCGACGAGGGCGCGGAGGTGGGCCCGAACAGCCGCCTGAACGACACGGTGGTGGGCGCGGGCGCCCGCGTGGACAACACGGTGGCGGACGGCGCTGAGGTCGGCGAGGGCGCGACGGTGGGTCCGTACGCGTATCTGCGGCCCGGGACGCGGCTGGGGGTGAAGGCGAAGATCGGTACGTACGTGGAGACGAAGAACGCGTCGATCGGTGAGGGGACGAAGGTTCCGCATCTGTCGTACGTGGGGGACGCGACGATCGGTGACTTCACGAACATCGGCGCGGCGAGTGTGTTCGTGAACTACGACGGTGAGAGCAAGCACCACACCACGGTGGGGTCGCACTGCAAGACCGGTTCGGACAACATGTTTGTGGCTCCTGTCACGGTCGGGGACGGCGCGTACACCGGCGCGGGGTCCGTGATCACCAAGGATGTGCCGCCCGGTGCGCTGGCCGTGGCCCGTGGTCAGCAGCGGAATATCGAGGGCTGGGTGGCTCGTAAGCGCTCCGGGAGCGCGGCCGCGAAGGCGGCGGAGGCGGCGTCCCGGCCGGGCGTGGACGAGGGCTGAGGGAAGGCTCGTCGGAAACGGCTGCGTCAAACACGGCGTACCGTGATAAGTGCACAACCGCACCCCTACCAGCCGATTCGGCCCTCTCGTGCCCCGTCGAGAGGACGCTTGGCCGGCGGCTGGCTGAGAACCTCTGAGGAGACAGTGCTGTGACCGGGATCAAGACGACCGGCGAGAAGAAGATGATGTTCTTCTCCGGCCGCGCCCACCCCGAACTTGCCGAGGAGGTCGCTCACAAGCTCGGTGTGGGGGTCGTCCCGACGAAGGCGTTCGACTTCGCCAACGGTGAGATCTATGTGCGTTATCAGGAGTCGGCGCGAGGCGCGGACTGTTTCCTGATCCAGAGCCACACGGCGCCGATCAACAAGTGGATCATGGAGCAGTTGATCATGATCGACGCGCTGAAGCGGGCGTCGGCGCGCTCCATCACGGTGATCGTGCCGTTCTACGGGTACGCCCGGCAGGACAAGAAGCACCGTGGCCGTGAGCCGATCTCGGCGCGGCTGATCGCGGACCTGATGAAGACGGCGGGTGCGGACCGCATCCTGACCGTGGATCTGCACACCGACCAGATCCAGGGCTTCTTCGACGGTCCGGTGGACCACCTGTTCGCGCTGCCGCTGCTGGCGGACTACGTGGGCACGAAGGTGGACCGCTCCAAGCTGACCGTGGTCTCCCCGGACGCGGGCCGGGTGCGGGTCGCCGACCGCTGGTGCGACCGCCTCGGCGCGCCGCTGGCGATCGTGCACAAGCGCCGGGACAAGGACGTGGCGAACCAGGTCACGGTGCACGAGGTCGTGGGTGACGTCGAGGGCCGGATCTGTGTGCTGGTCGACGACATGATCGACACCGGTGGCACGATCTGCGCGGCCGCGGACGCGCTGTTCGCGCACGGCGCCGAGGACGTCATCGTGACGGCGACGCACGGTGTGCTGTCGGGTCCGGCGGCGGACCGGCTGAAGAACTCGCGGGTGAGCGAGTTCGTGTTCACCGACACGCTGCCGACGCCGGGTGAGCTGGCGGCGGACCTGGACAAGATCACGGTGCTGTCGATCGCCGGGACGATCGCCAGCGCGGTGCGTGAGGTGTTCGAGGACGGCTCGGTGACGAGCCTCTTCGACGAGCAGTGAGGTTTCTTCGGGCCCGCTGAGGCGGCCCTGGAGATCCTTTTGGGCGCGGCCCCCTTGCCGAGTAGACTGCGACAGTTGCTCGGCGAGGGAGGCCGCGCTCGTGTGTTCCACGGGTGCCGGTTGTCCGTTATCGACGCGCTCTTCGTAGCAGGCCGTTCGTGGCCGGGTGACCACGTCCGTCTCTACCTGTACGAGGAGTGATCCGTATGTCCGAGGTCAAGCTCGCCGCCGAGTCCCGCACCGAGTTCGGCAAGGGTGCCGCCCGTCGCATCCGCCGTGACAACAAGGTCCCCGGTGTCCTTTACGGCCACGGTTCCGAGCCGCTGCACCTGACCCTCCCGGGCCACGAGCTGCTGCTGGCGCTGCGTACGCCGAACGTCCTGATCGCCCTGGACATCGACGGCAAGACCAACGAGCTGGCGATCCCGAAGTCCGTGGTGCGCGACCCGCTGAAGGGCTTCCTGGAGCACGTCGACCTGCTGCTGGTCAAGCGTGGCGAGAAGGTCACCGTCGAGATCCCGGTCGTCGCCGAGGGCGAGCTGGCCCCGGGCGGCAACCTGCTCGAGCACGTGCTGAACGCGCTGCCGGTCGAGGCCGAGGCCACCCACATCCCCGAGTCCGTGACGGTCTCCGTCGAGGGCCTGGAGGCCGGTGCCTCCGTCCACGCCAAGGACATCGAGCTTCCCAAGGGTGTCTCCCTGGCCGTCGAGGACGACGCCGTCGTCCTCCAGGTCCTGGCCGCCCAGGTCGAGGAGCCGGCCGAGGACGAGGCCGCCGCCGAGGGCGAAGAGTCCGCCGAGGCCTGAGCCGCACCGGCTTGAATCATCCGTCAGCCGTCGTCCCCGTCCCCGGGGGCGGCGGCTGGCGCATATCGAGGAGAGTGGCTCGTTGAGTACCCCCGCAAACGCCCCTTGGCTGGTGGTCGGGCTCGGTAATCCGGGGCCGGAGTACGCGATGAACCGGCACAACGTCGGTTTCATGGCGGTGGATCTGCTCGCGGAGCGGATCGGCGGGAAGTTCAAGCGGTCGGGCAAGGCGCAGGCGCAGGTGCTGGAGGGCCGGATCGGTCCGGTGGGTCCGGCCAACCGGCGGGTGATCCTGGCCAAGCCGATGTCGTACATGAACCTGTCGGGCGGTCCGGTGAACGCGCTGCGCGACTTCTACAAGGTGCCGCTCTCCCAGGTGGTGGCGGTCCATGACGAGCTGGACGTCGACTACGGCGCGCTGCGGCTGAAGCTGGGCGGCGGCGACAACGGGCACAACGGCCTGAAGTCGATGACGAAGGCGATGGGCCCCGACTACCACCGTGTCCGCTTCGGCATCGGCCGTCCGCCGGGCCGGATGCAGGTCGCGGACTTCGTCCTGAAGGACTTCGCCTCCGCCGAGCGCAAGGAACTGGACTACCTCGTGGACCGTACGGCGGACGCGGTGGAGTGCCTGGTCACGGAGGGCCTGGAGCGGGCGCAGTCGGCGTACAACTCGTAGCGTCCGGGACATTGCGGCGGCCCCGAGTTGACCCGCCGTAGAGGTATGGCCAATGATCCCGGCCATGCCTGCTGCCTCCGCCAGTTCCGCGCGTTCGGGGTCCGTCGTCCGGATGGGCCGGGTCGTGGTCGCGGGGGCGTTCGCCGCGCTGATCGTGTTCGCCGGGGCCTGGGGGTCCTGGGGGACCGCGCAGCACGCGATGCTGCCCAAGGGGCGCGAGCGCGGCACGCTGACCGTGACGGAGTGTCTGCCCCAGCGCTGCGAGGGCACGTTCGAGCCGCTGTCCCCGGGCGCCACCGCGCGGTCCGCCGTCCGCATCGAGCGGTCGGTGGTGGTGCGCGAGGGGCACGGCTACGACGTCGTCCTGGAGCCCGGCACGGATGTCGCGGTGCGCGCGGGCGTCTCCGGTGTGCTGCTGGCCTGGCTGCCGCTCGGGGGCGCGCTGCTGCTGGCCTCGGTGGTGGTCGCGGGCGGCATGCGGATGCCGAAGCTCGCCTGGCCGCTGGGCCTGGCGGGCGCGGGCCTGCTGACGGCGGCCTTCGTGCTGTCCTGAGACACCTGCCCTGAGACACCTGTCCTGATACGACGGTGCCCCCGGAGCGAGTCAGCTCCGGGGGCACCGTCGTACGCGCTTCGGGTCAGCCGGTGTTGCGCAGGCCCGCCGCGACGCCGTTGACGGTGAGCAGGAGGGCGCGGCCCAGGGTCGGGTCGGGCTCCTCGCCGGCGGCGGCCGCGTCGCGCTGGCGCTTGAGCAGGGCGACCTGGAGGTAGGAGATCGGGTCCAGGTAGGCGTCGCGGATGCTCAGGGTCTGCCGCAACTCGGGCTGTGCGTCGAGGAGTTCGGTCCCGCCGGTGATGCGCAGCACCTCGGCGACGGTCAGCTCGTGCTCGGCCTTGATGGTGTCGAAGACGTGCTTCAGCTCGTCGGGGACGAGGGTGTCGACGTAGTGCTGGGCGATGCGCAGGTCGGTCTTGGCGAGGGTCATCTCGACGTTGGAGATGAAGTTCCGGAAGAAGTGCCACTGTTCGTGCATCTCGCCGAGCACGGTGTCCCCTTCCTGCCGCACGCCCGCCTCGCGCAGCGCCTTGAGGCCGGAGCCGACGCCGAACCAGCCGGGGACGATCTGCCGGGACTGGGTCCAGCCGAACACCCACGGGATGGCGCGCAGTCCGTCCAGCGAGACGCCGGAGCCGGGGCGGCGGGAGGGCCGCGAGCCCAGGTGCAGCTCGGCGAGCTGGTCGACGGGGGTGGAGGCGAGGAAGTACGTCGGCAGGTCGGGGTCCTCGACGAGCCGGCGGTAGGCGGCGTGGGCGGCGTCGGAGACGACGTCCATGGCCGCGTCCCAGCGGGCGAGCGCCTCGTCGGACTGGCGGGGCGCGGTGTGCAGGGCGGACGCCTGGAGGGTGGCGGCGACCGTCAGCTCCAGGTTCTCCCGGGCGAGGGAGGGGATCAGGTACTTGTCGGAGATGACCTCGCCCTGCTCGGTCACCTTGATCTCGCCCTCCAGGGTGCCCCAGGGCTGGGCGAGGATCGCGTCGTGCGAGGGGCCGCCGCCGCGGCCGACGGTGCCGCCGCGGCCGTGGAAGAGACGCAGCCGGACGCCGTAGCGGTGGGCGACGTCGCGCAGCCGGCGCTGGGCACGGTGGATCTCCCACTGGCTGGTGGTGATGCCTCCGAACTTGGAGGAGTCGGAGTAGCCGAGCATGACCTCCTGGACGTCCCCGCGCAGCGCGACCAGGCGCCGGTAGGAGGGGTCGGAGAGCATGTCCTCCAGGATGGTGTCGGCGGCCTTCAGCTCGTCGGTGGTCTCCAGCAGCGGCACGATGCCGATCTTGGCCCAGCCGGCGTGCAGGTCGAGCAGTCCGGCCTCGCGGGCCAGCACGGTCGCGGCGAACACGTCGTCGGCGCCCCGGCACATCGAGATGATGTACGACTCGATGACCTCGGGCCCGAAGACCTCCAGGGCCCGCCGGATCGTCTGGAACACGCCGAGGGTCTTCTCGGCGGCCGCGTCGACCGGGGCCGGGGTCGGGGCGAGCGGGCGGCGCGAGCGCAGCTCCTTGGCGAGCAGCTTGGCGCGGTACTCGCGCGGCATGTCGGCGTAGCGCCAGGACTCCTCGCCGAGCCGGTCGAACAGCTGGCCGAGGGCGTGGTGGTGGGCGTCGGCGTGTTCGCGGACGTCCATGGTGGCGAGCTGGAGGCCGAAGGCGGCCAGGGTGCGGATGACGCGGTCGATGCGGCCGTCGGCGAAGAGGGCGCCGCGGTGCTCGCGCAGCGAGGTCTGGATGATGCGCAGGTCGCTGAGGAGTTCGGCGGTGCCGAGGTAGTCGCGGCCGTCCTCGTGCGGGGTGTTGCGGGCCAGGCGCTGCTTGGTGTTCTCCAGCTTCTGCCGGATCGCGGTGGCCTTGAGCCGGTAGGGCTCCTCGGCGTTGAGCCGCTTGTAGCGGGGGCTGATCTCCGGCAGGCGCTCCAGGTCGGCCTCCAGGGACTCGAGGAGTTCCCGGGTGGCGCCGGCGTAGCGGATGGAGTTGGAGAGCAGGCCGCGCAGCTGGTCGATCATCTCCAGCGCGTCGTTGATGCCGTGCTCGTGCTGGAGGATCAGCACGTCCCAGGTGACCTGGGGGGTGACGTTGGGGTTGCCGTCGCGGTCGCCGCCGATCCAGGTGCCGAAGGTCAGCGGACGGGTGTCGGGCGGCAGGGTGACGCCGACCCGCTCCAGTTCGGCGGTGAGGTCCTCCAGGACGTCGCCGACGGCGTCGGCGTGCAGTTCGTCCAGGTAGTAGATGGCGTTGCGGGCCTCGTCGGTGGGCTCGGGGCGGACCACGCGCAGTTCGTCGGTCTGCCAGACGAGGTCGATGTTCTCGGCGAGCCGTACGTCGTGGCGGCGGCGGTCGGAGTCGAGGACGGGGGTGTCCAGGAGTTCCGCGACCCGGCGCAGCTTGTTGAGGACCGAGCGGCGGGCGGCCTCGGTGGGGTGGGCGGTGAAGACCGGGCGCACGTTGAGGTTGCGGACGGTGTCCCGCAGGTGCTCGGGGTCGGCGTCCTTCAGCCGGTCGGCGGTACGGGAGAGCAGGCCGCCCTCGGCGGCGCGGCGGGCGCGCAGTTCGCGGCCGCGGTGCACCTGCTCGGTGACGTTGGCGAGGTGGAAGTAGGTGGAGAAGGCGCGCACCAGCTTGGCGGCGGTCTCCAGCTCGGTGCCGCGCAGCAGCTCGGCCGCGGCCTCGCCGTCCTCACGGGTGAGGCTGCGGACCTTCTCGACCAGTTCCAGCAGCTCGGGGCCCTCCTGGCGGACGAGGGTCTCGCCCAGGAGATCGCCCAGGCGCCGGATGTCGGCGCGCAGCGCCTGGCCGTTCGTGGTGGTCTGGTCGTCGACACTGCTCACAGGTGCGGCTCCTTGCGGTGTTGAAGCTCATCCGGCGGGAACCCGGACACCCATCCATCACACGGCAAATCGCCGCATACCGGCCGGAACGTCCGGGAAGTAAACAGAGCGGACCGCGCTGTCCGACCGCCTCCAAGGATAGGTGTCCCGGCGGACGCGCAGGATCTCGGGCTCTTGCCGCGGACCGAACCGCTGACATACTTACGACGCCGTAGGTTACGGAACCGTAGGGACGTACCGTCCGTTCCACAGGTGTCCGGCACCCTTTCGACCCCCGCCCTCGACCCCACAGGGGACGCGCATGACCTCGAGTAGTTCCGATGTGATCGACAAAGCCCCGAGCGATGGCGCCACCGCCACGCTGGGCGGCGAACAGAAGCGCTCGATCGAGCAGATCGCGCTCCTGGTGTTCATCGTCGTACCCTTCCTGGCCCTGCTGGCCACCGTGCCGCTGGTGTGGGGCTGGGGGGTGAGCTGGCTCGATCTGGGCCTGCTGGTGTTCTTCTACTTCCTGGGGTGCCACGGCATCACGATCGGTTTCCACCGGTACTTCACCCATGGCTCCTTCAAGGCGAAGCGGCCGCTCAGGATCGCGCTGGCGATCATGGGGTCGATGGCGGTGGAGGGGCCGCTGGTGCGCTGGGTGGCGGACCACCGCAGGCACCACAAGTTCTCCGACGCCGAGGGCGACCCCCACTCGCCGTGGCGGTTCGGGGAGACGCTGCCCGCGCTGATGAAGGGCCTGTGGTGGGCCCACATCGCCTGGATGTTCGACGAGGAGCAGACCCCGCAGGAGAAGTACGCGCCGGACCTGGTCCGGGACCCGGCCATGCGGGCGATCTCCCGGCAGTTCGCGCTGTGGACGGCCGTCTCGCTGCTGCTGCCGCCGCTGATCGGCGGGCTGGCGACGATGTCCTGGTGGGGCGCCTTCACCGGGTTCTTCTGGGGTTCGCTCGTCCGGGTGGCCCTGCTGCATCACGTGACGTGGTCGATCAACTCGATCTGCCACGCGGTGGGCAAGCGCCCGTTCAAGTCCCGCGACCGCTCGGGCAACGTGTGGTGGCTGGCCGTGCTGTCCTGCGGCGAGTCCTGGCACAACCTGCACCACGCCGACCCGACCTCGGCGCGGCACGGGGTGGAGCGCGGGCAGATCGACTCCTCGGCGCGGTTCATCCGCTGGTTCGAGAGGCTCGGCTGGGCCTATGACGTGCGCTGGCCGTCGCGCTCGCGCATCGACGCGCGCCGCGCGGACGGTGACGGCTCCTCCCGGCGCGGGAAGGCCGCCGCGAAGGCGGCATGATTGACGGCGTGGCCACCGACTCCAGCAGCACCTCGAGCAACGACAAGACGCGGCGGACCCGCCGGACCCGGATGACCGGTGCGGAGCGCCGCCAGCAGTTGCTGGAGATCGGCCGGACCCTCTTCGCGGCGAAGGGCTTCGAGGGCACCTCGGTGGAGGAGATCGCGGCCAAGGCCGGGGTCTCCAAGCCGGTGGTGTACGAGCACTTCGGCGGCAAGGAGGGCCTGTACGCGGTCGTGGTGGACCGGGAGATGCGGTGCCTGCTGGACATGGTCACCGGCTCGCTGACCGCCGGCCACCCGCGTGAGCTGTGCGAGCAGGCCGCGTTCGCGCTGCTGGACTACATCGAGGAGTACACGGACGGTTTCCGCATCCTCGTCCGCGACTCCCCCATCCCGCAGTCCACGGGGTCCTTCGCCTCGCTGATCTCCGACATCGCCACCCAGGTGGAGGACATCCTGGGCCGCGAGTTCAAGAGCCGGGGCTTCGACTCCAAGCTGGCCCCGCTCTACGCCCAGGCCCTGGTAGGCATGGTCGCCCTCACCGGCCAGTGGTGGCTGGACGTCCGCCGCCCCAAGAAGGCCGAGGTGGCCGCCCACCTGGTCAACCTCGCCTGGCACGGCCTGGACGGCCTGGAGCAGAAACCCCGCCTGATAGGCCACCGCAAGAGCTAGCCCGTCGGCCGCAGGAACTCCAGGCGGTTGCCCACCGGGTCGGTGGAGTGGAAGCGGCGGTGGCCGGGCAGTCCGGCGTCCCACTCCACCGGCGCTCCGTGGGCGGCCAGCCGGGCGGCGCAGGCGTCGAGGTCCGCGACCAGCAGGCCGGGGTGCGCCTTGCGGGCGGGGCGGAAGTCGTCGTCGACACCCAGATGGAGCTGGACCCCGCCCGCCCGGAACCAGCAGCCGCCGCGCGCCGCCAGTGCCGGGGGCTTGGGCACCTCCGTCATGCCGAGCACCCCGCCGTAGAAGTCGCGCAGCGCGTCCTCCGTACCGGGTGGCATCGCGAGCTGCACGTGGTCGATCGCACGCAGCACGGCTCAGGCCCCCTTCACCGCCACCGCGAACAGGCGGCGGAAGGGGAGGATCGTGCCGTAGGGGGCCGGTGGGTACGCCTCGCGCAGGAGGTCGCGGTACTCGCCGACGAAGGCGTCCCGCGCCTCGGGATCGTCGGCCAGCGCGGTCAGGGCGGGGCGGAGGCCGGTGCCCTTGACCCAGTCCAGGACCGGGTCGTCGCCGGTAAGGACGTGCTGGTACGTGGTCTGCCAGACGTCGGTGGCGCAGCCCAGACGGGCGAGGCGGTCCAGGTAGACGCCTGGGGCGTGGACGGAGTCGGGGGCGCGCAGGACGCCGGCCAGCCGGGGTGCCCAGCGGGGCGTGGCGGCGAGTTCGCGCATGAGGGCGTGTAGGGGGGCGTCGGTGTTGTCCGGCACCTGGAAGGCGAGGACCCCGCCCGGCTTCAGTGCCTCGGTCCAGTCCGCGAACCGGTCGAGGTGGCCCGGCACCCACTGGAGGGTGGCGTTGGAGAACACCAGGTCGTGCGGGCCCTCGGGGGTCCAGGTGCGGGCGTCGGCGGGGGCGAGATCCAGCGCGGGCTGCTCGGCGCGGGCGCGCTGGAGCATCTCGGGCGAGTTGTCGTAGCCGGTGACGTGGGCGCCGGGCCAGCGTTCGGCGAGCAGCGCGGTGGCGTTGCCGGGGCCGCAGCCGAGGTCGGCGATCCGGGGCCGCTCGGCGGGCAGGGCCGGGACGCGGGCCAGGAGGTCCACGAAGGGGCGCAGCCGGTGGCCGGAGTGACGGAGGTACTGGGCGGGGTCCCAGGAAGGCGTCGCGGGCGTCGGGGGCGTCGTCATGGCAGCCACCTTCCCGGAGACTTTCTCTTGATGTCAAGATACTCAGCTTCAAGAGACTTCACGTCGACACAACCACTACACTGATCTCCATGGAGGACGAGGTCGATCGGCTGGTCGCAGCGTGGCGCCGGGAGCGCCCTGACCTCGACGTGGAACCACTGGAAGTGCTGAGCCGGGTGAGCAGGCTGGCCCGGCACCTGGACCGCGCCCGGCGGCTCGCCTTCTCCGAGCACCAGCTGGAGCCCTGGGAGTTCGACGTGCTGACCGCGCTGCGCCGCGCCGGCACCCCGTACCAGCTCTCCCCCGGCCAGCTGCTCACCCAGACGCTGGTCACCTCGGGGACGATGACCAACCGCATCGACCGGCTGGCCAAGAAGGGCCTCGTGGAGCGGCTGCCCGACCCCAGCGACCGGCGCGGGGTGCTGGTGCGGCTGACCGACACCGGCCGGGACCGCGCCGACGAGGCGCTGGCGGGCCTGCTGGCCCAGGAGCGGGCCATCCTCGGTGAGCTGTCCCGCGCCCAGCGCGGCGAACTCGCCGGGCTGCTACGCCAGTTGACCGCCCCGTTCGACAACGTCCCCGGATAGGTCGGCCGGCCCCACCCCGGCTCGCCGGGCCAGTGCCACGGCGGCCAGCGTGGAGTGCACGCCCAGCTTGCCCAGCACGTTCTGCATATGGGTGCGGACGGTGTGCGGGGAGAGGAACAGCCGCTCCGCGACCGCCTTGCGGCCGAGCCCGGCGACCATGCAGCGCAGCACCTCCCGCTCGCGCGGGGTCAGCGACTGCACCAGCCGCTCGCTCTCGCTGCGGTGCTTGCGCGCCGCCGTCAGCTCCTTGAGCACGCCGGTGAGCAGCGCGGCCGGCAGATGCGTCTCGTCCCGCAGCACGCCCCGTATCACGGTGAGCAGCCGGGACAGCGAGCAGTCCTTGGCGACCCAGCCCGAGGCGCCCGCCTGGAGCGCGAGCGCGGCCCGGTGCGGGTCGTCCTTCTCGGCGAGCACCACCGTGCGCACCCCGGACTGCGCCGAGCGCACCCCGGCGACCAGCGAGATCCCGTCCACCAGGCCGTCCGCGTCGCCCGCCTGCACCGGCACCGCCGTCCGGCCGCCGGGCAGCACCCGGCCGAGGTCGGCGTCGACCAGCAGCACGTCGTAGCGGCGGCCCTCGGAGGCGGCGCGCTCCAGGCAGCGCAGCGCGGCCGGGCCGCTGCCCGCGGCGGACACGTCCACGTCGGGCTCGGCGGCCAGCGCCGCCGCGAGGGACTCGGCGAAGATGCGATGGTCGTCCACGACCAGCACTCGGATGCGAACCACGAAACCCCCTTCCCCAGGCTCCACTTGGAGCAGGGGTCACCCACGGCCCGGCGACGGCGCGGCGGCCGCCGTCGCGGAGACTGCTACCCCCGGCGCGGTCGCCGTACCCGCCCGTCCCGCCCCCTGATCCGGCCGCCCGCCCCCACGGGGACCGCTCATGAGGGCCCTCAGCGTACGGTCGGCCCCGGGCCGTGGGGAGCCGATTGACGGAACTGACCGGCCGTCGCGTTTATGGTGTGCCGCATGTTTCGGATCGAGACGGAAGTGGACAAGGACCGACGGGATCTGCTGCACGCGCGGCTGCGGGACACCAACACGGCGGCCTCCCCGGTGCTGGCCGCGCTGCGCGGCTCGCCGGGCGACCGGCACACCCCGCTGCACGTGTGGGTGCTGGACGAGGCGGGCGGTCTCGCCGGGGGGCTGGTCGGGCACACCTGGGCGGGCTGGCTGCACGTCACGTACCTGTGGGTGGACGCCCGGTACCGGGGCGCGGGACTCGGCTCCCGGCTGCTCGACGAGGCCGAGCGCGTCGCGCACACCGGCCGGGGCTGCGCGCGCTCCCGGGTGGAGACCTGGGACTTCCAGGCCCCGGCGTTCTACCAGGGCCGCGGCTACGACGTGGTGTCCGTGATCCCCGACTACCCGCCGGGGATCACGGAGTACACGCTGACCAAGCGGCTCGGCCGGGCGGTGTAGCTCAGCCGAGGCGGCGGGCACCCGGCGAGGGCACCGCCTCGAAGACGCGCGGGGCGGTGTACCCGGCCGCCGCGAACGCCTCCTCGACCGCCTTGGTGAGGGTGTCCACCGCGGACGCCTCGGCCAGCGCGATCGCGGAGCCGCCGAAGCCGCCGCCGGTCATCCGGGCGCCCAGCGCGCCGGATGCCAGCGCGGTGTCGACCGCGAGGTCCAGCTCCGGGCAGGAGATGCGGAAGTCGTCGCGCAGCGAGGCGTGGCCCTCGGTGAGGACCGGCCCGATGGCCCGGACGTCGCCCGAGGTCAGCAGCTCCACCACCCGCTCGACGCGCCGGTTCTCGGTGACGATGTGCCGCACCAGCCGGCGCACCTCACTCTCGTCCCCGAGCTGCTCCAGCGCGGCCTCCAGCCCGTCGTACGCCACGTCGCGCAGCGCGTCGACGCCGAGCAGGGCGGCGCCCTTCTCGCAGCCGGCCCGGCGCTTGCCGTACTCGCCGCCGCTGTGGGCGTGCTTGACCTGGGTGTCGATCACCAGCAGGCGCAGGTCCTCGGCGGCCAGGTCGAACGGGATCTGCCGCTGGGACAGGTCGCGGGTGTCCAGGAAGAGCGCGTGGCCCTCCTCGCAGCAGGCCGACGCGGTCTGGTCCATGATGCCGGTGGGCGCGCCGACGTAGACGTTCTCCGCGCGCTGGCACAGCCGGGCCAGCTTCCAGCGCGGCAGCTCAAGGCCGAACAGGTCGTCCAGCGCGAGCGCGACGACGACCTCCAGCGCGGCCGAGGACGACAGCCCGGCGCCGGTCGGCACGGTGGAGGCGAGGTGCACGTCGGCGCCGGTGACCGGGTGCCCGGCCTCGCGCAGCGCCCACACCACGCCCGCCGGGTACGCGGTCCAGTCGTCGTCGGTGCCCGGCGCGAGGCCGTCCAGGGCGAGTTCGACGACCTCGCCCCCGATGTCGGCCGAGTGCAGCCGCAGCAGGCCGTCGGTGCGGCGGGAGACGGCCGCGGTGACCTGGTGCGGCAGGGCGAACGGCATGACGAAGCCGTCGTTGTAGTCGGTGTGTTCGCCGATCAGGTTGACCCGGCCCGGCGCCGCCCACACCCCTTCCGGTGCCGCCCCGTACAGCTCGGTGAAGCGTTCCCGGACCTGCTGTGCCCCCACTAGTGCTCCCTCTGCGTGTCGCGCGCGAACTCCCAGGCGTCCGCGATGATCCCGGCGAGGTCCGCGCGGGACGGGTTCCACCCCAGTGTGGCGCGTGCGGTCTGAGCCGACGCCACCAGGACCGCCGGGTCGCCGGCCCGGCGCGGGGCGGTGACCTCGGGGATGGGGTGGCCGGTGACCTCGCGGGCGGTCTCGACGACCTCGCGGACGGAGAAGCCGTTGCCGTTGCCGAGGTTGCAGATCAGGTGCTCGCCGGAGCGGGCGGCGCCGAGGGCGAGGAGGTGGGCGTCGGCGAGGTCGGCAACGTGGATGTAGTCGCGGACGCAGGTGCCGTCGGGGGTCGGGTAGTCGTCGCCGTAGACCGAGATGGCCTCGCGGCGGCCCTGGGCGACCTGGAGGACGAGGGGGATGAGGTGCGACTCGGGGTCGTGGCGCTCGCCGTAGGGGCCGTAGGCGCCGGCCACGTTGAAGTAGCGCAGGGAGACGGCGGCCAGGCCGTGGGCGTGCGCCTCGCTGGTGATCATGTGGTCGACGGCCAGCTTGGAGGCGCCGTAGGGGTTGGTGGGCCGGGTCGGGGCGGACTCCGGGATCGGCACCTCCTCGGGCTCGCCGTAGGTGGCGGCGGTGGAGGAGAAGACCAGCCGGTTCACGCCCGCCTCGCGCATGGCGGCGAGCAGGGCCATGGTCCCGCCGACGTTGTTCTCCCAGTACTTCTCCGGCTTCACCACCGACTCGCCGACCTGGGAGAAGGCGGCGAAGTGCAGCACCCCGTCGTAGGACGGGTCGAGCCACTTGGCGGCGTCGCGGATGTCGCCCTCGACGAAGGCGGCACCGGCGGGCACGCCCGCGCGGAAGCCGGTGGAGAGATTGTCGAGGACGGTGACCTCGTGCCCCGCCTCCAGCAGATGCTGGGCGACGACACTGCCCACATAGCCCGCGCCACCCGTCACCAGGTACTTCATGAACTCGCTACCTCTCGCAGTCGCTCGGCCGCGCGCTCCGGCGGCACGTCGTTGATGAAGACGTTCATGCCGGACTCGGAACCCGCGAGGAACTTCAGCTTGCCGGAAGTGCGGCGGATGGTGAAAAGCTCCAGGTGGAGCGCGAAGTCGTCCCGCGTCACCCCGTCGAAGCCGGGGAGGCCGCCGAACGGCGCCTGGTGCCAGGCCGCGATGTACGGCGTCGGCGCCACGGCCTCGTCGCCCTCCTCACCCTCCGGCCGCCCGAAGATCCGGTCGAAGCGCCTCAAGAGTTCCAGATAGACCTGGGGGAACTCTGTGCGCGCGGCCTCGTCCAGCGCGAGCAGGTCGGGCACCCGGCGCTTGGGGTAGAGGTGCACCTCGTAGGGCCAGTGCGCGGCGAACGGGACGAAGGCCGCCCAGTGTTCACTCTCCAGGACGACCCGGTCACCGGCGAGTTCGCGCTCCAGGACGGCGTCGAAGAGGTTCTCCCCGCCCGACTCGGCCTTGTGGTCGGCGAGCGAGCGGAGCATCAGCGCGGTGCGCGGGGTGATGAACGGGTAGGCGTAGATCTGGCCGTGGGGGTGACCGAGCGTCACCCCGATCTCGGCGCCCCGGTTCTCGAAACAGAAGACCTGCTTGACGGAGGGCAGATGCGACAGCTCGGCGGTGCGGTCGGTCCACGCCTCCAGCACCAGCCGGGCCTGCTCGTCGGTGAGGGAGGCGAAGGACGCGTCGTGGTCGGAGGTGAAGCAGACGACCTCGCAGCGGCCGGAGTCACCGGCGAGGGAGGGGAAGCGGTTCTCGAACACGACCACGTCGTAGGCGGAGTCCGGGATCTCGCTGAGCCGCCCGTCCCGGCTGGGGCACAGCGGGCACTCGTCGGCCGGCGGGTGGTAGGTGCGGCCCTGGCGGTGGGAGGCGATGGCGACCGAGTCGCCGAGCAGCGGGTCCCGGCGGATCTCGGAGGCGGTCACCGTGGGCTCCAGCGGCCGCCGGTCCACCGCGTCGCGGACGGTGTCGTCCCGCAGGTCGTAGTAGACCAGCTCACGCCCGTCGGCCAGCCGGGTCGAGGTCTTCTTCACGCCGGACTCCTCGCTCTCACTCAACACAATCAAACATAACAAACCACAACCCCACAACGGGTCGCACGATCACAATCGAACAAAGAACACCAACAGAACTGTTCAAATAATGAACGCCGCGGCGTAGGTTCCGCTCTGGATCAGTTCGCGCAACGAAGCGAGTTCTCATGCAGACCCCCCCGACCGGACCCGCGCCCCTGGCGGCGGGCCCCAGCTATCTGGCGGCGGAGCTACGGCTCCCCACCAACTGGCTCGACTACACGATCCTGGCCATCTACTTCGTCGTGGTTCTCGGCATCGGCTTCGCGGCCCGCCGCTCGGTGAAGACCAGCCTGGACTTCTTCCTCTCCGGACGCTCGCTGCCCGCCTGGATCACCGGCCTCGCCTTCATCTCGGCGAACCTGGCGGCCACCGAGATCCTGGGCATGGCGGCCAACAGCGCCCAGTACGGCGCGTACACCGTGCACTGGTACTGGATCGGCGCCATCCCGGCCATGGTCTTCCTCGGCCTGGTGATGATGCCCTTCTACTACGGCAGCAAGGTCCGCTCGGTCCCCGAGTTCCTGCTGCTGCGCTTCGACAAGGCAGCCCACCTGCTCAGTTCGATCCTGTTCGCGTTCGCCGCCATCCTGATCGCGGGCGTGAACCTGTACGCGCTGGCGATCGTGGTGGAAGCCCTGCTCGGCTGGCCGCAGTGGGTGGCCATCGTGGTGGCGGGCGCCTTCGTGCTCGGCTACATCACGCTGGGCGGCCTGTCCTCGGCGATCTACAACGAGGTGCTCCAGTTCTTCGTGATCCTGGCCGCCCTCATCCCGATCACCATCCTCGGCCTGAAGAAGGCCGGCGGCTGGGACGGCCTCACCCACAAGCTGGACGCGGCCCACGGCGCCAACTTCACCACCGCCTGGGGCGGCACCGGCATCGGCAGCGCCAACCCGCTGGGCGCCAACTGGCTGACCATCGTGCTCGGTCTCGGCTTCGTGCTGTCCTTCGGCTACTGGACGACGAACTTCGCCGAGGTGCAGCGCGCGCTGTCCGCGAAGAACCTCTCCGCCTCCAAGCGCACCCCGCTGATCGCGGCCTACCCGAAGATCTTCATCGTCTTCCTGGTGATGATCCCCGGCCTGGTCGCCGCCGCCCTGGTCCCGAAGATCGGCCAGCCCGGCTCCGGGCTCCAGTACAACGACGCGATCCCCTACCTGATGCAGGAGCTGCTGCCCAACGGTGTGCTCGGCATCGCGGTCACCGGTCTGCTCGCCGCGTTCATGGCGGGCATGGCGGCCAACGTGTCGTCCTTCAACACGGTGTTCACCACCGACATCTGGGCCCGCTACGTCAAGCCGGACCAGGAGGACGCCTACTACGTCCGCTTCGGCCGCTGGATCACCGTCATCGGTGTCGCCGCGTCGGTCGGCACGGCGTTCCTGGCGTCGTCGTTCTCGAACATCATGAGCTACCTCCAGACGCTGTTCTCCTTCTTCAACGTCCCGATGTTCGTGGTCTTCATCGTCGGCATGTTCTGGAAGCGCGCCTCGGCCAAGTCCGGCTTCTGGGGCCTGCTCGCCGGTACCGCCACCGCGATGGTCAACTACTTCGTGTTCTACAAGGAGGGCATCATCTCGATCCCCTCCGACCAGGGCGCCAACTTCGTCTCCGCCATCGCGGGCTTCGTCGCGGGCGCGGTCGTGATGGTCGCGGTGTCGCTGTTCACCAAGCCCAAGCCGGCCGAGGAACTCCAGGGCCTGGTCTACGGCACCTCGTCGCCGGGCATGTCCGAGGCACCCGCCGAGGGCGACGACGCCTGGTACCGCAAGCCCGCCCTGCTCGGCTGGGGCGCGGTCGTCCTGGCCGCCGCCTGCTACATCCCGTTCTCGTTCTGATCGCGGGAGGATGAGGAAACCATGACCGACGAATCCCCCCGCCCCGAGCACGGCGCCACCGAGCACGACGTGAACCGCGAGGTCACCGAGCTGGAGGGCAAGTCCGCCACCGCGGCCCGCATCTTCGACCTGCGGCGCATCATCGGCGGCCTGTTCGTGCTGTACGGCGTCATCGTCACGATCACCGGCATCACCGACTCCCAGGCCGCGATCGACAAGGCCGAGGGCGTCAACATCAACCTGTGGACCGGCATCGGCATGCTGATCCTCGGGGTGTTCTTCCTGGCCTGGCTGAAGCTGCGGCCGACCCCGCCCCCGCTGCCCGCCGAGGACGCGGGCGACGAGGAGCCCGTGCACTAGCGCTACGCGCTTTCACGGAACCGGAGCCGGAGCTGTGGACTACAGCTCCGGCTCCGTCGTGTGCGGGGCCGCGCCGGCCCGGTCCAGCAGGCCGGTACGGGCCGCGAGGGCGGCCGCCTCCAGCCGGGAGCCCACGCCCAGCTTCATCAGCACCCGCTGCACATGGGTACGGGCGGTGCTGGGCGCTATCCCCATGCCGGCCGCGATGAGCCGGGTGTCCTCGCCGTCGGCGACCCGGACCAGCACCTCCACCTCGCGCGGGGTGAGCAGCCGCAGCAGCCGCTGGCCCTCGTCGTCGGGCTGCACGGCCGGGTTCAGCAGCTCCGCGAAGGCGCCCTGGAGCAGCTGGGGGGCGACGGCCGCCTCACCGGCGCGGGCCTTCAGGATGGCCCGCTCGACCCCCTCGATGCGCTCGTCGTGCCGTACGTACCCGGCGGCGCCCGCCGCGAAGGCGGCCGCGATGCCGCGCGGGGACGGCACCGGGCCGAGGACCAGGACGGCCACCTGCGGGCGCTCCCGCTTGATGCGGGCCACCGGGTCGAACGCGCCCGGCTCGGCGGGTGCCGCGGTGCCCAGCAGGCACACCTCGGGGGCGCGCGATATCACCAGCTCGGCCGCGCCCGCGGCCGGCGCCGCCGCCGCGAGCACCCGGTGCCCGCGCAGCTTCAGCGCCGACGCCAACGCCTCCGCCAGCAGGCGGTGGTCGTCGACGACCATGAGCCGCACTCCCATAGAGCAACCCCCCAGTCCCTCCGATGTCCCGGAAGTTACACGCTCGGGGCGCCTGCCGTGCGGGCTTCGCTCAGTCGCGGGTGCCGAAGGCCACCACGCTGTTCTTGTCCTTGTCGAAGCTCCCGATCGGCTTGGCCGCGTTCGGCGCCGCCATGAACAGCTTGCCCTGGCTGTACCGGTACTCCGAGAAGGTGGGCTGGAGCCCGCTCAGCAGGGAACGGTCGCCCTGGTCGGGGGGCAGGTCCATCAGCGTCGTGGACTTGAAGCTCGCGCCGTCGATGGTGACGACCTGGGCGCCCTTGTCGTACGGCGGTTCCTTGTACGCGATCAGGTTGCCGCCGTCCATGCGCAGCGGGAACAGCGTGGAGCCGTCGCCGGCCTCGGCCCGCTGGCCGGTCTGCTTGCCGGTGGCGAGGTCGAAGGCGACGACCTCGTTGGTGCGGATGCTCTTGCTCTTGCTGCCGCTGTGCTCCTTGGTCGCCAGGTACAGCTTGCCCTGGCCCGCCACGACCCCCTTGCACTCCTCGACGAGGGTGATGGTCTCGCACTCGCCGTCGTAGGTGTCGCCGGAGACCGGGATACGGGCCAGCAGCCGGCCGGTGCGGCTGTCGATGGAGAAGTAGTCCGAGACCCCGCTGCCGCCGCTCGCGCTGTGCCCGGCGTCCGCGCCGACCACCAGCGGGTCGGTGGAGACGATGCCCGCGTACTCGATGCCGGCGCTCATCTTGTACTCGGAGATCACCTTGCCCGAGGTGGGGTCGATGTTCTGGATGCTGAGGGTGCGGTTGCCGAACGCGCCGCACTTGCGGACCGCGACCAGCTTGGTGCCGCCGCCGTAGCCGACGTCGTCGCAGTCGTCGCCGGGCTTGGGCTGCCAGAGCACCTTGCCGGTGCCGATGTCGTAGGCCGCGCCGCCGCGGAGACCGCCGACCGCGACGGTCTTCCCGGCGACGGTGACGTTCTGGAACGTGGTGGCGAACTCGCCCGTGCCGATCGACTTGGTCCACAGCTTGGTGCCGGCCCGGACGTCGACGCCCGCGACCTGGGTGCAGCCGGGGCGGTTGTCCTTGGTCGGCATGGAGGGCTGGTAGACGATGCCGGTGCGGCCGTCGGGGGTGACGTGCTCGGTGGCCGCGCAGACCGGGCCGGGGAGCTTGAGCGTCCACTTCTTGTGGCCGTCGGACACGTCGTAGCCGGTGATCTCGGCGATGCCGCTCTTGGCGTAGACGCCGGTGCTCAGCCAGGAGCCCGGCGTGGTGACGACGTTCTCCTCGGTCTTGGGCTGCGGGACCTTGAACAGGACGTCGGCGGCCGGGTTGTCCGGCACCTTCTCCTTGCCGCCGGTCGCGGTGCCGGTGCCGTTCTTGTCGCCCCCGGCGCGCGTGCCGCCGCCGTCGGAGGAGTGGGAGTACCAGATGCCGGAGCCGATGATCAGGCCGATGGCGACGACGGCGGCGAGGACGATCAGCGCGATGGCGCGGTTCTCCTTGGCCCGGGTGTCGTCACCCGCCACGAGGGTCGGCGGCTGGGCGGGGTATCCGTAGCCCGGCTGCTGGGGCTGCTGCTGCGGGGCCGGGTAGCCGTAGCCGGGCTGCTGCGGCGGGGGTGCCTGCGGATAGCCGTACGTCGGCTGGGGGTTGGCGGCCGGTGGGACGGGCGGCGTCGGCGGGGTGGGCGGCTGGTCCTGGGGCGGGCCGGAGGGCGGCTGGTCGCTCATCGTGGGGTACCTCGAAGCGGCTGGTGGGGGCGGCGGGCGCGGCGGGGAGCAGGGGGTGGGCTACTTGCCGTAGGCCATCATCAGCTTCTCCTCGGAGTCGTCCTGGCCGCTGAGCCGGTTGGTGGCGATGAAGAGGCGGCCGCCGGACCAGACCGTGGTGGCGTCGAAGAAGCCGTTCTCGATCTTCGCCGCGCCGTCCGGGTTCTGGAGCAGCGTGGCGGGCCGGTGCGCGCCGGAGCCGGTCGGGATCGACAGCACCCGGCCGCCCTGGAAGTAGGCAGCGCCGGCGTAGGCGACGAGGTCACCGCCCTGGATTCCGAGCGGGACCATCGAGCGGGCGATCGGGGACTTCACCCGCCACTTCTCCCTGCCGTCGGCGAGCCCGATGGCGACGATCTCGTTCGCGCCGGTGGTGGACTCGGTGGGCAGGTAGAGGGTCTTGGCGTCCACGGCGACGGAACGGCAGTTCTGCAGGCCCCGGTTCAGGGAGAGGAAGCCGCAGCCGGGGGCGAACTTCTTGTCGACCTTGACCTCGGAGGTGAAGCGGCCGCGGTCGTCGAGGGTGGAGATGTTCCACGCCTTCTTGTCGCGGTTGGTCAGGTAGACCACGAGCGGCTTCAGCGAGAACACGCGCTCGGCCCGCCAGCCCTTGGTGACGGTCCGGGACCACTTCGCCTTGCCGGTGGCCGGGTCGAGTTCGCGGATCTCGTCGCGCTCCTTGGCACCGCCCGCGCCGCAGGAGGCCACCTGGACCAGGCGCCCGCTGTCACCGGCGTACCCGGCCGGGTAGCAGTCCGTGCCGTACTTCTTGAGGTCGTACAGCTTCTTGCCGGTGGCCGCGTCGTACGCGGTGCCCGACATGTCGCGGCCGACCAGCAGGGTCTTGCCGGCCAGGGTCAGCTCGATGCTGCGGGTGCTGTCGAACAGCTGGCTGCCGTCCGCGACCTGGGCGTGCCAGCCCTTCTTGCCGGTGTCCAGGTCGATCTGCTGGAGCTGGTTGCACTTGGCGCGGTCGGTGGTGCCGTTCATGTACGCGACGACGATTCTGCCGTCCGCGTCGGCCCGCTTGGTGACCGCGCAGACCTCGTACGGCAGGGCGATCGGCGCCCAGGCGGCCGTGCCGTCCGCGACGCGGAAGCCGACGACCTCCTTGTACGCGGCCTTTACCGCGGTCTTCCCGGTGATCCAGAGGCCGGGCGCGTCCGCGCCGTTGCCGGGGGCGTCGGGGGCGGACTTGAGCCAGAGGACCTTCGCCTCGCCGGGCTTGCGGCCCGCGTTGAGGTCCTCGGCGTCCGAGCGGCCGTCGCCCTTGCCGTCGCCGGTGTCGGCGGAGGGGGAGGCGGAGTGCTTGCTGTCGCCGCTCGGGTGGGCGACGGGCTTGTCGTCGTCCCCGCCGCCGCTGGTGAACGCGTACACCGTGCCGCCGACGAGCAGCAGCGCGACGGCCACCGCCCCGGCTATCAGCGCGGTGCGCTTCTTGTTCCCGGGCGGCTTGCCGGGGCCACCGGGCTGCGGGTACGCCCCGTAGGGGGCCTGTCCGTAGGGGCCGGGCTGGGCGTACGGGCCGGGGGGCTGCTGGGGGTAGCCGTAGCCGGGCGGTGGCGGGGGCTGCTGGGGATAGCCGTAACCGGGCGGCGGCTGCTGCGGTGCGCCGAACCCGCCCTGCGGCGGCGGCTGTTGCGGGGCGCCGAAGCCCCCCTGCGGCTGGCCCTGCGGTGGCTGATTCTGCGGCGGGCCGAAGCCGCCGTGCGGCGGCTGACCGGGCGGCGGCTGGCTCATCAGCGCTGCTCCCCCTCGTTCACTGACTTTTAGCCTACGAACCGCCTTTCTATCACCGACCACCTACAGCACAGGGGCCCGTGAAGGCCCCTGTGCCCAAGGTCGAACCACCCCGTGATGCGGCCGTTACGGACTCGCCGGTATGGCCGGATTCCGCCGTCCGCGCTACGCGTCCTCCGCCAGCTCCAGCCAGCGCAGCTCCAGTTCCTCGCGCTCGCCGACGAGTCCGCGCAGTTCGGCGTCGAGTTCGGCGACCTTGGCGAAGTCGGTGGCGTGGTCCGCGATACGGGTGTGCAGCTTGGACTCCTTGTCGGAGAGCTTGTCCAACTGCCGCTCGATCTTCTGGAGTTCCTTCTTCGCGGCCCGCTGGTCGGCGGCGCTCCTCTCCGTGGTGGCCGGGGCGGGCGCGGCGGCGGCCGAGCGCTGGGCCACGGCCTCCTCCATGCGCAGCCGGCGCTCCAGGTACTCGTCGATGCCGCGCGGCAGCATGCGCAGGGCGCCGTCGCCGAGGAGGGCGTACACCTTGTCGGTGGTGCGCTCGACGAAGAAGCGGTCGTGGGAGATGACGACCATCGAGCCGGGCCAGCCGTCGAGGACGTCCTCCAGCTGGGTCAGGGTCTCGATGTCCAGGTCGTTGGTGGGCTCGTCGAGGAAGAGCACGTTGGGCTCGTCCATGAGCAGGCGCAGCAGCTGGAGCCTGCGGCGCTCACCGCCGGAGAGGTCGCCGACCGGCGTCCACTGCTTCTCCTTGGTGAAGCCGAACGTCTCGCAGAGCTGGCCCGCCGTCATCTCGCGGCCCTTGCCGAGGTCCACGCGCTCGCGCACGCGCTGTACGGCCTCCAGCACCCGCCAGTTGGGGTCGAGTTCGGCGACCTCCTGGGAGAGGTAGGCGAGCTTGACCGTCTTGCCGACGCTGACCTTGCCGCCCGCGGGCTGCTCCTCGCCGCCGGAGCGGGCGGCCTCCGCCATGGCCCGCAGCAGGGAGGTCTTGCCGGCGCCGTTGACACCGACCAGGCCGATGCGGTCGCCGGGGCCGAGCTGCCAGGTGACGTGCTTCAGCAGCTCCTTGGGGCCCGCGGTGACGCTGACGTCCTCCAGGTCGAAGACCGTCTTGCCGAGCCGGGAGGAGGCGAACTTCATCAGCTCGCTGCTGTCGCGCGGCGGCGGCACGTCCTTGATCAGCTCGTTGGCCGCCTCGACGCGGAAGCGGGGCTTGGAGGTGCGGGCGGGGGCGCCCCGGCGCAGCCAGGCCAGCTCCTTGCGGACGAGGTTCTGCCGCTTGGTCTCCTCGGTGGCGGCGATGCGCTCGCGCTCCGCGCGGGCGAAGACGTAGTCGGAGTAGCCGCCCTCGTACTCGTAGACCGTGCCGCGCTGGACGTCCCACATGCGGGTGCTGACCTGGTCCAGGAACCAGCGGTCGTGGGTGACGCAGACGAGTGCCGAGCGGCGCTCGCGCAGATGGCGGGCGAGCCAGGCGATGCCCTCGACGTCGAGGTGGTTGGTGGGCTCGTCCAGCACGAGGAGGTCCTGCTCCTCGATCAGCAGCTTGGCGAGCGCGATCCGGCGCCGCTCACCGCCGGAGAGCGGGCCGATGACGGTGTCCAGACCCTTGGGGAAGCCCGGCAGGTCGAGCCCGCCGAACAGCCCGGTCAGCACGTCCCTGACCTTGGCGTTGCCCGCCCACTCGTGGTCGGCCAGGTCGCCGATGACCTCGTGCCGGACGGTGGCCCCGGGGTCGAGCGAGTCGTGCTGGGTGAGCACCCCGCTGCGCAGTCCCCCGGAGTGCGTGACCCGCCCGCTGTCGGCCTCCTCGACCTTGGCGAGCATCCGGATCAGCGTGGTCTTCCCGTCGCCGTTGCGCCCGACGACCCCGATCCGGTCCCCTTCCGACACACCGAGCGAGACGCCGTCCAGCAGGGCCCGCGTGCCGTAGACCTTGCTGACGTTCTCGACATTGACCAGATTGACGGCCATTTCACTCCTGTGCAGGGGGATCGATCAGCCTTCAAGCGTAGGCCCTGCCGGGCGGGGAGCGGGGCGCGCGGGTGCGGTCACTCTTTGTGATGACGTGATCGACGTTCGGCCGCTACCGTTGACCACAGGCAGCAGGATCTCCGTCCATGGGAGGAACCATGACCGCCGAGTCCGTAGAGCACCGTCCGCACTGGCCGGTGCCGCCCAAGGACGGCTACACCGTGGACGACCTGTTCACACTGCCGGATCTCCCGCCGCACACAGAGCTGATCGACGGGAGCCTGGTTTTCGTGAGTCCGCAGAGGGATTTCCACAGTGTCGTGATCGATCTGCTCGCTGCCGGCCTCAGGAGTACCGTGCCGTCCGAACTCCGGGTGCGCAGGGAGATGACCGTCGTCCTCGACCGCCGCAACGGCCCCGAGCCGGACCTCTGCGTCGTACGCGCCGAGTCCGTCGTCGATCGCCGCCAGACGCGCTTCGAGGCGGCCGACGTCCTGCTCGCCGTGGAGGTGGTCTCCCCGGACTCCGAGGCCCGGGACCGTGACACCAAGCCGCACAAGTACGCGGCCGCGGGCATCCCCCACTTCTGGCTGGTGGAGATGGCCGGTGAGGACGACCACCCCGTGGTCCAGGTGTACGAGCGCGGTGAGGCCACCGGGACATACGCCCTGACCGGCATCCACCACGCCCAGGTCAAGCTGACCGCGCCCTACGGGATCGACATCGACCTCACCGAGATCGACCGTCTCTGAGGCTCAGAGAACCGTCGCCCCTGGCACCGGGCCCGCCGCCGTGCGGGTGGTGCGGCAGGTGCCGGAGTCCTGGAGAGCGGTCGCGACGCGGGTCGCCGTGGTCGCGTCCGGAACCAGGAAGGCGGTCGTGGGGCCCGAGCCGGAGACCAGGGTGGCGAGGGCGCCGGCCTGTTCGCCGGTCTTCAGGGTGGCGGCCAGCTCCGGGTAGAGGGAGAGGGCGGCGGGCTGGAGGTCGTTGGTGAGGGCGGCCGCCAGGGCTTCCGGGTCGCCCTTCGACAGGGCCGTCAGGAGGGCCGGGTCGGCCTCCGGGGCCGGGATCTCCCGGCCCGCCGTCAGACGGTCGAACTCGCGGAACACCGCCGGGGTCGACAGGCCACGCTCGGCCATCGCGAACACCCAGTGGAAGGTGCCGCCGACCTCCAGTGGAGCGAGCTTCTCGCCGCGCCCGGTACCGAGCGCCGCCCCGCCGACCAGGCTGAAGGGCACGTCGCTGCCCAGCTCCGCGCAGATGTCGAGCAGTTCGGCGCGCGAGGCACCCGTACCCCACAGCGCGTCGCAGGCGACCAGCGCGCCCGCGCCGTCCGCGCTGCCGCCGGCCATGCCGCCCGCGACCGGGATGTCCTTGGCGATGTGGAGGTGGACGGCGGGCTCGATGCCCCGGCGTTCCGCGAGCGCGAGCGCGGCGCGGGCGGCCAGGTTGGTGCGGTCCAGCGGGACCGACGCGGCGTCCGGCCCGGCGCAGGTGACCCGGAGTTCGTCGGCCGGGGTCACGGTGACCTCGTCGTACAGCCCGACCGCGAGGAAGACGTTGGCCAGGTCGTGGAAGCCGTCGGGGCGGGCCGCGGCCACGCCGAGCTGGACGTTGACCTTGGCGGGGACCCGTACGGTGACGCTCACGCGGCTGCTCCCCCGTGGCCCTTGTGCTCGGCGATCGCGGCGAACTCCTCGACCGTCAGCGCCTCGCCGCGCGCCTGCGGGGAGACCCCGGCGGCGACCAGCGCGGCCTCGGCGGCTGCGGCCGACCCGGCCCAGCCGGCCAGCGCGGCGCGCAGCGTCTTGCGGCGCTGGGCGAAGGCGGCGTCGACCACGGCGAAGACCTCCGCCCGGGTGGCGGACGTCTTGACCGGCTCGGTGCGCCGGACCAGCGAGACCAGGCCGCTGTCCACGTTCGGCGCGGGCCAGAACACGTTCCGCCCGATCGCCCCGGCCCGCTTGACCTCCGCGTACCAGTTGGCCTTGACCGAGGGCACGCCGTACACCTTGGAGCCGGGCGCGGCGGCGAGCCGGTCGGCGACCTCGGACTGGACCATCACCAGGGTGCGCTCGATGCTCGGGAAGGTGGCGAGCATGTGCAGCAGTACGGGGACGGCGACGTTGTAGGGCAGGTTGGCGACGAGCGCGGTCGGCGGCGGGCCGGGCAGCTCCTCGACGAGCATCGCGTCGGAGTGCACCAGCGCGAACCGGTCGGCGCGGTCGGGCATCCGGGCGGCGACGGTCGCGGGCAGGGCGGCGGCCAGCACGTCGTCGATCTCGACGGCGGTGACCCGGTCGGCCGCCTCCAGCAGGGCCAGGGTGAGGGAGCCGAGTCCCGGCCCGACCTCCACCACCACGTCGTCGGGGCGCACCCCGGCGGTACGCACGATGCGGCGGACCGTGTTGGCGTCGATCACGAAGTTCTGGCCGCGCTGCTTGGTCGGGCGTACGCCGAGCACGGCCGCCAGTTCGCGGATGTCGGCGGGACCGAGGAGGGCGTCGGGGGTGGGGCTGCTCACGGGACAAGGGTACGGGGCGGCACGGGCGCCGCCGCCCCGGCTCAGCCGCGCAGGCGTGCCCCGCAGTGCGGCCAGGGCGAGGTGCCGTGCCGCAGGTACAGGGTCTTGGCGCGCCGGGTCTGCTCCTCGGGCGGCGCGTCCTGGGGCCGCCCGCTCCCGCCGAGGCCGTGCCAGGTGGCGGAGTCGAACTGGTAGAGCCCGCCGTAGGTGCCGGAGGGGTCGACGGCGTCGGGGCGGCCGCCGGACTCGCAGACGGCCAGCGCGTGCCAGTTCAGCCCGTCCGCGCCGGCGGCGGTGGCCGGGCGGGCCTTGGTGCCGACGCGGACGAGCTGCCGGAGCGGTTCGCGGACCACCTCGGCGTGCTCGCGGCGGGGGCGCTGCCGGACGCCGTTGACGGTGCGCAGCAGGTAGGTGGTGCGGCGCAGCCCCGGCCGCCCGGCCTGGTCGACGACCTCGGTGCCCTTGGGCAGCGTGGGGTCCTCGGTGCGGCGCACGGCGTACGGGATCGCCTCGTCGCGCGTCTCGTGGGTGCCGGTGACGCGCAGCACGGTGACGGTCTGTCCGTCACGCGGGAAGGAGGTGCCGGGCACGGAGGTGGTGTCCTCGCCGCGCAGGGTGATCCCGGCCTCGCGGAGCGCCTCGGCGACGGTGGCCGCGTTGGTGCGCAGGGTGCGGGTGCGGCCGTCGGCCATGACGGTGAAGCTGCGCTCGGTACGGACGTCCAGGGCGAGTCCGGCCCGGCCGATGGGCAGCGAGCGGGACGCGGACAGGTAGGCGCCCTCCGCCCGCACGCCGAGTTGCCTCAGCGCGCCGTCGACGGTGTCGGCGGTGGTCCACACCACGCGCTGCTCGCCGTCGATGGTGAGCCGGACCGGGCGGCCGTGGCGTACGGCGATCTCGTCGCCGTCGGTGAGCGGGGTGCCGGGGGCGGGTGTGATCACGTCGTGCGGGCCGGTCCGGACGCCCTCGTCGGCGAGGAGGCCGGTGACGTCGTCGGCGAAGGTGTGCAGGGTGCGGGGGTGGCCGTCGACGGTCAGCTCGACCGCCTTGTCCTCGGCGACGAAGGCGGCGGTGCCGCCGGCCAGGAACGCGACGACGAGCGCCTGCGGCAGCAGTCTGCGTACCGGCGACTCGGGCCGTTCGGCGGCCCGCCGTCCGCGCCCCGCCGGTCTCGCGCCCTGCGGCGCCCTGCGGGGCGGGGGTACGGCCTCGTAGGCGGGCCGGTAGGTGTCGCCGGGCACGCCGTACGGCAGGGTCAGCGCGCTGTGCACCGACGGCACGGCCGGTTCGTCGCCGAGGGTGCCGTGGGGGCAGTACCACTCGTAACTCTTGCTCACGCCGCCACGCTCCAGGGGCCTTCGCCGATCGGGCCCCCAGAACCTAGCGGAGCGGGCGTCACTCTCCAAAACGGCACGACCACGCGCGGTGACGGCTCGAACAGGCGCCCTCGCTACGCCTCAGTAGCCGAAGGCGCGCGCCGTGTTGGCGCCGAGGGCCGCGGCGAGGGTGTCCTCGTCGGTGCCGCGTACGGCGGCCATGGCGCGCACGGTGACCGGGATCAGGTACGGCGCGTTGGGGCGGCCCCGGTAGGGCGCCGGAGTGAGGAAGGGGGCGTCGGTCTCCACGAGGACCAGCTCCGGCGGGGCCACGGCCAGGGCGTCCCGGAGGTTCTGGGCGTTCTTGAAGGTGACGTTGCCGGCGAAGGACATGTAGTAGCCCTCGCGGGCGCAGATCTCGGCCATGTCGGCGTCGCCGGAGTAGCAGTGGAAGACGGTGCGCTCGGGGGCGCCCTCCTCCTTCAGCACGCGCAGCACGTCGGCGTGGGCGTCGCGGTCGTGGATGACCAGGGTCTTGCCGTGCCGCTTGGCGATCTCGATGTGGGCGCGGAAGGACCGCTCCTGCGCCTCCTTGCCCTCGGGGCCGGTGCGGAAGAAGTCGAGGCCGGTCTCGCCGACGCCCTTGACCTGCGGGAGCGCGGCGAGCCGGTCGATCTCGGCGAGCGCCTCGTCGAGCGCGGCGTCCCCGCCGGGCTGCCGGGCGCGCTGCCTCGACCAGCCGTCGGGGTCGCCGTGCACGATGCGCGGCGCCTCGTTCGGGTGCAGGGCGACCGTCGCGTGGACCCGGTCGTGCGCGGCGGCCGTCTCGGCGGCCCAGCGGGAGCCCGCCAGGTCGCAGCCGACCTGCACGACCGTGGTCACGCCGACCGACGCGGCCTTCGCCAGCCCCTCCTCGACGGTGCCGGACTGCATGTCGAGGTGGGTGTGGGAGTCGGCCACCTCGACGCCGAGGGGTGCGGGGAGCGGGGGCGGCGCGTTCTTGTCACCGGCGTTCGAAGGCATGCCCCGATCCTACGGAAGGGGCGCGCTAGCTCGCCCGGCGCTGGAAGGGATGCAGCAGGTCGGAGAGGTGCCAGTGGTGGGCCTCCGGACCGGGTGCCTCGGGCACCGGGCCGCGGACGGACGACACCTGTCCGGCGCGCATGATCCGTACGACGTGTCCGTCGCAGTTCTCGCACACCGGCCGGCTCAGCGGGGACGGCACGACGGCGCCTCCCACGACGTACCGGACGCACTCATGGCCCTCGGTGTCGGTGTGGTGCTCTATCGCGTACGACTGCTCCCAGCCGTGCCCACAGCGCATGCAGGCGAACGCGTACGACTCGTGAACGGCGGCGATCTGCCCGGCGACCTCACTCATGCCCAGCTCCTGCGGTCCACTGGCGCCCCCGGTACGGAGGCGGGGAACGATTTCCGTCCCCTCACCCAGTGGACGCCCGCCCCACCCCGAAAGCACGCGACCTGTCGACTGTTGGACGCCCCTTGGCCGTCCCTTGCCGAACCGCTCCGCTCAGGGCCCCGATCCCTTTGCCCAGCCGACTCCCCGTTTGCCCACCCATGGGGCGCACCTCCGCATACGCGCGGCGCGAGGGGCGCGAAGCTCCGGCCCCGCCCGGCGGAGTGGTCGGGGACACTCGTCGCCCAGGGTCGCCCCGCCACCACCCGAGCGCTTCAGGGCGTCCGCCTCGCACGCTCTCGGCTCCGCTCGGCCGGGACCCCGTCCGGCGGCCGGCGCGAGCCGCCTCGCTCGGGGCGAACTCGGGGCGAACTCGGGGCGAAGAGGCGCCGGAGCGCCCGCGCTCGTGGGAGAACGCCCGGGGGCCGCGGGAACCCACCCCGCGACGAATCCCCGCTCAGCCCGCGGAGCGCTTCGCCGCCACCACCGCGTCGAAGACGACCCGCTTGGGAAGGCCCGCCTCGGCGGCGACGGCCGCGATGGCCTCCTTGCGGCGTTCGCCGGCCTCCTCGCGGATGCGGACGCGGCGGACGAGTTCCTCCGCGTCGAGTTCCTCGGGCCCGGAGTCGGGGGCGCCCTCGACGACGACGGTGATCTCGCCGCGTACGCCCTCGGCGGCCCAGGCGGCCAGGTCGGCGAGGGGGCCGCGCTTGACCTCCTCGTACGTCTTGGTCAGCTCGCGGCAGACGGCGGCCCGGCGGTCGGCGCCGAAGACCTCGGCCATCGCGGCGAGGGTGTCGTCCAGGCGGTGCGGGGCCTCGAAGTACACGAGGGTGCGCCGCTCCCCGGCGACCTCGCGCAGCCGGGACAGCCGCTCGCCGCCCTTGCGGGGCAGGAACCCCTCGAAGCAGAACCGGTCCACCGGCAGCCCGGACAGCGCGAGCGCGGTGAGCACGGCGGAGGGGCCCGGCACGGCGGTGACCTTGATGTCGTGCTCGACGGCGGCCGCGACCAGCCGGTAGCCGGGGTCGGAGACCGAGGGCATCCCGGCGTCCGTGACGAGGAGCACACGGGCGCCCCCGCGCAGCTCCTCCACCAGTTCGGGGGTGCGCGCGGACTCGTTGCCCTCGAAGTACGAGACCACCCGGCCGCCCGGCGTCACACCGAGGGCCTGGGTGAGGCGGCGCAGCCGCCGGGTGTCCTCGGCGGCGATGACGTCGGCCTGCGCCAGCTCCTTGGACAGCCGGGGCGGGGCGTCCGCGACGTCGCCGATGGGGGTACCTGCGAGGACAAGGGTTCCAGTCACGGGACCATCCTCCCAGGGGCGCCGGGCGGCACGGAAAACGATCGCGTCCCAATCGGTACCGCGCTTGCGCGGGACTCACACGGCACGTTTCCCTACCATGGCGCGGTGACCAGTACCGCGTCCTCCACGGACCTCCGGCAGGGCCAGGCGCCGCCCGACGACGAGCGGCCCTCCTGGCAGCGGCGGCTGCGCCGATTCGGCTACGTACCTCCCGCGGGCGCCCTCGCGGCCGACGTACGGGACCGGCTCGTGCCGCCCTACGCGCAGCCCTCGCCGAGGGTGTGGCAGGTGCTGGGCTGCCCGCCGCACCTCGCGGACCGGATCAACCGCTGGTCGGGCTGGGGCGGTCCGCTGCTGGTGACGCTGTTCGCCGGCCTGCTGCGGTTCTGGCACCTGGGCAGCCCGCGGGCGGTGATATTCGACGAGACGTATTACGCCAAGGACGCCTGGGCGCTCGTCCACCGGGGCTTCGAGGTCAACTGGGACAAGAACGCCAACGACGCGGTCCTCGCCACCCACGGCCACCTCGCGATCCCCTCGGACGCGGCGTACGTGGTGCATCCGCCGGTCGGCAAGTACGTGATCGGGCTGGGTGAGCTGATCTTCGGGTTCGACCCGTTCGGCTGGCGGTTCATGACCGCGCTGCTCGGCACGCTGAGCGTGCTGCTGCTCTGCCGGATCGGGCGCCGGATGTTCCGCTCCACCTTCCTCGGCTGCCTGGCGGGCGGGCTGATGGCGGTGGACGGCCTGCACTTCGTGATGAGCCGGACCGCGCTGCTGGACGGCGTGCTGATGTTCTTCGTGGTGGCCGCCTTCGGCTGCCTGGTGGTGGACCGGGACCGGGCACGGGAGAAACTCGCCGCCGCGCTGCCGGTGGGCCCGGACGGCGTCGCCCGCCCGGACGCACAGCTCGCCGACACCTTCCGCTTCGGCTGGCGCCCCTGGCGCTGGGGCGCGGGCGTGATGCTGGGCCTGGCCTTCGCCACCAAGTGGAACGGCCTGTACATCCTGGCCGCGTTCTGCCTGATGGCCGTGGTCTGGGACGTGGGCGCCCGCAAGGTGGCCGGCGCCCGGCACCCGTACGAGGCGGTGCTGAAGTACGACACCGGGTTCGCGTTCCTGGCGACGGTGCCGGTGGCGATCGCGGTGTACGTCGCCTCCTGGATCGGCTGGATTCTGTCCCCCACCGACGGCACCGGCGGCTACTTCCGCAACTGGGCCGCGACCGACGGCAAGGGCGGCTCCTGGACCTTCCTGCCGGACTGGCTGCGCAGCCTGTGGCACTACGAGCACGAGGTCTACAACTTCCACGTCCACCTGTCGTCCCCGCACACCTACCAGTCCAACCCGTGGAGCTGGATCGTGCTGGGCCGCCCGGTCTCGTTCTTCTACGAGTCCCCCGGCCCCGGCTCCGCCGGCTGCCCCATCGGCACCACCGACAAGTGCGCCCGCGAGGTCCTCGCCCTCGGCACCCCCATGCTGTGGTGGGCCGGCTGCGCGGCGATCCTCTACGTCCTGTGGCGCTGGGCCTTCCGCCGCGACTGGCGGGCCGGCGCCATCGCCTGCGGCGTCGCGGCCGGCTATCTCCCCTGGTTCATGTACCAGGAACGCACGATCTTCCTCTTCTACGCCGTCGTCTTCGTCCCCTTCCTCTGCCTCGCGGTCGCCATGCTCATCGGCGCGATCATCGGCCCCCCCGGCTCCACCGACACCCGGCGAGTCGTGGGCGCCACCGCCGCCGGCGTCCTCGTCCTCCTGATCACCTGGAACTTCATCTACTTCTGGCCCCTGTACACCGGCGAGGCGATCCCGATCGACTCGTGGCGGGGGCGGATGTGGCTGGACACCTGGGTGTAGGCGAGAACACGCCAGGTTTCGCCACCCCCGTGGCGGCCCTGCCTGGGGGTTAGGGATGCGCCACGGGAACACGCCAGTCGAACGCCACCGGGGGCGCCACCGGCAAATGGGGGCGAATCGCCATTCGGGGTGGGGGCGGGGCGGTTGAGTGGGTGGGGGCCGGTGGGGTTGGCTTTCGTCCGGAGGCCCCGGGGGGAGAGCCTTCGGCACGGTCCCCGTACGTGTGGGGTCCGGCTTCGGCCACGCACGCCGGAGCCGGGCGGACGGGCGGGGACGGGGCGGGTCCGGGCGTACGCACGTCGCCTGGGCCCGCCCCTCGCGCGTGCGCCGTTCAACGTCTCCGTTCGGACAAGTATCGGGAACGGCCGCCCCAACTGCCTGTGGAGCACATACAGTTCCGTCCGCACCGGCTTTTGAACACGTTCAGGAAGCTGGTGCGCCACGGGGACTTCACGGGGAGGAATCGCTTCATGGGTACGTCGAAAGGCAAGGGCGTCAGAGTCGCGGTCATCAGCGGCGTGTGCGTGACGATGCTGGGCGGCGCCGGGTACGGCATGTACAACATCGCCTCCGCGCTGAACGGCACCACGACCGGCGGAGTGCAGGCCGCGCCGACCGGGCCGCCGAGCGGCGAGGAGGTCGAGCAGACCACCGCGAAGTTCTTCGCCGCCTGGGAGAAGAACCAGCCGGAGCAGGCCGCGAGCCTCACCAACTTCCCCCAGGACGCCGAGTCGCTGCTGACCGCGTACGGCTCGGACGCGCACATCACCGGCGTACACATCACCCCGGGCAAGGCGACCGGGGACACGGTGCCGTTCCGGGTCAGGGCGACGGTGTCGTACGGGGAGGAGACCCGCCCGCTGGCGTACGCGAGCCGGCTGAACGTGGTGCGCGGGGTCAACTCGCACCGCCCGCTGGTCGACTGGGACCCCGCGCTGGTGCACCCGAAGCTGGCCCAGGGCGACTCGCTGACCGTCGAGGAGTCCGCCACCCCGCAGATCGACGCCGTGGACCGCGACGGCCAGGTGCTGACCAAGGAGAAGTACCCCTCCCTCGGCCCGGTCCTGGACGAGCTGCGCAAGCGGTACGGGGCCAAGACGGGCGGCCGGGCCGGCGTCGAGCTGGTGGTCCGGCACGAGGGCAGCGGCGCGGCCGACACCACGCTGATGACCCTGGTCAAGGGCAAGCCCGGCAAGCTGCGCACCACGCTCAGCGCGAGCGCCCAGGCGGCGGCCGAGGCGGCCGTCACCGACTACACCAACTCCTCCGTGGTTGCCGTACAGCCCAGCACCGGCGAGATCCTGGCCTTCGCCAATCACCGGGACGACGGCTTCAACGCGGCCTTCCTCGGTGAGCTGGCCCCCGGCTCCACCATGAAGATCGTCAGCGCCGCCACCCTCATCGACTCCGGCATCACCTCGGCGAACGGCCCGGCGCCCTGCCCGCCGTCGGCCGTGTGGCAGAGCCAGACCTTCACCAACCTCAAGGACCTCGCGCCGAACGAGAACGCCACCCTCTCCGAGAGCTTCGCCCGCTCCTGCAACACCGCGTTCGTGAAGTTCGCGGACGAGGTGAAGGCGGACTCACTGGCCACGGAGGCCGCGCAGCGCTTCGGCATCGGCCGCGACGACTGGAAGGTGGGCGTGCCCTCCTTCGACGGCCGCGTCCCCTCGCCGGACGGCCCCGACCGGGCGGCCGGGCTGATCGGGCAGGGCCAGGTGCAGATGAGCCCGCTGAACATGGCGTCGGTGACGGCGACCGCGAAGACCGGCACGTTCCGCCAGCCGGTGATCGTCCCGCTGAGCCTGGACGGCCGCCGGGCCGCCACCGCGCGCGGGCTGGCGCCGGGTACGTCGCAGCAGTTGCGGGAGATGATGAACCGCACCGCGCGCAGTGGCACGGCGGCAGGCGTGATGGCCGGGCTGAGCGGGAACGTGGGCGCGAAGACCGGTTCGGCGGAGGTCGACGGGCAGTCACGGTCCAACAGCTGGTTCACCGGATACCGGGACGACATCGCGGCGGCCGCGATGACGGAGGACGGCGGGCATGGCATCGACGCCGCCGGTCCGATTGTCGCAAGAGTGCTACGGAGTGCGGGCTGAGATCGGCCGAGTCCGGGAGGACTCTAGGCTGTTGGGGACGGGTGAGGGCTGCGGGGACCCTGGGGAGAGCGCGGAGGACTTGGGACTGTGGGCAAGAGAAGGCGTGCCGCCGAACGGCCGAAGAGAAAGCCCGCCGTACTCGGCGGCATGATCGCCCTCGTGGTCGGCGGCGCCGGGTTCGGCCTCTACGCGCTGTACGGGGGCGGGGCGTCCGCCGACGAGGCGTCCACGCTGTCCGACCACAAGAGCGTGAAGACCGGGCCGCCCAGCGCGCTGGAGATAAAGACGGTCACCTCCCGCTTCCTGACCGCCTGGCAGCAGGGCCACGTCACCGAGGCGGCCGCCGCGACGGACGACGCCAAGGCCGCGACCGCGCTGCTCACCGGCTACTCCAAGGACGCCCGCCTGAAGGACGTCACCCTCACCGCGGGCCGGGCGACCGGCGCGAAGGTGCCGTTCTCCGTCAAGGCGACCGTCTTGTACCAGGGCGTCAGCAAGCCGCTGGCGTACACGAGTTCGCTGACCGTGGTGCGCCGGGCCAGCGACGGCGCGGCCCTGGTCGGCTGGCGGCCGGCCGTGGTGCACCCGGAGCTGAGGGACGGCGACACCCTGGTCACCGGCGCGTCCGGCACCCCGCCGGTCAAGGCGCTGGACCGGGCCGGCGGCGAGCTGACGGTGACCGCGTACCCCTCGCTGGGCACGGTGCTGGACGGGCTGCGGGAGAAGTACGGCAAGACGGCCGGCGGCAAGGCGGGCGTGGAGCTGCGCGTGGTGCGCGGCAAGGCGTCGGAGAAGGCCGGGCTGTCGGACAAGACGCTGGTGGAGCTGAGCGAGGGCACGCCGGGCACGGTGCGGACCACGCTGGACCCGAAGTTCCAGGCGGCGGCCGAGCAGCAGGTGGCCAAGCGGGAGCAGGCGTCGGTGGTGGCGCTGCGCGCGTCGACCGGTGAGATCCTCGCGGTCGCCAACAGCGGCCACGGCTTCAACATCGGCTTCCAGGGCTCGCTGGCCCCCGGCTCCACCATGAAGGTGATCACCTCCTCGCTGCTGATCGAGAAGGGCCTGGCGGAGGCGGACAAGAAGCACCCCTGCCCGAAGACCTTCACCTTCGGCGGCTGGAAGTTCCACAACGACGACGACTTCGAGATCAAGGACGGCACCTTCAAGGCGAGCTTCGCCCGCTCCTGCAACACCGCCTTCATCAGCCAGGCGAAGAAGCTGAAGAACGACGACCTGACCAAGCAGGCCCAGCAGGTCTTCGGCCTCTCCATGAACAACTGGTCGGTCGGCGTGCCCACGCTGGACGGTTCGGTGCCGGTGCAGTCGGCGGCCCAGATGGCGGCCTCGCTGATCGGTCAGGGCGGGGTGCGGATGAACCCGCTGAACATGGCCTCGGTGGCGGCCACGGTGAAGACCGGCACCTTCCACCAGCCCTATCTGGTCGCCCCGTCGGTGGACCACCGCACGCTGGCGACGGCGTCCCGCACGATGTCGGCGAAGACGCTGGGCCAGCTGCGCGAGCTGATGAACTTCACCGCCGCGTACGGCACGGCGGCCGAGGCGATGTCCGGGCTCGGTCCGGACTACGGCGCCAAGACCGGCTCGGCCGAGGTCGACAACCAGAAGAAGCCCAACGGCTGGTTCACCGCCTACCGGGGCGACCTCGCCTCGGCCGGTGTGGTGCAGGCGGGCGGCCACGGCGGCGACACCGCCGGGCCGATCGTCGCCACCCTGCTGAAGCTCGGCTGATTCAGTTCCGTACCGGCTCGGCCGTGTAGGTGCGCAGCAGGAACCGGGTCAGCGACTTCACGTCGAACTGGACCACGTCCACCCCTTCCGGGGAGTGGAACTCCAGGACCGCCTGCACGCGCCCGCACGGCCAGACCCGTACGTCCCCGCTCTCGGCGGGGGCCCGCAGGCCGTCCTCCAGCAGGGACCGGGAGAAGGTCCACTCGGCGGGGCCGGGCAGCCCGACCTGGACGGAGAGGGGGTCGGCGTCGGGGTCGTAGCGGAGCACCACGCGTACGGCGTCGGGGTCGTCCTCCGCGTCGGTGACGATGTGGGCGCGTGTGTACTGCTCGACTACGGACATCGGATCGCCCTCTCACGTTCAGTGACCGCCACGAAGGCCGCACAGCCGTTTCATCTCTAATGTCGCATATTTTATGATTTGCGCCCCAGGAGAACCGGGGGCGGGAGTCAGGGAAGGCAGTCGAGACCACCTCGCTCTTGCAAGGCATTCGCAACAAGCGCTTAAAATTGAACGGTGCATGTACCTGACGGATTCATCGACGCCCCCACCTCCGCTGTCACCGGGGTGGTCGCCGCGGGCGCCCTCGCGGTGAGCCTCCGCGGCGCCCGCCGCGAACTGGACGAGCGCACCGCGCCGCTGGCCGGCCTGGTCGCCGCGTTCATCTTCGCCGTACAGATGCTCAACTTCCCCGTGGCGGCCGGAACAAGCGGCCATCTGCTGGGCGGAGCGCTGGCGGCGATACTCGTCGGCCCCTACACGGCCGTGCTGTGCGTGTCGGTCGTGCTGCTCATGCAGGGCGTGCTGTTCGCGGACGGCGGGCTGACCGCGCTCGGCGTGAACATCACGGACATGGCGATCGTCACGACCGTGGTCGCGTACGCCGTCTTCAAGGGCCTGCTCGCGATGCTGCCGCGCTCGCGGCGCTCGATCACCGCCGCCTCCTTCGTCGCGGCCCTGCTCTCCGTACCGGCGGCGGCCGTCGTCTTCACGCTGATCTACGCGATCGGCGGCACCACGGACGTGTCCATCGCCAAGGTGGCCACCGCGATGATCGGTGTCCACGTGCTCATCGGCATCGGCGAGGCCGTGATCACCTCGCTCACCGTCGCCGCCGTCGTCGCGGTCCGCCCCGACCTCGTGTACGGCGCGCGCGGGCTGCGGCAGAAGCTCCGGCTGCGGGTGAACGGCGAACTGGTCGACGCCCCCGACGCCGCCCCGGCCCCGGCCGCCGCCCGCACCTCCCGGCGCACCCTGTGGATCACCGGCCTGGTGACCTCCCTGGTCCTCGCCGGGTTCGTCAGCTTCTACGCCTCCGCCAACCCGGACGGTCTGGAGAAGGTCGCCCACGACAAGGGCATCGACAAGAGGACCCAGCCGCACCACTCCTCGGACTCCCCGCTGGCCGACTACGGCGTCAAGGACGTGGCGAACGCCCGGCTCTCCGGGGGTCTGGCGGGCGTGATCGGCGTCGGCGTCACCGCCGTCGCGGGCAGCGCGGTCTTCTGGACGGTGCGCCGCCGCCGCGACCACGACGTCTCCCCGGCGCACACGAACACGAGCGTCTGAGATGGGCGCGGGCCACGCTCACAAGCTGTACCGGCACGGGCACTCCGCCGTGCACCGGCTCCCCCCGCACACCAAGCTGGCGGCCGTCTTCGCCTTCGTCGTGGTGGTGGTCTCCACCCCGCGCGAGGCGATGTGGGCGTTCGGGGTGTACGCGCTGCTGCTGGCCTGTGTCGCGTACCGGGCCCGGGTGCCCGCCGGTTTCCTGCTGAAGCGGCTGCTGATCGAGGTGCCGTTCGTCGCGTTCGCGGTGCTCATGCCGTTCGTCGCGGAGGGCGAGCGGGTGCATGTCCTCGGCCTCTCGCTGAGCGTCAACGGCCTGTGGGGCGCCTGGAACGTGCTGGCCAAGGGCACCCTGGGCGTCGCCGCCTCGGTGCTGCTCGCCGCCACCACCGACCTGCGCGAACTGCTGCTCGGGCTCCAGCGGCTGAAGCTGCCGCCGCTGCTGGTGCAGATCGCCTCCTTCATGATCCGCTACGGCGACGTCATCACCGACGAGATGCGCCGGATGCGGATCGCCCGCGAGTCGCGCGGCTTCGAGGCGCGGGGGGTACGGCACTGGGGGGTGCTCGCCAAGTCGGCGGGCGCGCTGTTCATCCGCTCCTACGAGCGGGGCGAGCGGGTGCATCTGGCCATGGTGAGCCGGGGCTACGCCGGGTCGATGCCGGTCATCGACGAGGTCACCGCCACGCGTGACCAGTGGCTGCGCGCGCTGGCCCTGCCCTGCTCCGCCCTCGTCGTCTGTCTGCTGGGATGGTTCCTGTGAGTACCGCATCGCTGTCGCTGGAGGTCTCCGGCCTCGCCTTCGCCTACCCCGACGGCCACCAGGCCCTGTTCGGCGTCGACTTCACCGTCCCGCGCGGTGAACGGGTCGCGCTGCTCGGGCCGAACGGCGCGGGCAAGACCACGCTCGTGCTGCATCTCAACGGCATCCTGTCCGGCGGCACCGGCACGGTCACCGTGGCCGGACTCCCGGTCGGCAAGCGGCACATGGCCGAGATCCGGCAGAAGGTCGGCATCGTCTTCCAGGACCCCGACGACCAGCTCTTCATGCCGACCGTGCGCGAGGACGTGGCGTTCGGACCGGCGGCGGCCGGGCTGAAGGGGGCCGAACTGGAGGAGCGGGTGCGGACCGCGCTGGAGCAGGTCGGGATGGCGGAGTTCGCCGACCGGCCCCCGCACCATCTCTCCTTCGGGCAGCGGCGCCGGGTCGCGGTGGCGACGGTACTGGCGATGCGGCCGGAGATCCTCGTCCTGGACGAGCCGTCCTCCAACCTCGACCCGGCCTCCCGGCGCGAACTGGCCGACATCCTGCGGTCGTTGGACGTCACGGTGCTGATGGTCACGCACGACCTGCCGTACGCGCTCGAACTGTGCCCGCGTGCGCTGATCCTCAGTGACGGGGTGATCGCGGCCGACGGCCCCACCGGCAAGCTGCTCTCCGACGACGCGCTGATGCGGGCGCACCGGCTGGAGCTGCCGTTCGGGTTCGATCCGCGCACGGTGGCGCTGGACGCGTAGGGAGTTCCGGCCCGCGGAATCCAAGGCCGTACGGCCGTGTTTCACTCGTGAGTGCGGGCGAGGAAAGGGATACGGCGTGGATGTACGGGTGAACGGCACGGTGGCCGAGGGCTTCGAGCCGGTGGCGGAGGCGTTCGCGGCGAACTTCGCCCGGCTCGGTGAGCGGGGCGCGGCCGTGGCCGTGTACCGGGACGGGCACCGGGTCGCCGACCTGTGGGCGGGCACCCGTGACGTCGACGGCTCGGCCCCCTGGGAGCGCGGCACCGCGCAGATCGTGCGCTCCGCGACCAAGGGGGTCGCCGCCGCCGCGCTCCTGCTGCTGCACCAGCGGGGTCTGCTGGACCTGGACGCCCCGGTGGGCACGTACTGGCCCGAGTTCAAGGCGGCGGGCAAGGAGCGCACCCTCGTACGGGACCTGCTCGCCCACCGGGCGGGCGTGCCGGTGCTGGACCGGCCGCTGACCCCCGAGGAGGCCGCCGACCCCGACCTCGGCGCCGCCGCCGTCGCCGCGCAGGCGCCGGTGTGGGAGCCGGGCACGGACCACGGATACCACGCGCAGACGTACAGCTGGCTCACCGGTGAGCTGGTCCGCCGGGTCACCGGGCGCCCGGTCGGCGAGTTCATCGCCTCCGAGATCGCGGCGCCGGCCGGGGCGGACGTATGGCTGGGGCTGCCCGACTCGGAGCAGGCGCGGGTGGGCCGCGTGGGCCGCGTGGGCCCGCTCCCGGCGCCCGAGGCGACCGGCGCGCTGAAGGTACGGCCCAAGCGTGCCGTGGCGGACGCCTACGCCGACCCCGACTCCCTGACCCGGCGCGCCTTCGCCGCGATCACCCCGCTGCCGGACGAGAACGCGCCCGGCTACCGCGCGGCCGCCCTCCCCGCCTCCAACGGCATCGCCACGGCAGACGGACTGGCCCGCGTGTACGCGTCCCTCATCTGCGAAGTGGACGGCGGCACACGGCTGTTCACCCCTGAGACGATGGAACTTGCCCGCACCGAAGCCTCCGCGGGCCCCGACCGGGTCCTCGTGGTCGGCACGCGCTTCGGCCTCGGCTACATGCTGCATGGTCCGGCCTCCCCCCTCCTCTCCCCCACCGCCTTCGGCCACCCCGGCCGGGGCGGCGCCCTCGCTTTCGCCGACCCCGCCTCCGGCATCTCCTTCGGTTATGTCACCAACGGCTTCCGCAGCGGGGTGGCGGCAGACCCGAGGGCCCAGGCGCTGGTGCGGGCGGTACGGAGTTCGCTGGGCTGACCCCGCTCACACGTGGATCGCGTGCGAGACGCGGCCCGAGTCCGCGTCGATCTCCTCGTGGGCCTTGGCCAGCAGGCGCATGGCGAGTTCGTTCAGGGCGCGGGCGCCGGCGATCTCCTCGCCGACCCTCGGCTGGTTGGAGTCGACCCGGTGCCGGGTGGCATGCCCGTGCGCCCGTATCTCACTGCCGTCCGGCAGCCGTACCAGCGCCACCGCGCGCGTGTGCTGGTCGTCCTCCTCGAACTCCAGCTCGATGTGCCAACCCACGGTGTTGTGCATCATCCCGACCACCTCCGAAAGCCACCGTGCCCCTGTTTCCAGGGTGCGCCCGCCTCCGGCGAAGTTCACGTCGGGCCGCCACCGATCAGTCGGCCGACTTCTCCTCGAAGCTGGCGAAGTAGGCCGCCGCCATGTCCTCGTCCCCGTGGCCCTGGGCGGTCGCGCGGGCGAAGCGCTCGGCGGTGGCTTCGGCGAGGTCGAGGCGGACGCCGCCCCGGTCGGCGGCGGCGGTGATGAGGCGGGCGTCCTTCTCGGCGGTGGCGACGGCGAACGAGGCCGGGGTGAGCTTGCCCTCCAGGACCAGGGCGGACTTGGCGCGCAGGTAGCCCATGTCCAGCGGGCCGCCCTCGATGAGGTCGAAGAACGAGCGCGGGTCGACGCCGAGCGCCTGGGCGAGGGCCAGCACCTCCCCGGTGGCCGCGGTGACCGCGAGCACCCAGTTGTTGGCGACCAGCTTGAGCCGGCTCGCACTGCCCTCGGCCCCGTCCTCGCCGGTCCACACCGTGCGGGAGCCGACCGCGTCGAAGACCGGCGCGAGGGCGGCGCGCCCCGGCTCGGGCCCGGCGGCCAGCACGGTGAGCTGACCGTCCTCGGCGGGCTTACGGGTGCCGAGCACGGGCGCGTCGTAGAACTCCAGCCCGTGCTCGCGGGCGAACGCGGCGAGGCGGCCGGTGAGTTCGGTACCGGCGGTGGTGCTCTGCACCCACAGCGTGCCGGGCCGCAGCGCGGGCGCCGCCTCGCGCATCACCTCCAGCACGGTGTCCCCGTCGTACAGCATGGTCAGCACCACGTCCGCGCCGTCGACCGCCTCGGCGGCCGTGCCGGTGACCCGGACGCCGTCCTCCGCGAGCGGCTCCGCCTTGGCGCGGGTGCGGTTCCAGGCGCGTACGGGCAGCCCGGCGGCGGCGAGGTTGCGGGCCATGGCGGCGCCCATGATGCCGGTGCCCAGCACGGCGACGGTCGGCCGGTCGGTGGCGGTCATACGGTGGCTCTCCTTCTCACGGGATTCTCGAGGGGACGGGGTCCCACGAGGGGCGCCGATCATGCCCCTCACCCCCATCCTGCCCGCAGACCCGGCCCACCCCGCCGTGACTCAGCGGGCCTGTGCGTCCTGGGTGAAGAATTCGATCAGTTCCGCCGACGTGGGCTTGTGGTGGGCCTCGGCGGCCGCGTCGGCGCTGCGCGGGAACAGCCCCCGCTCGTACGCGGCCAGCGCGGCCTCCGTGTCGCCGGGGTGCGCGGCGAGCGCCTCGCCGAGTTCGGCGGCGTCCAGCATGGCGAGGTTGGCGCCCTCGCCGTTGGGCACGGAGAGGTGGGCGGCGTCGCCGACCAGGGTCACGCCGGGCACCCGGTCCCAGCGGTGTCCGATGGGCAGCGTGTAGTGGGGGCGCAGCAGCGGGGCGGTGTCGGACCCCGTGACGAGGGTGGCGAACTCCGGTGCCCAGTCCGCGAACTCGGCCGCGATCCGGGTGGTCGACGCGGCGAGGTCGGTGAAGTCGATGCCGGCGAACCAGTCCAGGGGCCGGGCGAGCGTGACGTAGGCGTGGACGGTCTCGCCCTTCTCGCGGTGCGCCCCGATCCAGCGGCCGTCCCCGTCCGGGTCGACCGCGCCGAACATCCCGCCGCCGACCATCTCGGCGACCGCCGGGTGCCGGGACTCGACGTCGAAGAGGTAGGTCTCGACGAACGCCTCCCCCGCGTACTCCGGCACCGCGCCGGAGAGCAGCGGCCGCACCCGCGACCAGGCGCCGTCCGCGCCGACGAGGAGGCCGGCCGTGGTGGAGGTGCCGTTCGCGAAGGTCACCTCGTGGCGCCCGTCGGCCAGGGTCCGGGTGCCGCTGACCTTGTGCCCCCAGCGGACGGTGCCCTCGGGCAGCGCGTCCAGCAGGATCTGCCGCAGCTCACCGCGCTGCACCTCGGGGCGGCCGCCGGTGCCGTCGTCGGCCTTGTCGAACAGCAGCGAGCCGTCCCGGTGGAAGAACCGCATCGCCTGCCGGCCCTCCAGCACGATGCCCTCGAACTCGTCCGTCAAGTCGGCCGCCTTGACGGCCAGTTGCCCGTTGTAGTCATGGATGTCGAGCATCCCGCCCTGCGTACGCGCCCCCGCCGACGCCTCCGCCTCGTACACGGTCGACGCGATCCCGCGCACCTGCAGCACCCGGGCCAACGTCAGCCCCCCGAGCCCCGCACCGATGATCGTGACATGAGCGGACATGGTCTCTCCTCGCAAAAGACTCCCGCCGGGCAACCACCCGACGACCACCCCAACGTCCCAACCCACCCCGACACCGGACCGATACGACCCCGACAGCCCCGACAGACGGCCGACAGCCTCACCCCGCGTGCAGCATCAGCCCGATCCCCACCACCAGCAGGCCCGCTGCCGCGATGCGTGGAGCGCCGAAGCGTTCCTTGAAGAAGAGGGCGCCGATGGCGGCGCCGACGATGATCGAGGATTCGCGGAGGGCGGCGACGGGGGCGAGGGGGGCGCGGGTCTGGGCCCAGAGGACGAGGGCGTAGGCGGCGACGGAGAGGACCGCGCCGAGGAGGCCGAGGGTGGCGTAGGGCTTGAGTTTGCGGACCATGTCGCCGCGCACCCGGTAGTACATGTACGCGGGGATGAAGATCCCCTGGGCGGCCATCAGCCAGGCGATGTAGCCGAGCGGGGTGTCCGCGTGCCGTACGCCGATGCCGTCGAGGACGGTGTACACGGCGATGGTGAGCCCGGTGGCGACGGCGGCGCCGATGGCCTTCCAGTCCGGCCGCCGCCCGCGCAGCCCCCACAGGCTCACCCCGGTCAGCCCCACGCAGGACACGGCGACCCCGGCCGCCGCCCACCCGCCGGGCACCTCGTGCGCGAACAGGGCCGCCAGCACGGTCACCACCAGCGGCGCGGTACCGCGTGCGATCGGGTACGCCTGCCCGAAGTCCCCGAGCCGGAAGGAGGTCATGAGCAGCGCGTAGTACGCCACATGCACCCCGGCGGAGGTGAGCAGATACGGCCACGCGGGCCCGGCCGGCCAGGGCGCGAACAGCGCCATCACCAGCCCGACGACCAGACCGCCCCCGGCGATCAACGTGAACCCGGTCAGCTTGTCGCTGATCCGGTGGGCGATGGCGTTCCACCCGGCGTGGGTGAAGGCGGCCAGCAGGACAGCGGCGGTGACGAGCGGCGTCACCGGTCAGGACCAGTCGTCGTCATACCCGGCACGCTAACCGATCACTGTGTGGCCTGTACACGAGGTTTGACCGGGGTCACGCGGCCGTCATCACCCGAACAAACCCGGCCAGTTGCACGGAGTCACCGACCCGGGGCGCGGAACACCCCTGGGCTGCGGAGCATGAATGGGACCGAGGGCGCTCGGCTGTTCCGGGAAGCCTGGATCGCGGGGGTCCGCCGCCACTTCCCCGGCGAGCCCGAGCCCGCAGAGCCGGCCGAATGGCCCGACCTGCCTCTCTGGCACCGGGAGACGGTGGCGGACGTGTTCGAGACGCTGGAGAAGACGGCCTGACGACGGACGGCCGGTGAGGCAAGCGCCCCACCGGCCGTCCGTCACAGCACACCGTCAGGCGCGGACCAGCTCCCGCTCCCCGTCCGGGTCGGACTCCGCACGGAGGCCCTCGCCCTCGACGTCGACGTTGGGCAGGGCGCGGTCCAGCCAGGCCGGGAGCCACCAGGCGCGGCGGCCGAGGAGGGCCAGGACGGCCGGGACGATGGCCATGCGGACGATGAAGGCGTCGAAGAAGACGGCGATGGCCAGGCCGAAGCCGATCATCTTGATCATCGCCTCGCTGGAACCGATGAAGCCGGAGAAGACGGCGATCATGATGACGGCGGCGGCGGTGACGACGCGGGCGCTGTAGCGGAAGCCGGTGACGACCGCCTGGCCGGGGTTCTCCCCGTGGACGTACGCCTCACGCATCCGGGTCACCAGGAACACCTCGTAGTCCATGGCGAGTCCGAAGACCACGCCGACCATGAAGATCGGCATCATCGACATGACCGGCCCGGTCTGCTCGACGTTCATCAGGCCGGACAGCCAGCCCCACTGGAAGACCGCGACGACCGCGCCGAGGGCGGCCAGCACGCTGAGCAGGAAGCCGAGGGCCGCCTTCAGCGGCACCAGGATCGAGCGGAACACCACGATCAGCAGCAGGAAGGCGAGGCCGACGACCAGCGCGAGGTAGGGCAGCAGCGCGTCGTTCAGCTTCTGCGACACGTCGATGTTCATCGCCGTGGCGCCCGTGACCAGCAGCTTCGCGTCCGTCGCGGAGGCGATCGAGGCGCTCTTGCCCCGGATCGCGTGCACCAGGTCCTCGGTGGTGGCCGAGGACGGCTGGGACTTCGGTACGACGGTGATGATCGCGGTGTCGCCCGCCTTGTTGGGCGCCGGCGGGGTGACCGTGACGACGTCCTTCAGGCCCTTGATCTCGTCGCCGACCTTGGCGAACGCGGCCTTCTTGTCGGCGCTGCCCTTGGCGTCGACGACGACCATCAGCGGGCCGTTGAAGCCGGGGCCGAAGCCGTCGGAGAGCAGGTCGTAGGCGCGGCGCTGGGTGGTGGAGACGGGCTGGGAGCCGTCGTCGGGCAGCCCCAGTTCGAGCGAGGCGGCCGGGACGGCGGCGGCACCGAGGCCGACCACACCGAGCAGCAGCACGGTCACCGGGCGCCGGACCACGAAGCTCGCCCACCGGGTGCCCATGTTGGGACGGCCGGCCTTCTTCGCCGCGCGTCCCCCGCCGAGCAGCTTGCTCTTCTCGCCGGCCGGCTTGACCGTACGGCCCGCGTACCCGAGCAGCGCCGGGATCATGGTGAGCGCGATCAGCACCGCGATGGCGACCGTACCCGCGGCGGCCACGCCCATCTTGGTCAGCATCGGGATGTTGACCACGGAGAGCCCGACCAGCGCGATGACGACGGTGAGGCCCGCGAAGACCACCGCCGAGCCCGCCGTACCCACGGCGCGGCCCGCCGCCTCCTCGCGGTCGCGGCCCTCGGCCAGCTCGGCGCGATAGCGGGAGACGATGAAGAGGGCGTAGTCGATGCCGACCGCGAGGCCGATCATCGTGGCCAGCGTGGAGGTGGTGGAGCCGAGGTCCAGCGGGGTGGCCAGCGCGGTGATCGCGGAGACGCCGATGCCGACGCCGATGATCGCGGTGAGCAGCGGCAGCCCGGCCGCGATGAGCGAGCCGAAGGTGATGACGAGGACGACGGCCGCGATGGCGATGCCGATGACCTCGCTGGAGCCGGTCTCCGGCGCGGTGGTGAGCGCGTCACCGCCGATCTCGACCCTCAGCCCGGCGTCCCGCGCGTGCCCGGCGCTCTCCTTGAGGGCGTCACGGGAGGAGTCCTCCAGCTCCATCCCGGAGACCTTGTACTTCACCGAGGCGTAGGCGATCGTGCCGTCCCGGCTGACCGCCTTGCCGGTGTACGGGTCGGCGACGGAGGCGACCTCGGAGCCGGAGCCCAGCTCCTTGACCGTCTTCTCCACGGCCGCCTTGTTGGCGGCGTCGGTCATCTTCTGGCCCTCGGGCGCCTTGAAGACGACGCGGGCGGTGGCGCCGTCGGCGCTCATGCCGGGGAAGCGCTGCTCCAGCAGGTCGAAGGCGCGCTGCGCCTCGGTGCCCGGTATGGAGAAGGACGAGTTGCCGGCGGGCGGCGCGGAGGCGGCGCCCACCCCGGCGAGGGTGAGCAGCGCGACCCACAGCAGGGCGACGAAGTGCCGTCGCCGGAAGGCGAATCGGCCGAGTTTGTACAGGTACGTGGCCACGAGGGCGTACTCCCGGTCAGGTCGGGTCGGGCATCTGGGCAGGGGTGGTCAGCCCGGCGACGTGAGCGGAGACGTCAGGTGGTGGGCTTGCGGGGAGGGGTCGGTCAGCTGGTGGGGACGCCGAGGGCGGGGAGGACCACGGCGTCGATGTAGGAGCGCAGGAATTCCTGCGTGGGCGGCTGCTCGTCGATGAGCGCCCGGGTGGCGAACGCGCCGATCATCATGTGCACCACGAACGGCAGCGCCGGGTTGTCCGGGGCCACTTCGCCCCGGTCCACGGCCCGGCCCACCATCCCGCGCAGGGCGGCCATCTCGGGCTCGATGAGCTGTTCCCGGAAGGCGGCGAGAAGGTCGGGGTTGTTGTGGACGGCCATGGCCAGGCCCCGCATCAGGGCACTGTTCTGCTCCATGGCGCAGTCGTCCTCGTGGTGCACGACCGCGAGGAAGTCCCCGCGCAGCGAGCCGGTGTCCACGTCGGCGATCCGGCCGGGCTTGCTGTGCCGGATCGCGCGGGCGACCAGTTCGGCCTTGCCGCCCCACTGGCGGTAGAGCGTGGCCTTGCTGGAGCGGGTGCGGGCGGCGACGGCGTCCATGGTGAGGGCGTCGTAGCCGACCTCGCGGAGCAGGTCGAGGACCGCCTCGTACAGCTCGGCGGCGCGCTCGGGCGTGAGCCTGCTGCGGCGCGCGGTGGCGGCGCCGGTCATCCGCCTCACCCTCTCCCGCTGATCAAGACGACGCTGTACGGGACTCCGTACAGGATGAAGGTACCCCGGCCTTGTACGAAACGAAACCGTTTCGTACGGCCCCGGGGCGTGTCCTGCGTCACGGGGCGCGGGGCCGCACGAGTTGCTGCGCCTCTCGTGCCGGAAAAGCATGGATGGGTGAGCTATCTGCGGCTTCCCCACATCAGTGACGATCTGCTGTGCTTCGTGGCCGAGGACGACCTCTGGCTGGCACCGCTGGACGAACCGGGCCGCCCCTGGCGGCTCACGGCGGACCGCACCAAGGCCGGACACCCCCGTTTCTCGCCCGACGGCAAGCAGATCGCCTTCACCAGCTGGCGCAGCCTGGTGCCCGAGATCCACCTGGTGGACGTGGCCGGCGGCCCGGCGCGGCAGCTGACGTACTGGGGCAGCGCCGACACCCAGGTGTGCGGCTGGACGCCCCCCGACCAGCACGGCAGGAGCGACATCCTGGCCGTCGCCTCGCACGGCCAGCCCTTCTCCTACTTCACCTGGGCCCACAAGATCGGCACCGACGGCAGCCCCGGCGGCCGCCTGCCCTGGGGCCCGGTCGGTGACATCCAGGTCGCGGACACGGCGGGCGAGCACCAGACCCTCCTCCTGACCGGCACGCCCCCGCACGAGCCCGCGTCCTGGAAGCGGTACCGGGGCGGCGCGATGGGACGGCTGTGGCTCCAGGGCCGGCGGCTGCTGGAGGACATCGACGGCCAGCTCTCCTCCCCGATGTTCGTCGCCGGGCGTATCGCCTTCCTCTCCGACCACGAGGGCATCGGCAACCTGTACTCCGTCGCCCCCGACGGCACCGACCTGCGCCGGCACACCGACCACGACGCCTTCTACGCCCGGCACGCCGCGACCGACGGCGAGCGGGTGGTCTACCAGTGCGCCGGTGACATCTGGATCGTGGACGACCTCTCCCCCACCGGCACCCCGCGCAGGCTGGACATCGACCTGGGCGGCGCCGCCCCCGGCCGCCGCCCGTACCAGGTGCCCGCCGCGCACAACGTCGACGGCCTCTCCGTGGACGAGACCGGCCGGGCCAGCGCGGTCACCGTCCGGGGCAGCCTGTACTGGCTCACCCACCGCGACGGCCCGGCCCGCACCATCGCCGACACCCCCGGCGTCCGGGTGCGCCTGCCGGAGATGCTGGGCTCGACCGGCCAGCTCGCCTACGTCACCGACGCCGAGGGCGACGACGCGATCGCCATCGCCCAGCTGCCCCGCGCCACCGGCGGCCGCGAGCCCCGGCTGCTCGGCGAGGGCCGCCTCGGCCGGGTGCTGGAGATGGTCTCCGACCCGGAGGGCGAACGGCTGGCGGTCGCCTCGCACGACGGTCGCCTGCTGCTGATCGATGTCGCGGAGGACGAAGAAGGCACAGCGAGCACCGAGGGCAGGCAGCCCGGCACCGTCACCGAGCTGATCCGCTCCGACAACGGCCCCGTCCGCGACCTGGCCTTCTCCCCCGACGGCGCCTGGCTCACCTGGTCACACCCCGGCATCGGCCGCTCGCTGCGCAAGATCAAGCTGGCCCGGATCAAGGACCGGCTGATCGTGGACGTCACCAACGGCCGCTTCGAGGACGAGAACCCGGTCTTCACCAGCGACGGCCGCTACCTCGCCTTCCTCTCCTGGCGCGGCTTCGACCCGGTGTACGACGTGCACACCGGCGACCTGTCCTTCCCGCTCGGCTGCCGTCCCTACCTCGTGCCGCTGAACTCGGCCACGCCCTCCCCGTTCGCCCTCAACCCCGAGGGCCGTCCGGCGGCGGGCGGGCTCGATCCGCTGGAGGCGGGGTCCGGCGAGAGCGGCACGGTGACGGTGGAGGTGGAGGGGCTGGAGAACCGGGTCACGCCGTTCCCGGTGATGTCGTCCAAGTACTCGGCGCTGCGTCCGGTCGCCGGCGGCGGCCTGGTCTGGCTGCGCTGGCCGATCTCCGGCGCGCTGGGCGAGACCTTCGTCAACCCGGCCGACATCAGCGGCCGGCCCACGCTGGAGCACTTCAACCTCAGCAAGGCGAAGAAGTCCGAACTGGTCGGCCACCTCGACTGGTTCGAGGTGAGCGGCGACGGCACCCGGCTGGTCGTGGTGGACGAGGGCGAGCTGCGCGCGGTGCCCGCCACCGAGCCCGGCGACAGCGACAGCACGGTCTGGATCGACCTGCGGCGCATCCTGCACGAGGTGGACCCGGCCGCCGAGTGGCGCGGCGCCTACGCCGAGGGCGGCAGGCTCATCCGGGACTACTTCTGGGACCCCGGCATGTGCGGGATCGATTGGCCCGCCATCCTGGAGCAGTACCGCCCGCTGGTCGAACGGGTCACCTCCCCCGACGAGTTCGCCGACCTGATGCGTGAAGTCCTCGGCGAACTGGGCACGTCGCACGCCTACGTCACCCCGGCCCGGCGCAACGAGGGGCCGCCGCACTACCAGCGCCGGCAGGGCCTCCTCGGGGCCAACTTCGTCTGCCGGGACGGGGCTTGGATGATCGCCCGCATCCTCGACGGCGACTCCTCCGACTCCCGCGCCCGCTCCCCGCTGGCCGGTACCGGCATCCGCGAGGGCTCCGTGCTGACCCATGTCAACGGGCGCCCGGTGGACCCGGTGACCGGGCCGTACCCGCTGCTCGCGGGGTCCGGCGGCACCACCGTCGACCTCACCTTCACCCCGCCCCCGGGCGAGCCGGGCCCCGCCCGCCGGGTGGCCGTGGTCCCGCTGCTCGACGACCGCTCGCTGCGCTACCAGGACTGGGTGGCCAAACGCCGCGAGGTGGTGAGGGAGTTGAGCGGCGGGCAGTGCGGCTATCTGCACATCCCCGACCTGGGCGGCTCCGGCTGGGCGCAGTTCAACCGCGATCTGCGCCTGGAGGTGTCCCGGCCCGCGCTGATCGTGGACGTGCGCGGCAACGCGGGCGGGCACATCAGCGAGCTGGTGATAGAGAAGCTGACCCGGACCATCCTCGGCTGGGACCTGACCCGTGACGCGGAGGCGGTGTCCTACGCCTCCAACGCGCCGCGCGGGCCGGTGGTGGCGCTGGCGGACGAGGCGACCTCCTCCGACGGTGACATGATCACCGCGGCGTTCAAGCTGCTCGGGCTCGGACCCGTGGTCGGGCAGCGCACCTGGGGCGGGGTCGTCGGCATCACCGGCCGGCACCGGCTCGGGGACGGCACGGTGATCACGGTGCCGATGAACGCGGCCTGGTTCGACGAGTACGGCTGGTCCGTGGAGAACCGGGGCGTCACGCCCGACCTGGAGGCGCTGCGCACCCCGCTGGACTGGGCCGAGGGGCGCTACGCCCAGCTCGACGACGCCGTGCGGCTGGCGCTGGAGATGCTGGAGACGACCCCGGTCGCGGTGCCGCCCGACTACAGCGACGTACCGGACCGCTCACGGCCCAAGCTGCCGCCGCGTGAGGAGGGGGCATGAAAAAAGGCGGGTCCTCCCGCCGTGAACAACGTATAGCGCAAGGGGGGCCTTGCGGCAAGGCCCCCCTCATGCCGCAGAATCGCTCGCCGAGCCCAGAACCTGCGGAAATGAGTGATCCACTACATGTGTGCGCTGCTGTCCGAGCGTGAACCCGCGCCGGAGTCCCGCGCGTTCGACCTCCCCGACCGGCTCGCCGCCAAGGCCGACCCGGCACTGATCGGCGCCGACAAGCGGCACTTCGCGGAGATCGCCGAGAGCCTGGAGCAGACCGTCGCCGAGCTGTCCGCGAGCCTGGACGCGCTGCGCCGGGCGCCCGGCGGGGTCGGCCGTGAGGTGCTGGAGCGGGACCTGGAGATCCACCGGCTGACCGCCCGGCTGCGCGCCCTGCGCCGCTTCGGCCTCGACCTGTGTCTCGGCCGCATCGTGCACGACGGTGACGGCGAGGACGCGGAGCCGGTCTACATCGGCCGCCTCGGCCTCACCGACAGCACCGGCCGCCGGCTGCTGATCGACTGGCGCTCCCCGGCCGCCGAACCCTTCTTCGCCGCCACCCACGCCCACCCGATGGGCCTGGCGAGCCGCCGCCGCTACCGCTGGACGCGTGGCCGGATCACCGACTACTGGGACGAGGTGTTCACCGCCGACGGCCTGGAGCACCACGCGGCGCTGGACGACCAGTCCGCCTTCATCGCCACCCTGGGCACCAACCGCTCGGAGCGGATGCGGGACGTGCTCGCCACCATCCAGGCCGACCAGGACGCGATCATCCGCGCCTCCTCGCGCGGCGCCCTCGTGGTGGACGGCGGCCCCGGCACCGGCAAGACCGTCGTCGCCCTGCACCGCTCCGCCTACCTGCTGCACTCCGACCCGCGCCTCGGACACCGCCGGGGCGGCGTCCTCTTCGTCGGCCCGCACCAGCCCTACCTCAACTACGTCGCCGACGTGCTGCCGAGCCTGGGCGAGGAGGGGGTGCAGACCTGCACCGTGCGGGATCTGGTCGCCGAGGGCGCCACGGCGGGCGTCGAGAGCGACCCCGAGGTGGCCCGGCTGAAGTCCTCGGCGGAGCTGGTGAAGGGCATCGAGAAGGCGGTCCGCTTCTACGAGACCCCGCCCACCGACCCCCTGACCGTCAGCACCCCGTGGGGCGAGCTGCACCTGAGCGCCGCCGACTGGGCCGAGGCGTTCGAGGCGGCGGAGGCGGGCGTCCCGCACAACGAGGCCCGCGACCTGATCTGGGAGGCGCTCGTCACGATCCTCCGCGACCAGCTCGACAAGGAGGTCCCGCCCACCCTCTTCCGCCGGGCCCTGGCCGCCGACGGCGAGCTGACCGGCACCCTCCGCCGCGCCTGGCCGCTGCTGGAGGCGGCCGATCTGGTGGGCGACCTGTGGACGGTCCCGGCCTACCTGCGGATGTGCGCCCCCTGGCTCTCCCCCGACGAGGTGCGCCTGCTGCGCCGCGCCGACCCGCAGGCGTGGACGGTGTCCGACCTGCCGCTGCTGGACGCGGCCCGGCAGCGGCTCGGGGACCCGGAGGTCTCGCGGAAGAAGCGCCGCCAGGCCGCCACGGTCGCCGTCGAGCGGGAGCGGATGTCCGCCGTCATCGACAGCGTGCTCGCCGCCGACCCGGACGGCGAGGGCGCGGTGACCATGCTGCACGGACAGGACCTCAAGGACAGCCTGGTCGACGAGGGCGCGCTGCCCGCCATCGAGGCGGACGCGCTGGCCGGGCCGTTCGCGCACATCGTGGTGGACGAGGCCCAGGAGCTGACCGACGCCGAGTGGCAGATGCTGCTCCTGCGCTGCCCGTCCCGCAGCTTCACCATCGTGGGCGACCGGGCCCAGGCCCGGCACGGCTTCACCGAGTCCTGGCGGGAGCGGCTCGCGCGGGCCGGCCTCGGCCGGGTGGAGGTGGCCTCGCTGAGCATCAACTACCGCACCCCGGAAGAGGTGATGGCGGAGGCGGAGCCGGTGATCCGCGCCGCCCTCCCGGACGCCAACGTGCCGGTCTCGGTCCGCGCGGGCGGCATCCCCGTCACCTACGGGACGGTCTCCGACCTGGACGCGGTGCTGCACGACTGGCTGGCCGGGAACGAGGAAGGGACCGCCTGTGTCATCGGCGATCCCGAGTTCAAGGAGCGCCCCCGCGTCCGCTCGCTCACCCCGGAGCTGGCCAAGGGGCTGGAGTTCGACCTCGTCGTACTGGTGGACCCGGACGCCCTCGGCGACGGCATCGAGGGCGCGGTGGACCGGTACGTGGCGATGACCCGCGCCACCCAGCGGCTCGTCGTGCTGAGCGGTACCTAGTCACGCGCCGGGGCGGGGCGCCCGGACGTGCCGGGCGCCCCGCCGCGTGGCTTTCGCCGGACCTGCCGCGTCAGGCGGTGTGGTCCGGGTCGAAGCGGTCCTCGACGTCCCGCATGCCGGCCTCGGCGCGGTCACGCTGGGGCTGGCCGGCGCGCTCCTGGTGGTCACGCCCCTGCGGGCCGCGCTGACCGGCCTTCTCGCGGGCCTGGCCGGCCTTCTCCTTGGCCTGCTCCTGCATCTTGCGGGACTTCTCCTGGAACTGGTCCTTCATACCCATGTGGGTTCACATCCCTGGTGAGAACGGTTGCGGCCCCGGTGGAGCCTCGACCAGATTCACACGGGTGAACACCCTCCGCATGTCGATCAGTTACGCTGCGTAGCCCGAGCCGCCTCGTCGGCCGCGCCGCCCGCGCCGACCAGCCCCGACCGCATCCCGGTCAGCCGGTCCGCGTACCTGCGCATCTCCCGCTGGCCGACGGTGCCGATGAGCGCCGGGAGGTAGCCGCGCATGCCCTGCATCCCGCGCAGCCACCACTGTCCGTACACGTGGGGCGACCGGCGCTCGATGCCGTCCACCAGCCGGTCGACGGCCGGACCGAGCGGGTAGGTCTTGTTCGACGGCCAGGGCAGCCGCTGCCTCAACTCCCGCATCACGTCGTCCTGGTCGGCGCCGCGCACCATGTCGGTGTCGGTCCAGGACAGGTAGGCGACGCCCACCCGCACGCCCAGATAGCCGACTTCGCCGCGCAGGCTGTGCGCGTACGCCTCCACGCCGGACTTGGAGGCGCAGTACGCCGTCATCATCGGCGCCGGGGTCATCGCGGCGAGGGAGGCGATCTGGAGCAGGTAGCCGCGGCTCTCGGTGAGCACCGGCAGGAAGGCGCGGGCGGTGACGGCCGAGCCGATGAGGTTGACCTCGATCACCCGCCGCCAGGCCACCGGGTCGGAGTCGGCGAACGGACCCCCGGTCGCCACACCGGCGTTGGCCACCACGATGTCGACCTTGCCGAACCGCTCCTTCACCTCGGCGGCGACCCGGCCCATCGCCTCGTGGTCGGTGACGTCGGCGTACCAGTACGCGCTCTCGCCGTACAGCCGCTCGGAGACGGCCTTCAGCTCGTCCTCCTCCAGGCCGACGAGGGCCACCCTGGCGCCGCGCGCGGAGAGTTTGCGGGCGAGCAGCTCGCCGACGCCGCGTGCCGCACCGGTGACGACGGCCACCTGTCCTTCGAGACCGACCTTGCTCATGCGCCCTCCTCCAGGCGGACGGGGACGGACCCCGTGACGTACGTGGTGACGAGTTCCCGTATGCGGCCGTTCACCGCATTCGGCGCCTCCATCGGGGACATGTGCCCGATGCCGAACAGCTCGGTCAGTCCCGCGCAGTTGGGCAGCTCGGCCACCAGCGCGCGGGCGTGCGACGAGGGGGTGAGCCGGTCGGCGGTGCCGTGCAGCACGACGGTGGGCACGGTCAACTTCCTTACGCCGTGGTCGAGATCGAGCCGGTCCAGCACCCCGCCCCAGGCGTGCCGGGCGGCGCGCGGGCAGGCGTGCACGATCCGGGCGCAGGCGTCGACCAGACGCGGGGCCGAACCGGGGCCCATGGTCGCGTACTTGAGGATCTTCTTCGCGAGCGGTGTGACCGGGCCGAGCGGCAGGGACGAGCCGAGGACGCGTCCGGTGAGCCAGGTGCGGACGCGTCCGGCGGGCAGCGGCACCACCCGCGCCTCGGCGGTCAGCCGTCCGCTGCCGGTGCTGCACAGCAGGGCCGCGGCAGCGTGCTCCTGGAAGCGGGGGCGGCCCGAGGCGGACATGATCGTCATGCCGCCCATGGAGTGGCCGACGACCAGGGTGCGTTCACCGGGCGCGAGGGTCGCCGCGAGCACCGCTTCGAGGTCGTCCGCGAGCGCGTCGGTGGAGCACACCGGGCTGTACGGGCTCAGGCCGTGGCCGCGCTGGTCGTAGGCGATGACCCGGTGGTCGCGGGCGAGGTCCGCGATCTGCGCGGCCCAGAAGGCGGTGGAGCAGGTCCAGCCGTGGGAGAGGACGACCGCGGGCGCGTCCTCGGAGCCGTGCACCTCCACGTGCAGGCGGGCGCCGTTGGTGGAGGTGACCTCCAGGGTGCGGCTCATGCGGTGGCCTCGCTCGGGACGGCGGCCGGCTTCGTGGCGGGCTTGCGCAGCACCTCGTACTCGGTGAGGTCCACCCGGCGGGTGGCCTGGCGGAACTCGGTGGTGGTGCCGGGCCAGACGGTGGTGTTGCGGCCGCCGGCGTCCAGGTACCAGCTCGTGCAGCCGCCGGTGTTCCAGACGGTGCGCTTCATCCGCTCCTGCACGCGCCGGTTCCAGCGGCCGACGGCGGCGGGGCGGGCGTCCAGCGCGGTGCGGCCGCCGAGGGTGTCGAGCTGGCGCATGTAGTCGGCCAGGTAGTTGAGCTGGGACTCGATCATCAGGATCATCGAGGAGTTGCCCAGGCCGGTGTTGGGCCCGATCACGCTCAGCCAGTTCGGGAACCCGGCCGCCGAACCGCCGCGCAGCGCCTCCATCCCGCCCTTCCACGCCTCGGCGAGCGTGACGCCCCCGACGCCGATCACGCGCTCGGCGATGGGCATGTCGGTGACGTGGAAGCCGGTACCGAAGACGATCGCGTCGACCTCGGTCTCGGTGCCGTCGGCGGCGACCACGGTGGAGCCCCGGATCTCGGTGACCCCGCTGGCGACCACGTCCACGTTGGGCTGGGCGAGCGCCGGGTAGTACGCGCTGGACAGCAGGATGCGCTTGCAGCCGATGCGGTAGTCCGGGGTCAGCTTGGCGCGCAGGGCCGGGTCCTTGATGGCGCGGGCCATGTTGCGCTTGGCCAGCCGCTCGACCAGGCCGAGTTCGTCGGGGCGCTTGGTGAACGCCTGCACCTGGAGTTCCCTGATGCCCCAGAGCAGCCCGCGCCGCAGCCGTGCGGTGAAGGGCAGCGCCTGGTGCAGCTTGCGCTCGGCGGTGCCGATGGCCCGGTCCATGCGGGGCATCACCCAGGGCGGGGTGCGCTGGAAGACGGTGAGCCGGTCGACCTCGGGCTGGATCGAGGGGACGATCTGGATCGCCGAGGCGCCGGTGCCGACCATGGCGACGCGCTTACCGCGCAGGTCGTAGTCGTGGTCCCAGCGGGCGGAGTGGAACACCCGGCCGGGGAACGAGTCCAGGCCCGGGATCGCGGGGATCTTCGGGTCGGACAGCGGGCCGGTGGCGGAGACCACCACGTCGGCGGTGAGCGAGCCGCTCGCGGTCTCGATGTGCCAGCGCAGCTCGTCCTCGTCCCAGGTCATCAGCTTGACCTCGGAGTCGAAGCGCAGATGCGGGCGGAGGTCGAAGTCGTCCGCGACGCGCTCCAGGTAGGCCCGGATGTGCTCCTGGCCGGAGAAGGTGCGCGGCCAGTCGGGGTTGGGGGCGAAGGAGAAGGAGTACAGGTGCGACGGCACGTCGCAGGCGCAGCCCGGATAGCTGTTGTCCCGCCAGGTCCCGCCGACGCCGCCGGCCCGCTCCAGGACGACGAAGTCGGTGATCCCCTCCCGGCGCAGCCGCACGGCGGCCCCCAGCCCGCCGAAGCCGGACCCGATCACCGCCACCCGTACATGCTCGTGCTCGGCCATCCCGACGCCTCCACGCATCCTCGGACTCCGCCAGTGAACACTGGCGCAATGGGACTGTAGAACAGCTCCGTACTGAGCGGTAGGGGGCGCGGAAAGGAAAGTTACCGGCGGTACGCCATAGGCTGCGGACGTGGCAGAAGACGGCGGACACAGCGACGGGCAGGCCGGCGGGCGCGAGTACCGCATGGAGGAGCTGGCGCGCGTCGCCGGCATCACCGTGCGCACCCTGCGGTTCTACCGCGAGCGCAGACTGATCCCGCCGCCCCGCCGCGAGGGCCGTATCGCCTGGTACGACGACCATCACCTGGCCCGGCTGCGCACCATCGCGGCGCTGCTGGAGCGCGGGCACACCCTGAACGGCATAGCCGAGCTGGCCGAGGCGCTGGACAACGGCCGGGACGTGGCCGACCTGCTGGGCGTCGCCCCGCCCACCGAGGAGGAGCCGGTCCGGCTGACCCCGGAGGAGCTGGCGGCCCGCTTCGAGGGCGACGTCACCCCGGAGAACCTGGCGGCCGCGATGGCCCTCGGCTATGTCGGCACCGACGGCGACCAGATCGTGCACATCAGCCGCCGCCTGCTGGACGTCTCCTCGGCACTGGTCCGCGAGGGCATCCCGCTGGCCGAGGTCCTGACGGCCGCCGCCCGCGTCCGCGAACACGCCGACGCCCTCGCGGCCCTCTTCGCCGACGTGATCCGCCGCCACGCCCCCGAGGACTCCCTGCAACGCCTGCGCCCGCTGGCCCGCAGCGTGGTGGAGGCGGAACTGTCCCTGGCGATGGACCGCCGGCTGAGCAAGCTCGACTAGCGCTCGTACACCACGGTGACGGGGGCGTGGTCGGACCAGCGTTCGGTGTGGGTGGCGGCGCGCTCGACGTGGCCCTTGACCGCCTTCGCGGCGAGGCCGGGGGTGGCCATGTGGTAGTCGATGCGCCAGCCGGAGTCGTTGTCGAAGGCGCGGCCCCGATAGGACCACCAGCTGTACGGGCCCTCGGTGTCGGGGTGCAGGGCGCGGACCACGTCCACGTAACCGCCGTCCCCGGGTGCGAGCACCCGGCTCAGCCACTCCCGCTCCTCGGGCAGGAAGCCGGAGTTCCTGGTGTTGCCGCGCCAGTTCTTGAGGTCGGCCTGCTGGTGGGCGATGTTCCAGTCGCCGCAGACCAGCACCTCGCGGCCGTCGGCGGCGGCCCGCTCGCGCAGTTCCTTGAGGTGGGCGGCGAACTCGCCCATGAAGCGGAGCTTCTCGTCCTGCCGCTCGGTGCCGACCTCGCCCGAGGGCAGGTACAGCGAGGCGACGGTCACACCGGGGAGGTCGGCCTCGACGTAGCGGCCCGAGCCGTCGAACTCCGCCGAGCCGAAGCCGACCCGGACGCGGTCGGGCTCACGGCGCGTGTAGAGGGAGACGCCCGCGCGGCCCTTGGCGGCGGCGGGCGCGTGCACCACATGCCAGCCGTCGGGCTGCCGTACGTGCTCCGGGAGCTGCTGCGGCTCGGCGCGCACCTCCTGCAGGCAGACCACGTCGGCCGAGGTCTGGTCCAGCCACTCCACGAAGCCCTTCTTGGCGGCGGCCCGCAGTCCGTTCACATTCACCGAGGTCACAGTCAGCACCAGGGCACGATACCGGCACACTGGTCCAAGACAGACCGACTCCCATTCGCCGCATAGAAGTACGATACCCAGCATGATTATACGTCGCGTCCGCTTCGACCACCCCGACGCCGTGAAGCTCAACGACGAGGTCCAGGCCGAGTACCACGTGCGCTACGGCGACGGCGGCGACGCCACCTCGCTCGACCCGGCCGACTTCGACCCGCCCGGAGGCGCGTACCTGATCGCGTACGACGCTCAGGACCGCCCGGTCGCCACCGGCGGCTGGCGCAGCCAGGACCTGAACGAGGAGGGCAACCAGGACGGCGACGCGGAGCTGAAGCGCATGTTCGTCATCGCGCAGATGCGCGGCCACGGCCTGGCCCGCCGCATCCTCGCCGAACTGGAGGAGGACGCCCGCGCGGCCGGCCGCACCCGCATGGTCCTGGAGACCGGCACCGAACAGCCCGAGGCCATCGCCCTCTACACCTCCAGCGGCTACACCCCGTGCACCAAGTTCGGCTACTACCGCCACCACGAGAACAGCCTCTGCTACGCGAAGCCGCTCGGGACGGCGGAGGGCACCAAGTAACGCGGCTCGGTGGCCTGTTGCTGCAGCACAGGCCACTGCTTTCCCTGTGACGCGCCTGTGACGTGATGGCGATCACTCCGCCGAAAGTCGGAACATACGATCAGCTCAGTAGCTGCCGCGCCTTTCGGCCCCACCTGACAGTGCAAGCGGATGCGACTCCCCCTCCACATCATCCGGGTCATTTCACACCTTCTGGAGTCCTTCATGTCTTCGCTCGGTTTCCGACGCAACTCCGCCCTCCGCGCCGGTTTCGTCGCCGCCTCCCTCGCCGCCACCGTCCTGCTGCCGGCCGGTGCCGCGTTCGCCGCCGACGGCGCGACGGCGAGCCCGCAGGCCGCCACCCCGGCCCCGAGCGGCACGCCGAGCACCGAGGTCGGCACGCCGACCTCGACCACCAAGCCCAGCACCCCCGCCACCACCGCGCCCACCACCCCGGCGCCCACCTCGACGGAGGGCCCGAACGGGCAGCAGGGCCCGGTGCTGGTGCACACCATCGCGCTCAAGGGCGACCTGACCGCCAAGGTCTACAAGCACACCGACCAGGGCGACTACTACTCGGCCACCATCACCTTCAAGGGCAAGACCCTCGGTGAGCTGCGCGCCGGGGGCAGCTTCGGCGCCCAGCAGATGAAGGTCTTCAACGGCATCAAGGTGACCCTGCGCGCCGACGGCAGCATGACCTCCGCCGACGAGTACGTCGGCAACGGCGGCCAGGGCCCCGTCGTCCCGGTCCGCTGCGTCGTCACCGTGACCCGGAACATCGGTGCGGGCACCGAGGCCCTGATGACCATCAGCCCGACGGGTCCCTCGGTGGAGTTCCGGGGCGCCGGCGAGACCAAGCTGCTGCCGTACACCCTGACCCGCCTGCACCCGAAGCTCCCGGCGAGCGCGGGCTTCGAGGCCGAGATCCTCGGCCCGAACAGCACCCACCCGCGTCTGCGCACCAACATGGAGGGCGGCGGCCACCCGGCCACTATCCAGGACTTCCCGCAGCTCCCCAAGGGCTGCAACCCCTTCTACCCGACCACCTCCACGGGTTCGGCGGGCTCCACCGGCACCACCACCACCGGCCACACCTCCACCAACCAGACCACCGTGGTCCCCAAGGGCAGCGTCGCGGCCGGCTACGAGAGCACCCAGGGCAGCGACGCCCCCGTGCTGATGGCGGTCGGCGGGGCCGCCGCCGGCGCCGCGGGCCTCGGCTTCGTCGTCCTGCGCCGTCGCGGCACCTCGGTCGCCGGCCGGATCTGAAACGCCGTCCCCACGGGTGCGGGCCCGCCGCCCTCGGCGGTGGCCCGCACCCGTCGTTCCGTCTGGAGTCAGCCCCATGCAGCGCCGTGTCATGACCGCCACGTTCACCCTCGCGCTCGGCCTCGCCCTGGCCGCCTGCGGTACGCAGGACAGCACCGGGCACGTCACCCCGCCCCCGCCCAGCCCGGTCTCCACCCCGGCCGCCGCACCCGCCAAGTCGGTTGCTCCGATGGCCCGTTCGCTCCCGGTCCGGGTCACGATCCCCTCGGCGGGCGTCGACACCGGCCCCATTCTGAAGCTGGGCCTGGCCGCCGACGGCACGGTGGAGGTCCCCTCCGTCGCACAGGCGGACCGGATCGGCTGGTACTCCAAGGGAGTCACCCCCGGCGAGACCGGCCCCGCCGTCCTGATCGGCCACTACGACACCGTCAAGGGCCCGGCCGTGCTGCGGAACGTCGGGAGGATCAAGCAGGGCGCCCGGATCACCGTCGCCCGCGCCGACGGCTCCTCCGCCGTCTTCTCCGTCCGCACCGTCGAACAGGTCGACAAGGACGCCTTCCCCACCGACAAGGTCTACGGCGACACGACCCGCCCCGAACTCCGCCTGATCACCTGCGGCGGAGCCATCGAGAACGGCCACCGCCCGGACAACATCATCGTCTACGGCGACCTGGTGTCCACCCGGGACTGACCGGTGCGAGGCTGACCCCGCGGCCGCCTACGAACCGGCCGGCACCCTGCGTGCCCTCGGCCAACCGGAGGCGGTCGCCGACCTGTTGCTCACGGAGCGCGCCCATCTCCCGGCCTACCGCGTCTTAGTCGCCAGGTACGCGGTGTTGGGCACGGCGGGAACGACGAGACCCCGTCCGATCAGAAGATCGGACGGGGTCTCGAGAACTCTTCCCGAGCGGACTCGGGATGAGCGTTACGTGGACCTGTGGGGATTTGAACCCCAGACCCCCTCGATGCGAACGAGGTGCGCTACCAGACTGCGCCACAGGCCCTTGCAACGAGTGAAACTCTAGCATCCCGATCGGGGTGCTCGGAAATCCGCTCCCGGACTGGTCAGAGGCTCACTCGTTGGCGGCGCGCGGCCGGTCGCCGTCCTCGTACTGGTCGAACAGCGGGGTGCGGCCCCGCTCGCGGGAGCGGCGGGCGGAGGCGGTGCGCCGGGCGTCGCCCCGCGCGTCCTCCGGGCGCTCCCCCTCCGGCTCCGGACCGGCCGCCGGGACCTCGGGACGCTGCTCCGGGGTGACGGCGCTGGAGCGGGCCGAGCTCCAGGTGCCGGGGGCGCCCAGGTCCACGTCGGCGGTGGCGCGCGGGGCGACCGGCGCGGTCACGTACGTCGGCAGGGGCACCGGCACCGGGTCCCAGCTCTCGCCGTGGCCGGGGCGGCGCTGCCGCTCGCGCTGCTGGTCGACCCACTCGGCGTGGTCGGTCTGCTCGACCAGGGCGCGCCGGTCGGCGGCGAGGGCGGCGGACAGAGCGGGGTCGGTGTGCGGCCCCGTTCCCTCCTCCGGCTCGTCGGCGACGACGGCCGCCTCGGCCGCGCGGCGGCGCGGCTGACGGGCCCGCTCCCGCAGCCGGGCGGCGGCGTCCTCGGCGCTCCTGCGGTCCATCTGGAAGGCGAACCGGCGCCGTTCCTGCCGGCGCAGATAGCCGATGTACGCGCTGAGCAGCACGGCCGGCACGGCGGGCACCCAGAGGAGGCCGAGGCCCCCCACCGCGGCGGCGATCGCGCCGATGGTGAAGGCGAGGAACAGCAGCACGGTGGTGCGCCGCCTGCGGGCGAGCACCTTCGTGCGCTGGGCACGCGCCGCGGCCGCCTGCGCCGAGGGCGCGCGCCGGGCGGGGACGTGTTCGGGTTCGGGCGCCTGGGCGGTGCGGGACGGATGCGCCTGGGGCGAGGGCGGGTCGGGGACCATGTCGGCCGCGTGCTCGCGCGGGGCGTGCGCCCGCTCCTGCCGCTCGGGCTCGGTGTCCGCCCGGACCTGACGGCGCGTCGGAGGCACGGCGAAGTCCCGGACGTCCACCGGGTCGGTGGCGACGTCCGGGTCACCGGCGTCCGGCTCCCCCTCCTCGGCGGAGCGCGCCCGCAGGTCCTTGGCGTACCGGCGCTCCATTCCCGCCCTTCCGGACAGCAGCCGGATGGCGGTGCTGAAGCGTTCCGTCGGACGGGCCTCGTTCAGCTCGTCCTGCCTACGGAGCCACATCGGCACCAAGTAGGCGGCCCAGGCCCCGACGATGACTGCGTAGATGAGGCCGCTGCTGCTCACGACTCACACGGTAGAGGGGTTTCCCTGAGGCCATCCGCCAATTGGGCCGGTGTGTCGCACGATCTGGCTGATATTTCCAGCTTTTTTTGCGACCGATGCGATCAGCGGACCCCCGAAGGGGGGAATTGAATGCCCGGAGACGGACGGAAGATGGTCGCCTCGGGCATTAATTCGAACAGATATTCAATTTCCGGCGCTGTTCGCATTCCCCGGCTGTCCCGGCCGTGCCGCGCGGGCGCGCCGCCAGCGGTCGACCAGACCGCCGGGGACCTCCTCGGCGGTGAGCGCGTAGACCATGTGGTCCCGCCAGGCGCCGTCGATGTGCAGATAGCGCGGCCGCAGCCCCTCCTCGCGGAAGCCCAGCTTCTCCACCACGCGCCGGCTGGGCCGGTTCTCCGGGCGGATGCAGACCTCCAGACGGTGCAGCCCCACCGCGCGGAAGCAGTGGTCGGAGACGAGCGCGACGGCGGTCGGCATCACCCCGCGCCCGGCGACCGACTGGTCCACCCAGTAGCCGATGTGCCCGGAGCACATGGAGCCCCAGGTGATCCCGGCGACCGTGAGCTGGCCGACCAGGCGTCCCTGGTACTCGATGACGAACGGCAGCATCCGGCCCGCCGTCGCCTCCGAGCGCAGGTGCCGGATCATCTGGCGGTAGGTCGGGCGGTGCGCGATCGGCCCGCTCGCGGTGGGCGGCGGGATGGTCGCCTCCCAGGGGCGCAGCCAGTCCCGGTTGCGCCGGTTGACCTCGCGCCAGGCGCGCTGGTCGCGCACCTTTATGGGCCGCAGGACCACATCGCCGTCCACCAGCACCGCGGGCCAGGATCTGCCGGTCAGCTCGCACCCCCGGCGCCCGTGCGGCCCGGTGCGTCGGGCCGGGGGTGGTCGCCGCCGCGGATCTGGTCGACGGCGTGCGTCAGCAGCGGCTCCAGCACCGCGAGCCCGTCGCGGACCCCGCCGCTGGAACCGGGCAGGTTCACGATCAGCGTGCCGCCCGCGACCCCGGCCAGGCCCCTCGAGAGCGCGGCGGTGGGCACCTTCTCGCGCCCGTACGCCCGGATCGCCTCGGCGATGCCCGGTACCTCGTACTCCAGGACCGCGCGGGTGGCCTCGGGGGTGCGGTCGGTGGGCGAGATGCCGGTGCCGCCGGTGGTGACGACCGCGTCGTAGCCGGCCGCCACGGCCGCGCGCAGGGCGGCCTCGACCGGGTCGCCGTCCGCGACCACCTGGGGGCCGTCCACGGAGAAGCCGAGGCGGGTGAGGCCCTCGGCGACGGCGGGGCCGCCCTTGTCGGCGTAGACGCCGGCCGAGGCGCGGTTGGAGGCGGTGACGACCAGCGCGCGGTACGGGGTTGCGGTCACGCCCGGCTCCAGTGGCCCGACTTGCCGCCCGTCTTCTCCTCCACCCGCACGTCGGTGATGACGGCGCCCTTGTCGACCGCCTTCACCATGTCGACCACGGTGAGCGCGGCGACGGAGACGGCCGTGAGGGCCTCCATCTCCACGCCGGTGCGGTCGGTGGTCTTCACGGTGGCCAGGATCTCCACGCCCTCGTCCGTGACGGCGAGGTCCAGTGTCACACCGGACACCGACAGCGGGTGGCACAGCGGGATCAGGTCCGGGGTGCGCTTGGCGCCCATGATGCCCGCGATCCGGGCGGTGGCCAGGGCGTCGCCCTTGGGGACACCCTCGCCGCGCAGCAGCTCGACCACGCGCGGGGACACGAGCACCCGGCCACTGGCACGGGCGGTGCGCGCGGTCACTTCCTTCCCGGATACGTCGACCATGCGGGCCGCGCCCGCCTCGTCGATGTGCGTCAGTCGGTCGTGCGTACTCATGGTGTGCGGTACTTCCCGTTCGCGGCCCGCCGGCGCGGGCGATGCGCGGGCCTCCTGTGCGCGCCACGGTACCGCCAAGTCCGCTCCGGCACCGGGCCGGGACCCGCTCGGGGCCCCGCGCGGGTCAGCCGAGCAGGATGACCTCGACCTCGGTGCCGGGCTCGGCCTCCGCCATGTCCTCGGGGAGCACGATCAGCGCGTTGGCGTGGGCCAGCGCGGCGATCAGATGGGAGCCGCTGCCACCCACGGGGGTGACCTCGCCGTCCTCGTGGTTGCCGCGCAGGAACTGGCGGCGGCCCTCGGGCGAGCGCAGCGGGCCGTCCACCGTGAGGGTGGCCCGGGTACGCGGCCGGTGGACCTCCGGGAGGCCCATCAGGGCGCGGATGGCGGGGCGGACGAACAGCTCGAAGGAGACGTACGACGACACGGGGTTGCCGGGCAGGGCCAGCAGCGGGGTGTGGTCGGGGCCCACCGCGCCGAAGCCCTGGGGCTTGCCGGGCTGCATGGCGAGCTTGCGGAAGTCGACCCCGCCGCCCTCCTCCTCGCCGACCTCGGTGAGCGCCTCCTTGACCACGTCGTACGCGCCGACGCTGACTCCGCCGGTGGTGACCAGCAGGTCGGCGCGGACCAACTGGTCCTCGATGGTGGAGCGCAGCACGTCCGCGTCGTCCGCGACCGCGCCGACCCGGTAGGCGATGGCGCCCGCGTCCCGGGCGGCGGCGGTGAGGGCGAAGCTGTTGGAGTCGAAGATCTGGCCGTGCGCCAACGGCTCGCCCGGCTGGACGAGTTCACTGCCGGTGGACATCACGACGACGCGCGGGCGGGGCCGCACCCGGACGGTGCCCCGGCCGATCGCGGCGAGCAGCGCGATCTGGGACGGCCCGAGGACGGTGCCCGCGGCGAGCGCCCGGTCACCGGCGCGCACGTCGCTGCCGCTGGGCCGGACATGGGCCCCCGTCTCGGCGGGCCGGAAGATCCGGACCTGGCCCTCGGCGCCCTCCGGCGCCTGGGCGCGGGCCCGCATCCCGCTCGCCGGGCCGCCGCCGAGCCCGGCGTCCGTCCACTCGACGGGGACGACGGCCTCGGCGCCGGGCGGCAGCGGCGCGCCGGTCATGATGCGCGCCGCCTGGCCGGGGCCGACCTGGACCGGGGCGGAGTCGCCGGCGGCGACGTCACCGACCACGTCCAGGACCGCCGGGTACTCCTCGCTCGCACCGGTCACGTCCGTGACCCGTACCGCGTAACCGTCCATGGAGCTGTTGTCGAAGGGCGGCAGGGACACCGGCACCATGACGTCGTCGACCAGCGCACAGCCCTGCGCGTCGGGGAGCTGGAGCTCGATGGGGTCGAGCGGGCGGACGGTGCTGAGAATGTCCTCCAGGTGCTCGTCCACCGACCACACGTGGTCCGGTCCGACGGGACGGTTCGCGGCGGTGCTCAACGTTCCTGCATCTCCTCGGCGACGAAACTGCGCAGCCAGGTCCTGAAGTCCGGGCCCAGGTCCTCACGTTCGCACGCGAGACGGACAATGGCACGCAGGTAGTCGGCACGGTCGCCGGTGTCATAGCGGCGGCCCTTGAAGACGACGCCGTGCACCGGGCCGCCGACCTTCTCGTCCTCCGCGAGCTGCTGGAGGGCGTCGGTGAGCTGGATCTCGCCGCCCCGGCCGGGCTCGGTCTTGCGGAGTATGTCGAAGACGTGCGGGTCGAGGACGTAGCGGCCGATGATGGCGTAGTTGGAGGGGGCGTCGGCCGGCTCCGGCTTCTCGACCAGGCCGGTCACCTTGACGACGTCGCCGTCCCCGGTGCTCTCCACGGCGGCACAGCCGTAGAGGTGGATCTGCTCGGGGGCGACCTCCATGAGGGCGATCACGCTGCCGCCGTGCTGCTCCTGGACCTCGATCATCCGCTGGAGCAGGGGGTCGCGAGGGTCGATCAGGTCGTCGCCGAGGAGGACCGCGAAGGGCTCGTTGCCGACGTGCGGGGCGGCGCACAGCACGGCGTGGCCGAGGCCGCGGGGGTCGCCCTGGCGGACGTAGTGCATGGTGGCCAGGTCACTGGACTCCTGGACCTTGGCGAGTCGGTCGGCGTCGCCCTTCTTGCCGAGCGCCGATTCCAGCTCGTAGTTGCGGTCGAAGTGGTCCTCCAGCGGACGCTTGTTGCGTCCGGTCACCATGAGGACGTCCTCGAGGCCCGCGGACACCGCCTCCTCGACCACGTACTGGATGGCCGGCTTGTCCACGACCGGCAACATCTCCTTGGGCGTCGCCTTGGTCGCGGGCAGAAAGCGGGTACCCAGCCCGGCTGCCGGAATGACAGCCTTGCTGATCCTCGGGTGCAACTCAGTCATGCGCGCCACTCTAACCGGTGTCCTTAGGGGGAAATCCCCTGCTCCGCTTAGGTCGGCGTGATAATCGCGGACCGAAATGGAGGTGGCCGGCGGTGGAATCCGACGAAGGTGCGAACGACCCCGGGAAGAGGGGTCTGCGGCGTGAACTCCTGGTAAATAGAAGGGGGTTGAGCGAGGAGGACCGTCTCGCCCATGAACGCGCCCTCGCCGCGCACGCCCTCGCCCTGCCCGAACTCGCCTCCGCCGGCACGGTCGCCGCCTATGTCTCGGTCGGCACCGAACCCGGTACGGCCGCCCTGCTGGAGGCGCTGCGCGAGCGCGGCACCCGCGTCCTGCTCCCGGTGCTGCTCCCCGACGACGACCTCGACTGGGGCGCGTACACCGGACCCGGCTCGCTGGCGGTGGTCCGGCACGGCGGGCGGATGGAGCTGGCCGAGCCTGCCGGGACGCGCCTGGGGCCCGACGCGGTGACGGAGGCGGACGTGGTGCTGCTGCCGGGCCTCGCGGTGGACGGGCGCGGGATGCGGCTGGGGCGGGGCGGGGGTTCGTACGACCGGGTGCTCGCGCGCCTGGAGCGCGCGGGCGCGCGTCCGGCGCTGGTGGTGCTGCTGTACGACACGGAGGTGGTGGCCCGGGTGCCCGCCGAGGCGCACGACCGCCCGGTGCACGCCGTGGTGACCCCGGCCGGTGTACGCCGTTTCGCGCGCCCCTGAGAAAGCCCCCCGAGACGGCCGAAGGCCCTCCACGCGCGCGTGGAGGGCCTTCGGCTTCGTACGGACCTACGGCCGCAGGTTCAGCGTGTCCTTGGTGCTGCCGTCCACCGACTTGGCCGAGAAGGACCAGGGCAGCAGATCGCCGTCGGCCCACTTGTCGGTCTGGTCGGTGTAGTGGGCGCTGAAGGCGTGCCCGGAGGCGCCGCTGAGGTTGATCCAGCGGGACTTGTCGAGGTCCGCCAGGTTGACGACCATCCGCATGGACGGCACCCACACCACCCCGTAGCCGCCGGCGGCGTTCCAGCCGGTGGCGTTGACGGTGGCCTCGCCGCCGCTGAGCTTCCAGGGGCCGCGGTTGAGCGCGTACTGGAGCACCTCAGGGCCCTGGAGGCCGAGGGTCTGGTTCTTCAGGAACAGCCGGTGCAGCCGGCCCCAGCTCCAGGTGTCGATGTCCTTGCCGAGCTTGGCGGTCAGCTCCCAGCGGGCGTCGATCATGGCGCGGGTGAACAGCTCGTCGCGGTTGTGCGCGGCCGGGCGGTTGCCCGACTTGGGCGCCTGCCACCACTGGCTGTCCGGCTTGTCCATGAGCGTGCGCACGACCTCGAACCAGCGGTCGCCGCCGTCCGGCTGCGCCTGGTCGGCGTCGCGCTGACCGCACTCGCGGACCTTGCTCTGATCGTCCAGCGGACCGGTGCTGCCCGCGCGCTCCACCCACAGGCACTGGTTCTTGGCGCGCAGCTCCTTGGGGAGCTTGTCGCCGAAGCCGAGCTTGAGGATGTTGCGCCAGACGGCGTTGAAGTAGGCGGCCGCGGCCGAGTCGGCGTCCTGGGTGTAGTCCCAGCCCTCCAGCAGCTTCTGCGCCTTGCGGACCTCGGGGTCGTCCAGGTCCAGCTTGAGCAGCTTGGGCACCAGCAGCTTGGCGATCTCACTGCTGTTGTCGAGCTGCATCTGGCGCATGTCGTCGGTGGAGACCTTGCCGCCGTCCTTGATCTTGGACTCGATCAGGTCGGCGATGCGCTGGCTGCGGGTGCCGTAGCCCCAGTCGGTGGTCAGGGTGTACGGGTACTTGTCCTTGTCCACCACGGCCTGGTTGGCGGTGACGATGTAGCCGCGCTTCGGGTTGTACTCGTAGGGCAGCTCGTCCTGCTCCAGGAAGCCGGTCCAGCGGTACTTGGAGTCCCAGCCCGGCGCGGGCACCGAGCCGTCGTCGCCCGTGGCGCGGGTGGGGATCTTGCCCGGCAGGGTGTAGCCGATGTTCTCGGAGTCGGCGTAGATCAGGTTCTGGGACGGCACGTCGAAGAGCGAGGCTGCCTTGCGGAAGCCGTTCCAGTCGGCCGCCCTGTCCATCGCGAACACGGCGTCCATGGAGGTGCCGGGGTCCAGCGCGGTCCAGCGCAGCGCGATGCCGTAGCCGTCGCCGCGGTCGGGGGCGGCGGTGTCGACGCTGGCCTTGCGGCCGACCTCCACCAGCTCGTCGTCGCGGTCGGAGAGCAGCGGCATGCCGTCGGCGGTCTGGCGTACGACGATCTTCTTGGACGCGCCACCGGCGACCTTGATGGTCTCCTCACGGGTGCGGAAGGGGCGGACCTTGCCGTCGTAGAGATAGCCGTCGCCGGAGATCTTCTCCAGGTAGAGGTCGCTGACGTCCACGCCGGAGTTGGTCATGCCCCAGGCGATCTTCCCGTTGTGGCCGATGACCACACCGGGCATGCCCGCGAAGGTGTAGCCCGCCACGTCGTACTGGCACTTGCTGGAGACGCTCCGGCAGTGCAGGCCCATCTGGTACCAGACCGAGGGCAGGGACGCGGAGAGGTGCGGGTCGTTGGCGAGCAGCGGCTTGCCGGTGATGGTGTGGGCGCCGGAGACGACCCAGGAGTTGGAGCCGATGCCCTGGCCGTTGACGCCGACGGCGGTGGGGAGGTCGTCGAGGACCTTGGTGAGGCCGGTGAGCTGGCCGGTGAGGCCGGTACCGGTCGTGCCGGTGGCGCCCGCGGTGCCGGTCGTGCCGGTGCCGGTCGTGCCCTGGGTGCCCTGCGTGCCGGTGCCGCCCGGCGTCCCCGTGGTGCCCTGCGTGCCCTGGCTGCCCTGAGTGTCCGAGGGGGCGCCGTCCTGCTGGAAGGTCTTGCTCAGCGCGCTGTACTGGCCCTCGCGCACGATCGGCTTGTTCCGGTCGTAGGGGTAGTCCGGGTACAGCTCGCGGATCTGCTGCGGGGTGAGGCGGCTGGTCATCAGGGCGCGGTCGGTCTCGTCGCGCATGTTGCCGCGCAGGTCCCAGGCCATCGCCTTCAGCCACGCGACGGAGTCGACCGGGGTCCACTCGGCGGGCTTGTAGTCGTTGGTGAACCCCAGGGCCGCGTACTCCAGGGAGATGTCCCGGTCGTCCTTGCCCTTGAGGTAGGCGTTGACGCCCTTGGCGTACGCCTGGAGGTACTGCTTCGCGGAGGCCGACAGCTTGGTGTCGTACTCCTGCTTCGCCACCCGGTCCCAGCCCAGGGTGCGCAGGAAGGCGTCGTTCTTGACCTGGCCCTTGCCGAACATCTCCGACAGGCGGCCGGAGGTGAGATGGCGGCGCACGTCCATCTCGTAGAACCGGTCCTGCGCCTGGACGTAGCCCTGGGCCATGAACAGGTCGGCGTCGGAGGAGGCGTAGATCTGCGGGATGCCGTAGCCGTCGCGCTTGACGTCGACGGGGCCGGAGAGGCCCTCGAGCGTGACCGATCCCTTGGTCTGCGGGAAGGAGGCACGCACCGTGCTGATGGACCAGAACGCCCCGAAGGCTATGCCTCCGATGAGGGCCAGGACCAGCAGAATCACGACAAGTCGGGCTTTGCGCCCCTTCTTCCTGCCGGACGTGCCGGGCTTGTCACCCGATGTGGCGGTGGTGTTGGGGGGCATCGCTGTCCTTGCTGTCCTCACGCGAGCGGCAGGCGGGGCTGTGACTTTGAATGAGCGCTGGAGCAACCATAGGCGCAGGCCCCGGAACCACTTGACGCGGAGTCGGGAACCAGCGGGCACGGGCGTTCGATCTTGCCAACCCGAGCGTCAAGGAAGCGTCAAGAGTTAGGTAAGGTAACGAAGTAGTCGGGTGCGGTCCGCCGCCCCTCGGTGTCTTGTGTACGCGAGCCCACGTGCGCCCCCGCGCGGGCCAATGAAGGGATGCGCCGCTGACTGTCCACCACCTCAACCAGCTCCTGTTCGCCTGCTCGCTGGTCCTCCTGGTCGCCGTCGCGGCCGTGCGGATCTCCTCACGCAGCGGGCTCCCCAGCCTGCTCGTCTACCTCGGTATCGGCGTCCTCATGGGCTCCGACGGCGTGGGGAACATCCACTTCGACAACGCGGAGATGACCCAGGTCATCGGGTACGCGGCCCTGGTCGTGATCCTGGCCGAGGGCGGTCTCGGCACGAAGTGGAAGGAAGTGCGGCCGGCCCTGCCGTCCGCCTCCGTGCTGGCGACGGTGGGCGTCGCGGTGAGCGTCGGCGCGACCGCCGCGGGCGCGCACTATCTGGTCGGGCTGGAGTGGCGGCAGGCGTTCATCATCGGCGCGGTGGTGTCCTCGACGGACGCGGCGGCCGTGTTCTCCGTGCTGCGCAAGATCCCGCTCCCCTCGCGGGTGACGGGCACGCTGGAGGCGGAGTCCGGCTTCAACGACGCCCCGGTGGTCATCCTGGTCGTCGCCTTCTGCCAGGCCGGCCCGGTGGAGCACTGGTACATCCTGCTGGCCGAGATCGTGCTGGAGCTGGCCATCGGCGCCGCCCTGGGCCTCGCGGTGGGCTTCCTCGGCTCCTGGGGGCTCAAGCACGTCGCCCTGCCGGCGTCCGGTCTCTACCCGATCGCCGTCATGGCCATCGCCGTCACCGCGTACGCGGCCGGCGCGCTGGCCCACGGCAGTGGCTTCCTCGCCGTCTACCTGGCCTCGATGGTGCTGGGCAACGCCAAGCTGCCGCACTGGCCGGCCACCCGCGGGTTCGCGGAGGGGCTGGGCTGGATCGCGCAGATCGGCATGTTCGTCCTGCTCGGCCTGCTGGTGACCCCGCACGAGCTGGGCGACGACGTGGTGCCCGCGCTGATCATCGGACTGGTGCTGACCATGGCGGCCCGTCCGCTGAGCGTGGTGCTGAGCCTGACCCCGTTCCGGGTGCCGTGGCAGGAGCAGGCGCTGATGTCCTGGGCGGGGCTGCGCGGCGCGGTCCCCATCATCCTGGCGACCATCCCCATGGTGAGCGGGGTGGAGGGCAGCCGCCGGCTGTTCAACATCGTCTTCGTACTCGTCGTCGTCTACACCCTGGTCCAGGGCCCGACCCTGCCCTGGCTGGCCCGCAAGCTGCGGCTCGGCGAGGAGGGCGCGGCGTCCGACCTCGGCATCGAGTCGGCGCCGCTGGAGCGGCTGCGCGGCCATCTGCTCTCGCTCACCATCCCGGACGACTCCCGGATGCACGGCGTGGAGGTGGGCGAGCTGCGGCTGCCGCCGGGCGCCGCCGTCACGCTGGTCGTCCGGGACGGCAAGTCGTTCGTCCCCTCCCCCACGACCGTGCTGCGGCACGGGGACGAGCTGCTCGTGGTCTCCACCGACCCGGTCCGCGACCAGGCCGAACGCCGGCTGCGCGCGGTCACCCAGGGCGGCAAGCTGGCCGACTGGCTCGGCACCGGCGGTAGGGTGCACCGGCACTGAGGGTGCTGGTTCTCACAGCTCCGGCGGCGGGGAGCCGCCTGTACGATCAGGGCATCTGATCGAACCAACTCTGTCCGATTCGTCTGACGCAGAGCTGGCGCGACCGTATGGCGGCCGGACCCTTTGAGCCGGTATCTACCGCAGTTCCGCGCGCAAGAGGACGGCTCTCGGTGCCCCCCGCACGGGCGCGCTACCAGGCGGAAGAGAGGCACGGGCCGTGGCATCCACGGTCACCACCGAGCGGTCGGCGCGTCCGGGTTACGGGCAACTGCTGCGCACGAAGGGCGCGTGGACCTTCCTGGTCCCCGGCTTCGCGGCACGTCAGCCGTTCGCCATGCTCACCATCTCCATCGTGCTGCTGGTGCGGCACACCACCGGCTCGTACGGCGCCGCCGGTGCCGCCGCGGCCGTCACCGGCGTCTCCATGGCCCTGTTCGCGCCGTACAGCGGCCGGCTCGCGGACCGGTACGGCCAGCGGGCGGTACTGATGCCCGGTGTCGTCCTGCACACGGCGGCGGGGCTCACCCTGACCGCGCTCGCGCTGGCACACGCCCCCTTGTGGGCGCTGTTCGCGGCGGCGGTGCCGACCGGCGCCTCGGTCCCGCAGGTCGGCCCGATGGTGCGGGCCCGCTGGGGCACGCGGCTGAAGGGATCGCCGCTGATGAGCACGGCGGCGGCCTTCGAGTCGGTCACCGACGAGCTGACCTTCGTCGTCGGCCCGCTGCTGGCCACCGCGCTGTGCACCACCGTCACCCCCGCCGCCGGACTGATCACGGAGGCCGCGCTGACCCTGGTCGGCGGTCTGCTGTTCGCCGCCCAGCGGGGTACGCAGCCGCCGGTCGGCCCGCACGCGGAGGCCGGCGAAGAGGCGCACGCGCGCGTGTCCGCCCTCCGGGTGCCCGGCGTACGGGTGCTCATCGTGACGTTCCTCGGCATCGGCGCCGTCTTCGGCGGGATGCAGGTCTCGCTGGCCGCGTTCACCGAGTCCATCGGGGAGCCCGGTCTGAACGGCGTCCTCTATGGCGTCTTCGCCGCCGGAAACATGCTCTCCGGGGTGATCTGCGGCGCGGTCGCCTGGAAGTCGTCGCCCCGGCGCCGGCTCATGGTCGGGTACACGGCGCTCGCGCTGGCCACCTCCGCGCTGTGGACGGTGCACTCGGTGCCGCTGCTGGCCGGTCTCGGCCTGCTGGTCGGCATGTGCATCGCGCCCGCCCTGATCACGGGGTACACCCTGGTCGAGGACCTGGTGCCGGCGGGTGCCCGGACGGAGGCGTTCACCTGGCTGACGGGTGCGGTCGCGCTGGGCCAGGCGGCCGCCGTCACGGTGGCGGGACAATGGGAGGACCGGCTGTGGGACGGCGCCGGGTTCCTGGTCCCGATGGCGGCGACCGTACCGGCGCTGGCGACGATCCTGGCCCTGCGTTCCCTGCTGGTGGCGCGGGCCCGGACCCGTACCGTGGCGCGTGGCGTCGGTCACCGCGAGCCGGTCACGGTGGACTGATCCACGGGAATGCGTCACTATGGAGCATCGTTAGCACTCATTGAGTGAGAGTGCCAGGAGGAAGACAGTGCCGACCTACCAGTACCAGTGCAAGGACTGCGGCGAGGGCCTCGAGGCGGTGCAGAAGTTCACCGACGACGCCCTGACCGAGTGCCCCAGCTGCGGTGGCCCCTTGAAGAAGGTGTTCTCCGCCGTCGGCATTGTCTTCAAGGGCTCCGGCTTCTACCGCAACGATTCGCGCGGCGCGTCGTCGAGCAGCAGCCCGGCCACGAAGCCGTCCTCGACGTCCTCGTCGTCCGACACGAAGTCGTCGACGTCGTCTTCGTCGTCCTCCTCGACGCCGTCGTCCTCGGCCGGCTCCGCCGCCTGAGAACCCCGCTTTCCCGGACCCTGCCGTCATCCGACGGCGGGGTCTTCGGCGTACATGCGAACGGGTGATCCTGGTGGCCGCTTCCGGGGGGCCGTTAGGGTGCTGGGCATGGCGAACGCAGAGATCGGCGTAATCGGCGGCTCGGGTTTCTACTCGTTCCTGGACGACGTGACCGAGGTCCAGGTGGACACCCCTTACGGGGCGCCCTCCGACTCCGTCTTCGTGGGCGAGGTCGCGGGCCGCAGGGTGGCCTTCCTTCCCCGGCACGGGCGCGGGCATCACCTTCCGCCGCACCGCATCAACTACCGGGCCAACCTGTGGGCGCTGCGTTCGCTGGGAGTCCGGCAGGTGCTGGGGCCGTGCGCGGTGGGCGGACTGCGGCCGGAGTTCGGGCCGGGCACGCTGCTGGTGCCGGACCAGATGGTCGACCGCACCAGGACGCGGCAGCAGACCTTCTTCGACGGGCTCCCGCTGCCGGACGGCACGGTGCCCAACGTGGTGCATGTGTCGCTGGCCGACCCCTACTGCCCGACCGGGCGGAGCATCGCGCTGAAGGCGGCCCGTGGGCGGGACTGGACGCCGGTCGACGGCGGCACGCTGGTCGTGGTGGAGGGGCCGCGCTTCTCCACCCGCGCCGAGTCGCTGTGGCATCAGGCACAGGGCTGGTCGGTGGTCGGGATGACCGGGCATCCGGAGGCGGCGCTCGCCCGTGAGCTGGAGCTCTGCTACACCTCGCTGACCCTGGTCACCGACCTGGACGCGGGCGCGGAGACCGGCGAGGGGGTGTCCCACGACGAGGTGCTCCAGGTGTTCGCGGCGAACGTGGACCGGCTGCGGGGGGTGCTGTTCGACGCGGTGGCGGGGTTGCCGGAGACCGGGGAGCGGGACTGTCTCTGCGTGGGGGCGCTCGGGGGGATGGAGCCGGGGATTCCGTTGCCGTAGCCGTGCTGGGACGAGGTTGCTTCCACGTTCGGGTGACGGGGTTTTCCACAACCGGTGGGTAGTCCACGGGCTCCGGCGGGGTCCGGCGAGACGGGTCATCGTGGGGATCGCAGAGCGTTCCCTCGTCCCCTCGTCACAGGTGGTGATCCCGATGTCCGTGCACCCGAACACCGTCCCCGCTCCCGCTTTCCGCGTGCCGCGCCCGCTGGGCACGGATGCGCCGGCGACCCGTGAGGTCCCCTTCTTCCCGCCCCTGCGCGTACGGGGCGGGGGTGGACCGGCGGGACGGCTGGCGCGGTACCGGGGCAGGGCGGTCGCCGCCGGGCTGGCGGTGACGGCGGCGGCGCTGGTCGCGGCCGGCCCCCGCTCCCCCGGCGGCGGCACTCCGTCCGCCGAGCGGCCCCGGGGGCATCCGGCCGCCGGTCCGGTACGCGGGCGCGGGCCGGGTGAGCTGGTGCGGGCACCGGTGCGCATCGCGGACGCGGCCACCGTGCGGCTGCTGCGGCCCGGGGACCGGGTGGACGTGGTCGCGGCGGAGGAGCGGGCGGCGCCGGGGGGTGGCGGGTCGGCGCGGGTGCTGGCGCGCGGGGCCCGGGTGGTCCGGCTGCCGGAGCCGCTGGACCGCGTTCCGGGTGAGGGAAGCGTCACTGAGGGGGCGCTGGTCGTCCTCGCGGTGCCGCGTGCCACGGCGGCTCGGCTGGTGGGGGCGAACCCCATGGCCAGGCTGGCGGTGACGCTGTGGTGAGTCTTGTCGGGAACATTTCCGGAAGCGTGCGGTCAAGTCGCTCGATCGAGCGACGGGATTGGACAGGGTGGCAGCACCCTGACGTAGGTTGCGGAGCGCTCTGTTCCCCAGCCTGTGCGCATGACGAGGAGACTCACCGAGGTGAACGCGAAGAAGGAAGCGGTCAGCATCCTGGACGGCTTCAAAGCCTTCCTGATGCGTGGCAACGTCATCGATCTGGCGGTCGCGGTGGTCATCGGTGCCGCCTTCACCAGCATCGTGAACTCGGTGGTGAAGGGTGTCATCAACCCGCTGGTCGGCGCGATCGGCACGAAGAACCTCGACCACTACAGCTACTGCCTGAAGGACCCCTGCAAGCCGGGGACGGACGGCAGTGCGGAGGGTGGCGTCCAGATCCTCTGGGGCTCGGTGGCCGGTGCGGCGCTGAACTTCGTGATCACCGCGGCGGTCGTGTACTTCCTGATGGTGCTGCCGATGTCGAAGTACCTGGCCCGCCAGGAGGCCCGCAAGCAGGCCCGCACGGGCAAGACCGAGCCGGAGCCGAACCCGGTGACCGAGCTGGAGGTCCTCCAGGACATCCGCGACCTGCTGGTCGCCCAGCGCACGGGCACCGTGGACGGCGTGGTCAGGCAGCAGCGCCCGGCAGGGCCGGACGCGCGCTGACGGAAGCCTTCCGTGCCGCTCAGAGGTGGTGGGGCGGCTTCTCGTCGAGGAAGCGCCTGAGGTCGGCGGCGCTGTCGCCGGAGGGACGCTCGCCCCACCCACGGTCGGTGTCGTCCGAGGACTGCTGGTTCAGCGGGTCGTCGAAGACGAGCGCGGCCTTCGGGTCGCGCGGCTCGGGTGCGGGGGCGTCACTCATGCCTCCAGGGTACGGTCCAGCGCCCGGCACACTTCGGCGCCGGCCGAACGGACCCGTCCCTAGGCTCTCCTCCATGAGCAGCCACACGGCGATCGAGCCGAGCATCCTCTACTTCGGCACCCCGGTGGTGCTGCTGTCCACGGAGAACGAGGACGGCACCTTCAACCTCGCCCCCATGTCCTCGGCGTGGGCGCTGGGCCGGACGGTCGTCCTCGGCCTTGGCCGCGAGGGCCAGACCGCCCGCAACCTCCTCGCCCGCCCCGACCTGGTCATCAATCTCCCCGCCCCGCACCAGTGGCCCGCGGTGGAGCGCCTCGCCCCTCTGACCGGCCGCGACCCGGTCCCCGCGACGAAGGCGGCCGGCTACCGCTTCGAACCGGCGAAGTTCGCCGCGGCGGGCCTGCGCGAGGAGCCCTCCCACACCGTCCGCCCCCCTCGTGCGGCCGACTGCCCCCTCCACCTGGAGGCCCGCGCCGAACGCATCCGCCCCGACCTGTCAGGCGACTGCGTCATCGTCGAGACAAGGGTCCTGAAAGTCCACGCCGCCCCCGAACTGCTGGTCCCCGGCACCCACCACATAGACCCCGCCGCCTGGAGCCCCCTGATCTACAACTTCCGCCACTACTTCGGCCTGGGCCCGGAGCTGGGCAGCTCCTACCGCACCGAGACACCGCGCGAGGCCGGCGTCGGCTGAGGGAGGGGAACGGCGACGGGGGCAAACCGCCCCCAGGGGACGGAAAAGCCCTTGGGCGTACGGCATTTCGGTCGCCGACCGGGAACTACTCGGCCGCGCCCGGCGTTTACCCCAGTACGTTTCTCGGTTCCCGGACACGATGTCCGACCGAGGGGCTACGGTATGCACCCACCAGGTGACATGCAGCGACGCCGGGAGACACCTTGAGCGTTCCGTACGAGACGGCGGAGTACGAGTCCGCCCAGTCGCCCGAGTCTCCGGAGGAGCACCTCGCGCGACTCCTCGGCCGTGCCCTGAACTCGTTCGAGCTGCCCGACGAAGTGATAAGAGAGCTGGACTGCGCGCTGGCGCACGACAGTTCGCTGCACTCCGCGCACCACAGCGCGGGCCTGCACCGGGAGACGTACCGGCACACCTGGCTGCTGGCGGACGGCTCGGCGGTGACCCTCTGGGAGCTGGCGCACAACACCGCGCCGGGCGCGGAGGCGCAGCACGAGGTGTACCTCGACGAGGAGGAGCTGCACACCGCGACGACCCGGCTGGCGCTGCCGTACGACACCTCGGACTTCGAGCTGCCGGTGCTGACCGAGCTGGGCGCGGTGCCCGAGCCCCGGCACGCGTACGTGGCGGACAACTCCCCCGACCACGCCCGCAGGCTGCTGCGCCGGGCGGAGAACCCGGACCGTCCCGGCAAGGAGCTGGCGGCGCTGCTGGCCACGGCGGAGGGGCACGAGATCACCCAGGCGTTCGGCCGTCCCGGCCGCACCGCGCGGGCCGGAGTGAGCTTCGCGCTGTACGAGCACGCGTTCCTGCTGCGGGACGGGCGGGAGGTCTCCCTGTGGGAGGTCGAGCACACCGCGACCCCCGACGGCCGGCACATGTGCGAGGTGTACACCACTCCCGAGGCGGCCCGCGAGGCCATGGAGCACCGCGCGGCCCGGCACGGCTGACGGCCCCCGACGCACCGCGTCCCCCCGGCGACTTCACCGAGGGGACGCGACCGTGGGGACGGGTCAGGGGGACGCCGGGCCCGAGGGTGCTCAGGCGGCGACCGGCTGCCGGCTCCCCTTCTCGCCCGGCGCCGTGCCCTGCGCCGGACCGGCGGCCGGGGTGCCCTGGGCCGGCTTGCGCATGCCCTTGAGGACGACCACCAGGGCGGTGCTGACGCAGACGCCCGCGGCGATGGCGATGAGGTAGAGGAACGGGTTGCCGATCAGCGGGACCACGAAGATGCCGCCGTGCGGGGCTCGCAGGGTGGCGTCGAACATCATCGACAGCGACCCGGTGACCGCGCCGCCCACCATGGCGGACGGGATGACCCGCAGCGGGTCGGCCGCGGCGAACGGGATCGCGCCCTCGGAGATGAAGGAGGCGCCCAGCACCCAGGCGGCCTTGCCGTTCTCCCGCTCGGCCGGGGTGAAGAGCTTGCCGCGCACGGTCGTGGCCAGGGCCATCGCCAGCGGCGGGACCATGCCGGCCGCCATCACCGCGGCCATGATCTTCATCGCGGAGTCACTGGGGCTGGCGACGGCGATGCCGGCGGTGGCGAAGGTGTAGGCCACCTTGTTGACCGGGCCGCCCAGGTCGAAGCACATCATCAGGCCGAGGAGGGCGCCGAGCAGGACGGCGTTGGTGCCGGTGAGGCCGTTCAGCCAGTCGGTCATGCCCTTCTGGGCGGCGGCGATGGGCTTGCCGATCACCACGAACATCAGGAAGCCGACGACCGCCGAGGAGATCAGCGGGATCACCACCACCGGCATGATGCCGCGCAGCGCCGCCGGTATGTTCACCCGCTGGATCGCCAGCACCACGCCACCGGCGATCAGACCGGCCGCGAGGCCGCCGAGGAAGCCCGCGTTGATGCTGAGCGAGATCGCGCCGCCGACGAAGCCGGGGACGAGGCCGGGCCGGTCGGCCATGCCGTAGGCGATGTACCCGGCGAGCACCGGGACCAGGAAATTGAAGGCCATGCCGCCGATCTGGAACAGCAGCGCGCCCCAGCTGTCGGACTGGGTCCACACGAAGTGGTCCATCACGGAGGGCGCCTTGTTCACCGTCCAGCCGCCGATGGCGAAGCCCAGCGCGATGAGCAGACCGCCCGCCGCGACGAACGGGACCATGTAACTGACGCCGGACATCAGCCACTTGCGGAGCTTGGTGCCGTAGCCCTCGGTGGAGTCGCCCGCGCGGTCCACGGGGGTGGTGGCCGCGCCGGCGGGGGCGGTCTTCTCGCCGCGTTCCGCCTTGGCGCGGACCTCGGTGATGAGTTCGGCGGGGCGGTTGATGCCCGCCTTCACGCCGACGTCCACCGTGGGCTTGCCGGCGAAGCGGTCCTTCTCGCGCACCGGCACGTCGTGGGCGAAGACCACGCCGTCCGCCGCCGCGATCACCGCCGGGTCGAGCCGGGTGAACCCCGCCGAGCCCTGCGTCTCGACGGTCACCTCGACGCCCGCCTCCCGGCCGGCGTTCTCCAGCGACTCGGCGGCCATGTAGGTGTGGGCGATGCCGGTGGGGCAGGAGGTGACGGCGACGATACGGAACGGGCGCGCGTCGGTGGTCTCCCCGGCGGGGGCGCCCCCGGCGGAGACATCGTCAGTGGAGGCGCCGTCGGCGGCGACACCGTCGGCGGAAGTGCCTTCAGCGGCCTCCGCCGGAGTCACGTCCCCCCGTACCAGCGCCGCCGCCGTCTCCGCGTCGGAGACCGCCCGCAGCGCGTCCGTGAACTCGGTGTTCATCAGCTGGCGGGCCAGCGCGGAGAGGATCGTGAGGTGGGCGTCGTCCGCCCCGGCCGGGGCGGCGATCAGGAAGATCAGGTCTGCCGGGCCGTCCGCCGCGCCGAAGTCGATCCCGGCCGTGCTGCGCCCGAAGGCGAGCGTCGGCTCGGTGACGTGCTCGCTGCGGCAGTGCGGGATGCCGATGCCGCCGTCGAGACCGGTCGGCATCTGGGCCTCGCGGGCGGCCACGTCGGCGAGGAAGCCGTCCAGGTCGGTCACCCGCCCCTTGGCCACCATGCGCTCGGCGAGGGCACGTGCCGCGCCTTCCTTGCTCTCGGCGGACAGGTCGAGGTCGACCAGGTCCGCGGTGATCATCTCGCTCATCGCGGGCTCCTTTGCTCGCGTATCGCCCGGGGACGTGGGGTGGGCGTGACGGGGGTGACGGGGATGACAGGGGTGACAGGGGCGGTAGAGCTGTGGCGCGGGTCCGGACAGCGGGCGGCGGGCAGCCGCCGGGACTCCGGCACGGGCCGCGTACGCCGGAGCGGGCGGTTCATGACACCGGCTCCGTCAGTACGCGGTCGACCGGCACGTCCGCCGTCACCGTGACCGAGGCGGGGTCCAGGTCGGCCGGGGTGGGCATCACGCTGCCCGGCAAGCACACGGCGGCCGCCCCGTGCGCCACGGCGGACGCGAGCGCCTCCGGCCCGCTGCCCCCGGCGATCAGGAACCCGGCGAGGGAGGAGTCCCCCGCGCCGACGTTGCTGCGGACGGCGGCCACGCGGGCGGTGCCGAACCAGGCACCGTCGCCGTCCACCAGCAGTTGCCCGTCGGCGCCCAGGCTGGCCAGGACCGCGCGGGCGCCCATCGCCCGCAGCTCCTCGGCCGCCTTCACCGCGTCGCCCACCGTGGCCAGCGGGCGCCCGACGGCGGCGGACAGTTCCTCGGCGTTGGGCTTGACCACGTCGGGCCGGGCCCGCAGCGCCTCCAGCAGCGCGGGCCCCGAGGTGTCCAGGGCGATACGGGCGCCCGCCGCATGCGCGCGGGCGACGACATCGGCGTACCAGGACGGGGCGAGGCCCAGCGGAAGGCTGCCGCAGCAGGCGATCCAGTCGGCGTCGGCCGAGTGTGTGCGCACGGCGGCGAGGAGCGACTCCTCCTCGGCCGGGGTCAGTTCCGGGCCCGGCGCGTTGATCTTCGTCAGAACGCCGTCCGCCTCCGCCAGCGCGATGTTGGACCGGGTCGCCCCGGCGACCGGCACGGGGGCGACCTCGATGCCCTGGGCGTCGAGCAGTTCGGCGATCAGTGCGCCCGGCGCACCGCCCAGCGGCAGGACGGCGAGGGTGCGCCGGCCGGCGGCGGCGACCGCGCGGGAGACGTTGACGCCCTTGCCGCCGGGGTCCATGCGCTCGCCGGAGGCCCGGATGACCTCGCCGCGCTCCAGGACGGGGACCTCGTAGGTGCGGTCCAGGGAGGGGTTGGGGGTGACGGTGAGGATCATGCGCGTACTACTTCCGTGCCGCCGCGCTCGATGACGGCCGCGTCTTCGGGGCTGAGCCCGCTGTCGGTGATCAGCAGGTCCACGTCGCTCAGGTCGCCGAAGCGGGCGAAGTGCTCCTGGCCGTGCTTGGCGGAGTCCGCGAGCAGCACGACCCGGCGGGCGGCGGCGACGGCGGCGCGCTTGACGGCGGCCTCGGCGAGGTCGGGGGTGGTCAGACCGTGCTCGGCGGAGAAGCCGTTGGCGGCGACGAAGGCGACGTCGGCGCGGATCTCGCCGTAGGCGCGCAGGGCCCAGGCGTCGACGGCGGCGCGGGTGCGGTTGCGGACGCGGCCGCCGACGAGGTGGAGCTGGAGGCCGGGGTGGTCGGCGAGGCGGGCGGCGATCGGCAGGCTGTGGGTGACGGCGGTGAGCGTCGTCTCCAGCGGGATCGCGGCGGCCAGCCGGGCCACGGTGGTGCCCGCGTCGAGGATGACCGTGCCGTCGACGGGGAGTTCGGCGAGGGCCGCCTTGGCGATGCGGTCCTTCTCGTCGGCGGCGGTGGACTCGCGCTCGCTGAGGTCGGGCTCGAAGTCGAGGCGGCCGGCCGGGATGGCGCCGCCGTGCACCCGGCGGACCAGGCCCGCGCGGTCGAGGGCCTTCAGGTCACGGCGGATGGTCTCCGCCGTCACCTGGAACACCTCGGCCAGCGACAGCACGTCCACCCGGCCGCCGTCACGGGCGAGCCGGAGGATCTCCTGCTGACGCTCCGGTGCGTACATGTCCGCCTGCCTCCGAACCCCGTCCCACCGTCCCGACCCATGCCCGAACGTGTGGTTTCAGTGCGATGCTACGCCCGATTTTCCGGAAAGTAAACGGGCTCGGGCTTCATTCGGACATGAACGGAACTTCAGCAAGCGGACCCGGACACCGTCAGACCGTCAGCAGCTCCCGCTCCTCCACCGGCTCGCCCCCGCCCTCCACGTGCTGCGCGGGCCGCTTGGGCAACGCCGACATCAGCAGGAAGATCAGGCCCATCACCCCGGCCACCCACCACAGCGCGTGCTGGAAGGCGCCGACGAAGGCCGGGCCGACCTGCGCCGGGGTGAGCCGGTCCGCGATCTGTCCGAAGAAGACGACGGACACCAGGCCGAGCCCGAGCGCGTTGCCCATCTGCTGCACGGTGTTGAGCAGGCCGGAGGCCGACCCGGCGTGCTCACGCGGCACCTCGGAGAGGATCGCGTCGGTCAGCGGGGCCACGATCAGGCCCATGCCGACGCCCATCACGACCAGCGGGAGCGCCATCTGCCAGGAGGCGATGGCCAGGCCGTACCGGTGGGACTCCCAGATGTAGAGGAGCACGCCGAGCCCCATCGTCAGGGCGCCGGCCTGGAGCACCTTGCGGCCGAAGCGCGGCACGAGGAACTGCACCGACAGCGCGGCGGCCGTCGACACCGCGAGCGAGAAGGGCACCCCGGTCAGCCCGGCGCGCAGCACACTCCAGCCGAGGCCGATCTGCATGTACAGCGTCCAGACCAGGAAGAAGACGCCGAGCGCCACCCCGAACACGGTCTGCACGGCGATCCCGGCGGCGAAGCTGCGCACCCGGAACAGGGACAGCTCGACCAGCGGGGAGCCGTCGCGGGCCGCCTTGCGGCGCTCGTACCAGACCAGCGCGGCGAAGACCGGGAGCGAGCCCGCCATCAGCAGGTGGCCCCAGAGCGGCCAGCCCAGCTCGCGGCCCCGGGTGAGCGGGTAGAGCAGCATCAGCAGGCCCAGGGTGACCAGGGCGACGCCGACGAGGTCGAGCTTGAGGGCGTGGGGCGCGCGGGACTCGGTGATGAAGCGGCGGCCGAGCAGCACGGCGGCGATGCCGACGGGCAGGTTGATCAGGAAGATGGGCCGCCACTCAAGGCCGAACAGGTTCCACTCGGTGAGCAGGGCGCCGAGCAGCGGGCCGGAGACCGCGCCGAGGCCGACGACGCCGCCGAACAGCCCGAATACCTTGCCGCGCTCATGGGCGGGGAAGGTGGCGTGCACGATGGAGAGGACCTGCGGGACCATCATCGCGGCCATGCCGCCCTGGAGGACGCGGGCCGTGACCAGCATCGCCGGGTCGACCGCGAAGCCGCACAGCGCCGAGGCGAGGGTGAAGCCGGCGACGCCGAGCAGGAACAGCCGCCTGCGCCCGTAGATGTCGCCGAGCCGCCCGCCGGTGATCAGACCGGCCGCGAACGCCAGCGCGTACCCCGCGGTGATCCACTGGATCTGGCTGAACGAGGCGCCCTCGTCCCGCTGGATGGAGGGGATGGCTATGTTCACGATCGTCACGTCGACGAGGTCCATGAAGGCCGCGGTCATCACGATGGCGAGCGCGATCCAGCGGCGCCGGTCCGCGCCGGAGGTCTGTTCCGTTGAGGTCATGTACGCCACGCTAGTGACCCACTAGGACAGAACGTGTCCTAGTGGTGCGGCATGCTCGGACGCATGACGACGGACACCCCGGCCCGGCTGCTGACGCTCCTGTCCCTCCTCCAGACCCCGCGCGAATGGCCCGGCGGCGAACTGGCCGGCCGGCTCGGGGTCTCCCGCCGTACGGTCCGGCGCGACATCGACCGGCTGCGCGAGCTGGGCTACCCGGTGCAGGCCAGCAAGGGCGCGGAGGGCGGGTACCGGCTGGTCGCGGGCAAGGCGATGCCGCCGCTGGTGCTGGACGACGAGGAGGCCGTCGCCATCGCGGTCGGGCTGCGCGCGGGCGCCGGGCACGCGGTGGAGGGGGTGGACGAGGCGTCGGTGCGGGCGCTGGCCAAGCTGGAGCAGGTGCTCCCGGCCCGGCTGCGCCGCCAGGTGGCCACCCTCCAGGCCGCGACCACCCCGCTGACCAGCGGCGACGGCGCGACCATCGCGCCGGAGACGCTGACCGTGATCGCGTCCGCCATCGCCGGTCACGAGCGGCTCCGGTTCGCCTACCGCGCCGGGGACGGCAGCGAGTCGCGCCGGCTGACCGAGCCGTACCGGCTGGTGTCCACCGGGCGCCGCTGGTACCTCGTCGCCTACGACCTCGACCGCGAGGACTGGCGCACCTTCCGGGTGGACCGGGTCGGCGACCCCTTCGCCACCGGCGCCCGCTTCACCCCGCGCGAGCTGCCCTCGGGCGACGCGGCGGAATACCTGCGCCGCTCGATCCGACGGCGCACCGAGACCTGGGAGTTCACCGTCCGCTTCGCGGCCCCCGCCGACCGGATCGCCGCCCGCGTCCCGCACTGGTTCGGCGCCCCCGAACCCGACGGCCCCGATCACTGCCTCCTGCACGGCACCACCGGCGACCCGGTGGAGTGGCTGGCGGTCCGGCTGGCGATGGCGGGCCACGAGTTCACGGTGCGCAGCCCGGCCGTACTGGCCGACGCGGTACGGGAGCTGGGGTCACGCCTGCTGCGTGCGGCTCCTCAGTCCTGAGGGGCTTCCCAGGCGAAGCCGCCCAGGGCCACCAGGTTGCCGAGCGCCAGGGCGGCGGGGCCGGCCGGGCCGGTGGGCGGGAACTCGGTGAGGGCCCAGGTCTCGACGGCGACCCGTACGGCCGCGCCCGCGACGGCGGCGGCGAAGCGGAGGTGGGGGGTGGCGGCCTCGGCAACGTTGTCGGCGTCGTCCTCGGCGGGCGCCAGCCGCGCGGCCAGCGCCTCCGCGAGTTCCGTCTCCGACGCCTGGCAGACCTCCGCCCAGACCTTGCCCAGGGCCGGGCTGGTGTGGGCCATGCGGATCAGGGTGCGGGCCCACTCCCAGGCGGACGCGGAGACACCGACGCCGGGGGCGAGGGTGCGGTCCACGGCGTGCCGGAGGGCCTCGGGGAGGGTGAGGTGGGCCGGGGCGGCGCGCACGGCCTCGGTCCACAGTTGGGCGCCGGCCGCGTAAAGCGGGGCCACCGCCTCCTCCTTGGAGGCGAAGTACCGGTAGAAGGTGCGCGGTGCGATGCCCGCCGCGTGCGCGATGTCCTCGGCGCGGGTGGCCCGCAGGCCCTGCCGGACGAAGAGGGTCGCGGCGGCGCGGGCGATCTCCATCCGGGTCTCGGCCTTGCGCCGCTCGGTCAGGGAAGCCGCCGGAGTGGCCGGGTACGAACGCCTTCGGGCGGTGGTGCCGGTGTTGCCGGTGTTACGGGTGGTACGGGGGGTGCTCACCTCGGCAGGCTATGCCCCTGTGGCAGAATCTGCCATTCGGCGGGTCACCCCGTGGTTCAGGTACGGGGTGACCCGCTGTTCCATGCCCGAGAGCGCCCGCACCCTGATCGCGCGGGCAGGAAAAAGCCGGGCTCCGGCGCCGGGGGGGGTGGCGCCGGAGCCCGGCCGGGAAGTCCCGACGCCGGGGGGGGATGACGTCGGAACTGGTCCGTGGGCCCGCCCCCCGAGGGGGGCGGGCCTGCGTGGCGGTGGGGACGCCGCGCGGCATTCGGTGGGAGTGCGGCCCCCGGAGCCTCGGCTCCGGTGCCCGCAAGGGTTGTTCCCGCGCTCGGAGGCGTTGAAGCGACGGGACCGCGCCATGTTGGCACCGCATTCCGCCACCGCGCGTACCCCACCCCCCGGGGTCCTACGCCGCCGCGTCGAACCCCGTGTCGTGGGCGAGCTTCTTCAGCTCCAGCAGGGCGTGCTTCTCTATCTGCCGGATGCGCTCGCGGGTCAGTCCGTGCTCCTTGCCGACCTCGGTGAGGGTCCGCTCGCGGCCGTCCTCGATGCCGTACCGCATCTTGATGATCGAGGCGGTGCGCTCGTCCAGGCGGCCGATCAGGTCGTCCAGCTCCTCGCGGCGCAGCAGGCTGAGCACCGACTGCTCCGGCGAGACCGCGGAGGTGTCCTCCAGCAGGTCGCCGAACTGGGTCTCACCCTCGTCGTCCACCGACATGTTCAGCGAGACCGGGTCACGGGACCAGTCGAGCACGTCGGTGACGCGCTCCGGCGTGGAGCCCAGCTCGGCGGCGATCTCCGCGGGCTCCGGGTCCCGGCCGTGCTCCCGGTTGAACTCGCGCTGCACCCGGCGGATGCGGCCCAGCTCCTCCACCAGGTGGACGGGGAGCCGGATGGTGCGGGACTGGTCGGCGATCGAGCGGGTGATGGCCTGGCGGATCCACCAGGTCGCGTACGTGGAGAACTTGAAGCCCTTGCGGTAGTCGAACTTCTCGACCGCGCGCACCAGGCCCGCGTTCCCCTCCTGGATCAGGTCGAGCAGGGGCAGGCCGCTGCGCGGGTAGCGCCGGGCGACGGCCACGACCAGGCGGAGGTTGGAGCGGATGAAGACGTCCTTGGCCCGCTCGCTCGCCTCGAACAGCTCCTCCAGCTCCTCGCGGGACGCCTCGGCGCCGGTCTCCGCCTGGCCGTCGAGCACCTGGCGCGCGAACACGCCGGCCTCGATGGTCTGGGACAGCTCGACCTCCTTGGCGGCGTCGAGCAGGGGCGTACGCGCGATCTCGTCGAGGTACATGCCGACCAGGTCGCGGTCGGCGATCTCGCCGCCGCGCACGCGGACGCTGCTTGCCGAGTCGGCCGTCTGTCCCCCAGAGCCCGGAGCCTGGGAGGTGCCCCCATTGGCGGACTTACGACGGGCGACGGCGCGGGTTGCCATGCGTGCTCCCTTGCGGTGGTGGCTGGCAGGTGGTCCTGGCGAACGCTCGGCACTCCGGACCCTCCCTCGGGACTCTCCTCGGGTGCCCTGCATCCGTGGGAAACAACGACTGGAATCCGGACAGAATTCCCCAGCGACCCCTCGATTTTTCTGATCATGCAGTACCCTGTCGCGCCACAGAGGGGGTTCGCATGGTGCCGAACGGTACGGAAGTGCAGGTCAGACCGGGAACCGAGGCCGACCTCGACGCTCTGACCGCGCTCTACAACCACTACGTGACTGAGACGGCCATCACATTCGATCTGACCCCCTTCACCCCACTGGAGCGCCGCCCGTGGCTGCTCTCCCACCCGGAAGACGGCCCGCACCGCCTCCTGGTTGCCACGGACACGGATTCCCGTCGCGTCCTCGGCTACGCCACCTCGGGCCCGCACCGCCCCAAGGCCGCGTACGCCCCCTCGGTGGAGACCTCGGTCTACCTCGCCCCGGACGCGACCGGCCGGGGCGTGGGCACCCTGCTCTACGACGCGCTCTTCGCCGCGCTCGCCGAGGAGGACGTACACCGGGCCTTCGCCGGGATCACCCAGCCGAACGAGGCGTCGGTGAGGCTGCACGCGCGCTTCGGCTTCCGGCACCTGGGCACCTTCGGCGAGGTCGGCCGCAAGTTCGGCCGTCACTGGGACGTGGCCTGGTACCAGAAGGATCTCGGCGCCGGCTGAGTCACCGGCGCGGTTTCAGCCGAACTGTACGGACCGCTTGGCCAGCCCCATCCAGAACCCGTCGATCACCGACTTGTGCGCGTCCGCGCCGGCCGCGCCGAGCGTGACGAACAGCGGCGCGAAGTGCTCGGTCCGGGGGTGGGCGAGCTTCCCGGCCGGGGCCTTGGTCTCGAAGTCCAGCAGGGCGTCCCAGTCACCGGCGTCCAGCGCGGCCCGGCCCCAGTCGTCGAACTCGGCGGACCAGCCCGGCACGCCCTCGCGGTGCCGCAGCGCGGCCAGGTTGTGGGTGAAGAAGCCGGAGCCCACGATCAGCACACCCTCGTCACGCAGCGGCGCGAGCCTGCGGCCGAGCTCCATCAGCCGGGCCGGGTCGAGGGTGGGCAGGGAGACCTGGAGGACCGGGATGTCGGCCTCGGGGAACATCTCGACGAGCGGGACGTAGGCGCCGTGGTCCAGCCCCCGGTCCGGGATGTCCTGGACCGGGGTGCCGGGGGCGCGCAGCAGCTTGCGTACGGATTCGGCCAGTTGGGGGGCGCCGGGGGCCTCGTACCGTACGCGGTAGTAGTGCTCGGGGAAGCCCCAGAAGTCGTAGACCAGCGGGGCGGTGTGGGTGGCGCCGAGGGCGAGGGGGGCCTCTTCCCAGTGCGCGGAGACCATCAGGATGACCTTGGGCCGGGGCAGGCCGGCCGCCCAGGCGGCGAGCTGGCCGGGCCAGACGGGGTCGTCGGCGAGCGGCGGGGCGCCATGACTGAGGTAGAGGGCGGGCATGCGGTCCGGAGCGGACGGCTCGGCGGTGTGGTGCATGACGGCTCCTCCCGGGGCGGGCCTCGGCGGGGGACGCGGAGGCTTTGCTTTAACTCTCAAGTATTACTCGGTCAGATTACGCCCGACTAGTTCAAGTTTCAAGAAGGTGGCTCGTACAGTGGGAGACATGAACTCGGCATCCACCCCGGCAACGGCGCCGGCCCCCGGACACCGCTGGCTCACCGACGAGGAGCAGCGCGTCTGGCGCGCGTACCTGCACGCGACCACGCTGCTGGAGGACCACCTCGACCGCCAGCTCCAGCGCGACGCGGGCATGCCGCACATCTACTACGGACTGCTCGTCGGCCTCGCCGAGGCACCGCGCCGCAGACTGCGGATGACCGAGCTGGCCCGGAAGTCGAAGATCACCCGCTCCCGGCTCTCGCACGCGATCGCCCGGCTGGAGAAGTCCGGCTGGGTGCGCCGGGAGGACTGCCCCTCGGACAAGCGCGGCCAGTTCGCGGTGCTCACCGAGGAGGGCGCGGAGGTGCTGCGCCGTACCGCGCCGGGCCATGTCACCGCCGTACGGCAGGCGCTGTTCGAGCGGCTGAGCCCGGCGCAGCAGAAGGCCCTCGGCGAGATCATGGAGATCGTCGCCGAGGGCCTTCAGCCGAGCGAGGCGGGTGCGGACCTGCCCTGGCTGCGCTGAGCTACGCGGGGGTCAGTGGGCGACCACCGGCACCGGGATCTCGTCCTCGGCACCGTCACCGGAGGCCATCTTCACGGCACCCGGCTTGCCCGCGTTGACCATGGTGAACGCGATCAGCGAGGCGACCGCCAGGATGCCGACGGCGAACCAGATGGCCGTGCTGTACCCGTGCACCATGGCCTGCAGCTTCACCAGCTGTTGCTGCGGCACCGCGGTCGCGGACCCGATGTGGTCCTTGACGTACGAGGTGGTCGCCGACGCGGCGATGGTGTTCAGCAGGGCGGTGCCGATCGCGCCGCCGACCTGCTGCGAGGTGTTGACCATGGCGGAGGCGACGCCCGCGTCCCGGGGCTCGACGCCCTGGGTCGCCAGCGACATCGCCGGCATGAAGGCCGTACCCATGCCGAGGCCGAGCAGCACCATCGCGGGCAGCAGCAGGGTGGCGTAGGAGGAGCCGATCTCCAGCTGGGTCAGCAGCAGCATGCCGAGCGCGGCGAGCGCGAAGCCGGGGCCCATCAGCAGCCGGGCCGGGACCCGGATCATCAGACGGGCGCCGATCTGGGTGGAGCCGGTGATCATGCCCGCGACCATCGGCAGGAACGCGAAGCCGGTCTTGACCGGGGAGTAGCCCTTCACGACCTGGAGGTAGTAGGTCAGGAAGAGGAACAGGCCGAACATGCCGATGATGGCGAGGCCGAGCGAGAGGTAGATGCCGCCCCGGCTGCGGTCGGCGACCACGCGCAGCGGCAGCAGCGGCGCCTTGACCCGCTGCTCGACCAGGACGAACGCCAGCAGCAGCACCACGGACGCGACGAACATCGAGATGGTGACCGCGTCGCTCCAGCCGTCGGTCTCGGCGCGGGTGAAGCCGTACACCAGGGAGACCAGGCCGAGCGTGGAGAGGATGACGCCGGGGATGTCGAGCGGGGCGCGGTTGCGGCCGCCCTGGGGCTCCCGGATCACGAACCAGGCACCGGCCGCGGCGACGATGGCGAACGGCACGTTGACGAAGAAGGTCCAGCGCCAGTCGAGGTACTCGGTGAGGAAGCCGCCGAGGATCAGGCCGACGGCACCGCCGCCGCCCGCGATGGCGCCGTAGATGCCGAACGCCTTGGCGCGCTCCTTGGCGTCGGTGAACATCACGGCCAGCAGGGAGAGCGCGGCCGGGGCGAGCAGGGCACCGAAGACGCCCTGGAGGGCGCGGGCACCGAACATCATCACGCCGGTGGTGGCGGCGCCGCCGAGCGCGGAGGCCGCGGCGAAGCCGGCGAGGCCGAGCAGGAAGGCGCGCTTGCGGCCCCACAGGTCGGCGATACGGCCGCCGAACAGCAGCAGACCGCCGAAGGCGAGGGCGTAGGCGGTGACGACCCACTGCCGGTTGCCGTCGGATATGCCGAGGTCGTGCTGGGCGGAGGGCAGCGCGATGTTCACGATGGTGGCGTCGAGGACGACCATGAGCTGGGCCAGCGCGATGAAGACGAGCGCCTTCCAGCGGTTGGCGTCGCCGGCGGGCGCGGTGGCCAGCGGCGGCTTGGTGACTGCTTCGGACATGGGGGTACCCCGTTCGGGACTTCGGTCGGACGTGTCGGACAAGCGGGGCACGGTCGTACGGCGTCGCGTACGCGCACAGGGCGTGCGAGGCCCCACCGGCTCGCCCTCGTCGGCGGCCGGGTGGCTTTTCGGGTGATTCCGGGGCGCGGGCCCGGCGGAGTCGTAGGTCTGGCGGTCAGGTCGGACTGGTGGGTCTGATCGGACTGGTGGGTCTGGTCGGTCGGGTCAGGACTGGCGGAGATCCTCCATGGTCACGGCCGTACCGGGCAGGACGGAGCGGGCCGGGGCCCGCAGCCCGTCGAGGAAGAGTTGCAGGTGGCGGTGGACGAACCGGTCGGCGTCGAAGCAGGCGGTACCGGCCGGGGGCCGGCTGAGCTGGGCGGCGGCGACCATCAGGTCACCGACACCGACGTCGGTACGGAGCTGTCCGGCCGCCTTGGCGCGGTCCATGACCTCGGCGATCAGCGCCTCCACCCGTTCCCGCGCCGCCTCCAGGTCGGGGTGGTTGCGGTCGAAGGTGCTGGAGACCATCGGACACAGCGCGCTGATCCGCTCCTCGGCGGCGGCGTGCGCGAAGCGTTCCAGCGCGGCGAAGGCGTCGCCGGTCTCGGCCAGGGCGCACTTGGCGGCCTCGGCCGTGCGGTCCATGACGGAGCACAGGACCTCCCGGACCAGGGCGTCCCGGTCGGGAAAGTTGCGGTACAGGGTGGCGTTGCCGACGCCCGCGCGGCGGGCGATCTCGTCCAGCGGCACCTGGGGGCCGTGCTCGACGAACATCTCCCGTGCGGCGGTGATGATCCGCTCCCGGTTGCGGAGCGCGTCGGCACGGGGCCGGGGCGACGCCCTGCGGGCGGAGGGTGCGGTGCGCACGGCGGACACGGCGGGCTCCCCATCTGTACGGGTCGGGACGAATGGACTGATGTCTTCCGCTGATCCGGGGAGAAGCTCCCCGCTTCGCGCGGACACAGGTCTAAACGGGGAAGCCCTCCCCGGTTATTTCCCGGTCTTCATGTGACCTGGGTCACATTCAGGTCGGGGCGTCGCCGATCCCCGCTCGCCGACCCGATCCACCCCCAACGGTAGGCGATTCACCCCTCCTCCTCCCCAAATCCCACGATCGGTCTCCCCCAGCGCGCGACCCCGGCCGCCGCGACACAGGGTGAGCCCAAGGGCGCAGCCGGCTCACGGGGGCTGCCGTGGAGCGGGAGGTCCGTGCATGCAGCCGCAGTCGCCCCGCCGCCCGATACGCCCGCGCCGCGTAGCCGCCCTCGCCTCGGTGACCGTGCTGACCTTCGCGGTCAGCACCTCGGCCGGGTCCGGGCAGCTCACGGCGCGCACCACCGCCGGGCCGAACGGGCTGATACGCACCGCCGCGCTGGCCCCCTGCATGATCCAGGGCGCGTCCGAGGTCCAGATGACCGAGGGCTTCCCCACCTCCACCGGCTACTCCCGCTCCACCGGCACCGTCCACGCCCTGACCCTGATGGTCGACTTCCCGGACACCCCCGGCGAGGGCAAGGCGATGGACCGCTTCCACGAGTTCTTCCCGAAGACCCAGGAATGGTTCGCCAAGGCGTCGTACGGCCGGCTCGACTACCGCGCCGAGACCCCGATCACCTCCTGGCTGCGGATGCCGAAGCCGTTCAAGGACTACGGCATAGAGCGCGGCGCCCCCTTCGACCCCGGCTACCGGCAACTGGTGCGGGACATCGTCTCCGCCGCCGACCCGGACGTGGACTTCCGCTCGTACGACCTGCTGAACGTGCTGGTCACCCCGAACGCCGGCCCCTCCGCCCTGGACACGGTCCTCTCCGTCACCTTCGCCGGCAACGGCGAGGCCCCGGTGGCCGACGGCACCCCGGTCGCCAACGCCTCCTTCGTCTACTCCCGCCAGGACGACGGCTCCGGCGCCTACCAGGACACCGGGTACCGGGTGCTGCCGCACGAGAACGGGCACACCTTCGGGCTGCCGGACCTGTACACGCAGGAGGGGGGCAGCGCGGTCGGGCACTGGGACATCATGAGCGAGGACTGGGGGGCCAACAACGACCTGCTGGGCTGGCACAAGTGGAAGCTGGGGTGGCTCCCGGCGTCCCAGGTGAGCTGCGCGACGGCCGCGGGGAGCGCGGACTACACCCTCTCCCCGCTCTCCCAGAAATCCGGCGGCAAGCTGGTCATGGTCCCGTTGGACAACCGCACCGCGTACGTGCTGGAACTCCGCACCCAGGGCGGCAACGACGAGGCCGTCTGCAAGCCCGGCATCCTCGTCTACAAGGTCGACGCCTCCGTCGACACCGGCCGCGGCCCCATCACCGTCTACGACGCCCACCGCGACTCCGGCGGCTGCACCCACAGCCCCAACGTCCACGCCGAACTCTCCGACGCCCCCTTCTCCCCCGGAGAGACCTTCAAGGACCCGCCCTCCGGCATCACCATCCACGTGGTGAGCGCCGGCCTGGACGGCAAGTACCGGATACGGGTGACGCGCACGCACGCGGCGAAGGGGACCACGGCCGCGGCGGGGCCCGTCCTCCCAAGTCACCGCTGAGCCCGACCCGTCGACCGGCCGCGACCCCGCTCGCCCACCGGCACAACCCTGATCCGCTACCCTGTCATGGGCAGCCATCACGGTGGCCGTCGCACCCCGCCTTCGTGGGATCTGTCGAAAACCACCTTCGCGCATGTCAGCGCAGGTCACCCCTCAGCCCTCAAAACGGCTGAGGCGCGATTTCAAAACGCGGTCCCTTCGCCGCAGGTCGAGCACGTCGTCGCTCCTGTGGCTGAAGCCGGGAGCCAGGCGCACGCATATCCGGCTCGGGCGACAGCAGAAGCTCATGACGCACCCGCCTGGCCTAGTGACGCACTACAGGTAACCCATGGGGCGGGTGGCTCGCTCAGCAACGCAACCGACACGCCGTCAGACATCGGCGAGGAGTAAGAAGGCGCCTTCGGGGGTGCCGGCGACCTGTAGGCCGGGGGTGTCGTCGAGGGCCTTGATGGTGGTGAGGCGCCGGGTGTCCAGCTCGGCGCGGCGGCGCTCCAGCTCGGCTCCCAGATCGGCGGTCAGCGTTCGGCACCGTCACCATCGGCGGCGTCTCGAAGACCTTGGCGATGACCGGCTGGCGCATCGGATGGCTGGCGACCCCCACCGAACTGACCACCGCCGTAGCCGCCCTGCAGAGCCACACCGCGTCAGCACCGTCCTCCGTCTCCCAACGGGCAGCACTCGGCGCGCGACCGCGCACGCTGCCAGGGACAGGACGAAGGCGAGTGGGTGGCGTCGGCCCTGGTCCCGTCGGGGATCGGGCACCTGAGCCATGCAGGTCAGCAGGCCGGGGAGGTCATCTGGAATGGTCGGTGCGGCGTCGGTGAGTTGGCCCAGAGGGCCCGGGATGAGCAAGGATGAGCGGGCAGGCACGGTCTTCCGTCGTGGTGATCAGGCACTCGACACTCATGATCACCGGAAGTCGTGCCTGCCTCCGCGTCAGCCAACGGCAACCACCCGCGGTCCTGCCCCGCTCCTGAAGCCCCATCAACCCGGACACACCGACTGAAGGACGCCGCCCTGACCTCTGGTCTTCCTCAAATCCCAAGCGACGGTTTGACCTCGATGTTGACGTAGAGCCATGATCACTCGACCCTCCGTGTCGGAGGGGCAGTTGACCAGCTGTCAAAAATCAATGACTATCACGGTATGCCGAGCGGGGGCGGGGAACGTGAAATTTCTGATTCTTGGACCGGTTGAGATAGAGGCTCAGGATGGTAGACAGGTAGCACCAAGAGCTCTCAAGCTCCGCGCACTTCTTGCATATTTGTGCGCCCATAGCGGTGAAGTTGTCTCGACCGCTCGTCTTACTGAAGCCCTTTGGTCGGGCGCGCCGCCCAGGACGGCACTGACCGCCCTGCATGTCTACGTTTCCAAGCTGAGGCAGTATCTCCATTCGCTGGGGCTGGATGCTGCTGAGATGATAACAACGCAACCTCCCGGGTACCGCTTCAACTTGGGCGGCCATGACCTGGACTTGAAGCAGTTCGAAAAGAAGATATCCAAGGCTGTGGAACTCAAATCCCTCGGCTGCAGTGAAGAGGCCTCCGCCGCGCTGTGCTCTGCGATGTCTTTGTGGCGGGGGCGAGCCCTCGGTGATCTGCGTGCCATGTCGGCATTCGATGCCGTCGGTCAGTGCCTCGATGAGCGGCAGACGTTTGCCCATATGCAACGCTTCGAAATCGAGCTCGAACTCGGGAATCACCAAGGAATAATCGGTGAGATCTACTCGCTGATAGCCGAGCATCCGACATGGGAGAGCCTCTACGAGTACCTCATGGTGGCGCTCTATCGATCGGGTCGTACGGTCGAAGCCCTCGCCGCGTACGGACAGATCCGGAAGGCGATGGTCCAGGATCTGGGAGTGGAGCCGGGCCCCCGCGTGCAACGTCTGCATCAGGCTGTTCTCTCTCATGACCCCTCCCTGGCCTTGAGTCAGGATGCGGGCTTGCTGAAACTCACCTCGTGAAGGGATTTTTCTGTCGGCTTCGGACATGGCTGGTACTGGCGACACGGGCTGGTCGCGTTGATCGGGTGTCTGCGGCCGGTGTCGTTCGATACTGGCCAGTCCGCCGGTAGACAATGACACACCTCCTGGTAGACACTGTCTACCAGGAGGTGTGTCATATGGACGGCGACCCAAAGGCGCGGTTGCTGGCGTGCGCCATGCGAATCGTGTCGGAGGACGGCATCGAATCGCTCTCGCTCCGCGCCATCGCCCGCCGCGCCGGCGTTTCGCACGGAGCTCCGCTACGCCATTTCCCTGGACGAGCCGCTTTGCTGTCAGCCGTGGCTGCTGAGGGGTACCGCACGTTGGCCGCGGAGCGAGACCGCGCCGTCGATGCATGTGGAGCAAGCTCCACAGCGGCGGAGCGGCTGCACGCAGCGGCACTTGCCTACGTGGGGTTTGCGGTCGAGAACCGGGGCCTGCATGAACTGATGTCACGCGAAGATCTGCTGCTCCCTACGGATCCGCTACTGAGCGAGGTCAGTCGAGCGTTCTTCGAGGAGGCGGTCGGGCTAGTCGTGGCTAGACAGGAAGAGGAAGGCTGGCACCAGGGTGTCGACAGTCGGCTGTTGACCGCCGCTCTGTGGGCGGCCCTGCAGGGCTTCGCTCACCTGTGGCTCATCGGTTCCATTGCGCGGGCATCTCGTTCCACATCGTTGGAGGATGCTCTCAGAGTCGCTCTCGCAGCGTTCGATCTCGCTCCAAAATCCGAGAATTGACAGTCATCGACAACAAGGGAAAATAGTGCTGCTTCACTCTGTGGTGAGATTGGTGGCTGCCCCGCTGGCGCGCTTTGTCTATCGCCCCGTAGTCGAAGGGAGGGAGAACGTTCCAAAATGTGGCCCTGTCATCCTTGCCTCCAATCACCTCTCGTTCATCGATAGTGTCGTCATCCCCCTCGTGGCTCCGCGTCCGGTTGTCTTTCTGGCGAAGGCTGAATACTTCCGAAAAGATGGTGTCAAAGGTCGAATGATGGCTGCGGTGTTCACGGCACTTGGTGCAGTTCCCGTCGAACGCGGAACTCATCGTGCAGCAAAAGATTCCCTAGAGCTGGCGCGCAGAATCCTGTCCGATGGGAAGGCCTTCGGAATCTATCCAGAAGGCAGCAGATCCCGTGACGGAAGACTTTACCGTGGGCGCACGGGGGTGGCCTGGCTCGCTTTTTCCACAGGTGCTCCAGTCGTTCCCGTCGCCCTTGTAGGTACTGACCGCATCCAACCCATCGGGGTCCGATTGCCTCGAATCAAGCGAATCACGGTGCGATTCGGGGAGCCATTGCGACCTGCATACCCGAGTTCTTCGCTCCCAGTCGCGCAGGCGCGACGGGTGGCCACTGATGAGATCATGAGCGCCATTCAGGCCCTCTCCGGCCAAGAGTCAATGGCCTGCTACAGCGAAATCGCGTCGGCTGCGTAGGTCTTGGAATCCGTCCACGCACGGTGTCCTATCGCGAGGCGTTCGGGAATCACGAAACGCCCGGTGTCAATGATGCCCCGACAGACCGGTTCTGTTTGTTGCCTTTGCCGAGGAAGGATCCAACATGACCGCGTCCCTCAGTGCCTGTACGACAGACCTGGCTACAGTTCCGGAAGTATTGCTGGGCGCGCCACGGGCTGACTCCTTCACGGCATTCGGCCGCCGGGTGGACATCTGGGTGGCAGAAATCGACGCCCCGGCCGGTGCCGATTCCCTGAGGTCGGGGGAACTCATCTCAGCTGTGGACGCGGAGCGTGCGGCCCGGATCGGTGCCCCAGGCGGGAGGGCGCGGTTCACCGCGGGGCGGGCACTTGCGCGCTGGGCCCTCGCTGCTCACCTGGGCTGCCTCCCCACCGAGGTTCCGATGGTTACCGGTATAGGCGGAAGACCCGAGCTTGCTGTCGTGAGGCGTTCGTTGCTCACCCGCGGACAGGCATACGAAGGCATCGACTTCAACTTGTCGCACTCCGGAAACCAAGTCGCGGTCGCCGTGGCGCGCGGACTGCGGGTGGGAATCGACATCGAGCGCGTCATCGAGCGGGACAACACGCACGACCTGGCAAGCCGCGTGTTCTCCGCAGCGGAACGAGAGCTCCTCATGTGCACGTCGACGGCCGGATACCTGGCGCGCTGGTACCAAATCTGGACCACACGCGAGGCCTATGTGAAGGCGCAAGGCACCGGCCTGAGTGGCATCGCAGCCGAGTTGCCGGACCCCGGTACTTCCTGGCTCGCCCATGCGGTGCGCGGGGTCGCACAGGGCTACGCCGCCACCGTGGTGGCCTACCGCAAGGACTGCCGGAGGGCGGGCTGAACAGACGCGGAGCCGATACTCGCCGATCCGACCGGGCGAAGCCGAGGGGACCTCGATTCGTCAGTGGTGATGGCTGCTCGGTGAGGTGATCGGTTCATCCCGTTTGTCCCGGCTGGTGTCGGGTGGGACCTTCGCGTGTCGCTGCGGCTGCGCCGGGGTTCCACGTCTCCCGGGGTGTGCTGGTCGGCTCCTTCCTGGTCTTTGTCGGGGTGGGCCCGCCCGGTTCACAAAGCGGCGGGGAGCGCGTGAGGGCGTCGCCAGACAGTGGTGAAGGCTTCGGCCCAGGGCCAGGAGTGTTCGATCCGCAGCCGACGGCGGCGGGCGTGTCTGGCCAGGCGGGCGGGCAGGTGGTAGAGGCGAAAGCGCATGGTGTCGGGTTCGGCGTCGGCAAGGTCGTCCTGGTCGTGCAGGGTCAGCAGCCGCAGCCAGGCGTGCAGATCGGCGGCGAGGTTGCAGGTGAGCATCCACGCCTCGTTGACCTGCCAGGACTTCGAGGGCAGGTTGTGGAGCCCCATCGCCTTGTTCGTTTTCACCTGGTCCTCGACGACGGCGTGGTGGCGGTGCAGGGCGTCGAGGAACTGGATCTGATGCGAGCCGGGGACGCGGGTCATCCTGGAGATGTTCGTCGCCACGATCGAGTACTTCCAGCCGGTCTTCTTCTCGAACGCGGTGAGGTCCTTCATCTGCCGGCCGGACGGCCTGACCCGGCGGACGATCAGCCGCATGCCCTTGATCCAGCGGTCCCGGGTGCTGAGACCGGTCAACTCCGCGACGTGGTAGCCCTCCTGGGGGCTGCCGTCCTGGTGCAGGGAGGTTTCCCAGGCCGGCTCGGAAAGGCGGGCGATGGCCTTCTCGTCCGCTTCGTGATCGTCCAGCCGGTGGTGAAGCGGACGGTGCGGCGCATCGTGTTCAGATCCCGCAGATGCCGGTGCAGGTCATGGGTGGCGCCGGCTCCGTCGACACGCACCAGGATCTTCGCCGTCGACTGCCCGGGGACCTGGGCAAGCGCGTCGGCAAGGACGCGCAGGTGATCGGCCGCAGTGTTGCTGCCGGCGTTGCCCGGCCGCAGCAGCATCGCCAAACACTCGGACGTGTTCGCGCACCGCGCAGCCAGCGGATGGAACCCGAAGGACTTCTTCCAGGTCGCCGCGGCGCCCTGCTTCATCGACGCGGCGGTGATGATCGTGGCGTCCATGTCGATCACGAACCACCGGTGCAGCCGCTTCCCGGCGACGGTCAGCCACGGGAATCCGCCCGGCCGCACGGCAAGCAGCGACCACACGTGGCGGCGCACCCGCGCCCGCACCTGCCCGATCTTCGCCGGCAGCCCGGCGTCCATCGCATCCAAGGTGCGGCGCATCGTGGAATCCGACACCGCAGGCCCGAACAGACCCTGGTGATGGGCCTGCAGTTGCTCGGCGTCAGAGAAGTTCCCCGCCCCAGCACGATCGCCACGGCGAGCTGCACGACCACGGCCGCGCGGTCCCGCCAGCCGACGCCGGTCCCGGCGGGCAGCACACCCGCCAGCGCGGCCGTCAGCCCCGTACGGTCGGCCAGCTTCCGCAGCAGCACCGCCCCGGCATGCCCGATCAGCCCCTTACCGTCGGCCACGACAGACAGCCGTCGGTCCCACCCTGTGGGTTCGCTCACCAGATTGGTGCCCTGACTCTCGCAGCGGATACGACCTCAACACTCGCATCCTTGCAGGTCAGCGGCGCCTTTCTGTTACCGGGCCGTCAGATCACCCAATTCCGCTGAATACCCAGGGGGGACGGCCGAAGAACGTGAAGTCCTTCGGCCGCCCCGTCGCCGTGCCGCTCGCTACCCGGCGGCGGCTTCCAGTGTTCCCCAGAACCCGTTGAGCCAGGTCACTGTGTCTCGCATGACGTAGTGGTCGGAGTTCGGACGCAGTGCTGACAGCAGGAAGGAGCGCGCTCCTTCGGAGGGCACACCGAGCACGGTGATGCGGGATTCGATGCTGCCGTCGGCGCGTACAGGGTGGAAGTTTGGGCTGAGTTCGAGGCCGCCAGGCATGAAATCCTCACCATCGGCCGAGGCGTTGCGCCAAAGACGGACAGTGCCGCTCGCGAGGAGGTTGCGGTAGAGGGGAAGGACGTCCGCACGCGGGTCGAAGGCGTGCATGCGGGCGTCGACCAGTACGTCGACCGGCCGGACGAACCCGGTATGCGGACCGTCGACAACGACTCGCCCCGTCGGCTCGTCGGGCCGCACCCGAGCCTCGGGGCCGGCCCCCACGTCGAGCAGCCCGTGGTCGATCAGCGCCACGATCTTCGCCATGATCTCAGGGGCGGCTCCGTTGGCCAGCCGATTGTGGTGGCGTGCGTAGCGGTTGAGGAAGATCCGCTGGGAAGCGGCGGTCAGCCCCGCATCGTCCACGGCGTACGAGATGACGGAGCGCAGGTCGCGCCAGACACCGTCGGAAGCCGCCTTGTGCGGGTTCAACCGGTTCCCCTGGCGCGCCCAGCGCTGGTCACGGTCCATGAACTGCCGTACCGCGCGCCGGAACCGCTGCGGACCGGGCTGGGGGCCGACCGGGCTGACGGCGTCGTCCCAACTGAACCGGTTGGCGGTGACGGCGGTGTCCAGGGCGGACGGTGAGGTCCGACCGTCCAGTGCGAGCTTCGGCGGCTGTTCCCGGTCCAGACAGTGCCGCACCGCCGGCTCCGCGTCCGCACCGAAGACCACTCGGGTCCAGTGCAGCAGGACGTCCCGCACCGGCCAGGACACCAAGGCCTGGGCTTCGGCAGCCGTGCGGGTGCCGCGCAGCACCGAGTCCAGCACCTCGGTCACCTGGTCAACGGCTGCGTCGAGCCTGACGAGCAGGCAGTCACGGCCCGCGCCGGAGGCCAAGGTGCCGGACAGGAACGCGAGATAGTCCGGCATGACCCGCTGGGTCAGGGGCATGGCGGCGCCGGGACCGAGCAGGGTGACGTAGTGCAGGTGGGCCATCTCCAGGATCACCAGCGGCAGTACGTCCTTCTCGAAGTCCAGCTGCGGCTGGCGCTCGTCCTCTCCGCCCGGGTAGGGACTGCCGACGTTGGCCCGGAGCTGGCGCACGGCCTCGTGCGTGAGGAAGGTGCCCCGGTGGTCGCCTGAACCGTCGCTCGGCTTGTGGTTGTCGGGCCGCGCGAAGGTGAACAGGCCGGAGCCGCTGAAGGCGACGATGCCCGCGGGCTCGGCCCCACTGGGCCGGTACACCAGGCCGTCACCGGGGACCGGCTCGAACCGGCCGCCACGTCCCTCCGTCAGGTGAAGGATGGTGTCGATGGCGGTGAGGCCCATCCCGGCGCAGCCGACGACCGCCTCGGGGCCGCAGCGGTCGAGGCCGAGCTCCCGGTCCATCGGATACGGATGGGCGACGTGGAGGGCGCCGCCGAAGGCCGCGCACCTGGCGAGCCGCCGTCCCGACCGGCTCCGCTCCGGGTCGTGGTAGGAGTGCCCGGTGAGCAGCAGCACCTCGTCAGCGGGGTGGCGCTCGCCGTCGGCGGTCACCACGGTGAGCCCGTCGTCGGACGATTCGATCTCCACGACCTCTGCCTGGTGCAGGTGGAGGTCGGCTCCGGGGTGGCGGCGCAGATCCGCGGCGAACGCGTCGAACATGTCGCGCAGGGCGAGCCCGTGCACGTATCGCTTGGGCCAGTCCTCCGGTGCCAGGTCGAAGTCCGGATGGCCGGTGGACTCGAAGCGGCGCCGGCACCACTCGTGCAGGGTGGGCCGCTCCGCCACCGGCCGCAGCGGCCCGGCTCCGGCGACGGTCTCGTCGGCTGCGAAGCTCACCTGGGAACCGATCCGGTTGAGGTAACTGGTCCGGGCCTGCGAGGGGCTGTGCGCCAGTCCCGCGCCGAACTCCCCGGTCCGTTCGAAGACCCGCACCTCCAGCCCCTGTCCGGGGCCCAGCCTGTCGATCGTCGCCGACAGCCTCTCCAGGGCGTACGTCGCCCGCGGGCCGCCGCCGACGAGGGCGAGCCGATAGGGGCGCCCGGCCGGCGCGGGCCGGCCCGATACGTCAGGGGTGGTCACCAGTTACCTCATTCCGTCAGGCGGGATCGGTTCAGACGCGGGATGCGAGGAGAGCGGCGAGCACGACGAGGAAGCGGTCGATGTCCGACTCCGTCATGCCGCCCATGGTGGACAGCCGGAAGAAGTCCCGGGCCAGCCGCTCCTGGGCGCTGTAGATGACGAACCCCTCCGCTCGCAGGCCCCGGTGGAGCTCGGCGTAGCTGCTGTTGTCGGGGATGCGCACGGCGGTCAGCCCCGCCGCACGCTGCCCGGGCGGCAGCAGGAGTTCCAGCCCGAGCGCCTCCAGGCCGGCACGCAGTCGCTCGGCGAGAGCGGTGTAGCGGGCGTGACGCGCCTCCCACCCCTCGGCGAGGGCGAGATCGAGCGCCACGTCGAAGGCGTAGTAGGCGGGGACACCGGGTGTGAAGGCGGGGGCCGTCGCCTTCTCCTGGGCGGTGTAGTGCCGGTACAGGTCCAGGTAGTACGTGCGCCCCTGGGCACCGCCAAGCCCTTCGAAGGCGCTTCTCGCGGCGCTGACGAAGGCGAGGCCGGGAGCGCCTTCCAGGCACTTGTTGGCGGATCCCGCAAGCCAGTCGATGCCGTCCTCGGCGAGCGAGAGGCGTTCGGCGCCGATGGTGCTGACAGCGTCGACGATGACCTTGCGGCCGTGCTTGTGGGCGATCCGGGCGACCGCGGCGACGTCGTTCAGCATGCCGCTGCTGGTCTCCTGGTGCACCACACCGACATGGGTGAGCTCCGGGTCCGCGGCCAGTGCCGCCTCGACCCGTGCGAGGTCGAGGGCGGTGGCCCAGCCGAACGCGAGGCGGCGGGTGCGGATGCCGTGGGCGGCTGCGATGTGCTGGAAGCGCTCGCCGTAGTGGCCGTTGTCGAGGACGAGCAGCGCCCCGTCGGCGGGTACCGCCGAGCTGATGGCGGCCTCCACCGCGCTGGTGCCCGACCCGGTCAGAATGACCGAGGTGTGCCGCTCGTCGCCGCCCGCGGCCAGGGTGGTCTTGTGCCGTACCCGGGTGAGGAGTTCGGAGAACTCCGGCTCGCGGTGGCACATGTCCGGCCCGGCGAGGGCCGCGCGGACCCGGTCGTCGGTGATGACCGGCCCCGGATTCATCAGGACCAACCGGGTGTGCGTGCTGCCGCTGATGTCACTCACTGGGAGACCGCCTCCATGAATCGGGCCGCCGACTGCGGTGGGCGCAGGGCCGGGCGGCCCAGGCGTGGGTCGGAGCCGGGCGCGATGCGGACCCGGATCAGCTGCGGGCCACCGTCCCGCTGTGCCCGCCGCACCGCGGACCGCAGCTCGCCGGCATCGGACACGTCGTACGTCGCCCGGTAGCCGCAGGCCGTCGCGATCGCGCAGAAGTCCACTCCGGCCGACGCGGTGGGCTGGCCGCCGGTGGACTCGTAGGCCTCGTTGTCGAGCAGGATGTGGGTGAGGCCGGTGTGCTGCCGGCGGCCGATGGCGGCCATCGCCTCCAGCCGCATGAGGGCGGCCCCGTCCCCGTCGAGGACGGCGACCGGGCGTCCTTCGGCGTACAGCGCGACGCCGAGAGCGACGCTGGAGGCGCAGCCCATCGACCCGACGACGTAGAGGTTCTCGGGCCGGTCGAAGTCGCGTTCCAGTTCCCGGGCGGTCTTGCCGGTGGTCGCGACGAGCAGGGTGCCTGGATCCATCGCCTCGACGACCTGGCTGATCGCCTCCGCCCTGAGCATGAGCTCGGGGCGGCACGCCGCGGGTTCGGCGGTGTGCTTCGGGTAGGGGGCGATGGCGCCCTTGGGAACGACGAAGGCGAACGGCAGCCCGGTCGCCGCCATGTGCTCGGCCGCCGCGTCAAGGCGCTCGGCGAACCGGGCCGGGTCGTCGGGGAGGAGCTCGTTGCGGATGCCCATGGTGGTGAGCAGGCCGGGGGTGATCTCACCCATCAGTTCGTGCTGCGGTTCGTCGGGACTGCCGGGGCGGCCACGCCAGGTGACGAACAGCAGAACCGGCAGGCGCAGCGTGTGGCAGAGCGAGGTCAGCGGGTTGACCGTGTTGCCGAGCCCCGAGTTCTGCAGGATGACGACGGGACTGCGGCCCGCCAGGCGCGCGCCGGCCGCGATGGCGACAGCCTCACCCTCGTTCGCGGCGATGACGTAGTCCTGCGGGTGCTCGGTCTCCAGGCAGGTGATGACCGGTCCCAGGAACGAGCAGGGCACTCCGGTGAACGGGCCGAAGCCGCGGTCGCGGAGCAGGTCCACGACGGCGCTCGGCGCGAGACCGGTTCCGGTCGAGGCGGTCAACGGACCTCCCCCTGACCGGTGAGCAGTCCGGCGGCGTGTTCGGCGTCGGCCGCGGTGCGCAGCTCCATCCATCCGGAGCCGATCTCGACCGCGCCCACCTGGTGGCCACCCTCGACGAGGTCGGTCAGCAGGTCGGCAAGGGTGGCGGGGCTGCCGTTGGCGCGGCGCTTGCCGGCGGCCTCGCGCAGCGCGGCGAAGCCCTGCGGGGAGAAGACGGCGGCGCCGGCGAACTCGCCGTCGGCGCCCTGCCCCCCGACACCGGTCACCCTGATGCCGTCACCGGCGGAGAGCCTACGGCCTTCGTGCACACGGGAGTCGAGGCGCAGCGGCACCGCGTCGGCGCGGTGCTTTCCGCGGGCCGAGACGTCCACGAGGAGGGTCACATCGCCTCCGGCGGCGAGCAGCCGCGCCAGCGGCTCGCTCTGCACGTACGCGTCGGAGGAGAGCAGCAGCGTGGCACTCAGCTGGGTGGCGGGGAGCTCGAGGACGGCACCGGCCGCGTCGGTGTGCCCGGCGAGCACCGCCGTGTCCTGCGGGAGCTGTGCGGGGACCTCCCCGGACGTGACGAGGGACACCGATTCGATGCCCGCGCGGCGCAGCGCCGCGGTCTGGTGGTCGAGCAGGTCCGCCGCCCGCCCGGAGGGCTCCTCGGCAGCCGGTACGACGGCGGCGCGTGCCCGGCTTTCGAAGGGAGTGATGAACTCGGCCTCGTGGCGCTTCTGCGCGGCCATGCCCTGCAGGTCGAAGACGGTGGCCAGCGGAGCGATGCGGTCCTCGACGCCGGTGGTGCGGTCGTCCCGCAGGATCGCCTGGAAGGTGTCGCTGACGGCGGTGATCCCGGCCCGCAGACCGTGGTTGGCGTAGATCACCAGTTTGGCGCCCGCCTCGCCGAGTTCGGTCGCGGTGATCGTGTGGTACGTCGTGGGGACCACCACCACGGGCGTGGGCAGCCGCCACTCCCGCAGGAACTGCAGGATCGGTTCCGGGGAGGCGCCCTTGGCGTGGATGAGCACGGCGTCGGCCCCGGCCCGCGCGTACGCCTCGCCCCGGCGCAGTGCCTCGTCCATGCCCCAGCCCGCGATGAGCGCCTCGATGCGGGCGATGACCATGAGGCCGGGGTGACGCTGGGCTTCCTTGGCCGCCGCGAGCTTCCCGCAGAACTCGCCGATGGGTGCGAGTTCCTGGCGGCCCGGTATGAAGCTGTTGACCTTGGGGAAGCGCTTGTCCTCGATGGACACCGCGGCGATGCCCGCCGCCTCGTAGCGGCGGATCATGTTCATCACGTTGTGGGCGTTGCCGTACCCCGCGTCGCAGTCGGCGACGACAGGTATGTCGACGGCGGCGGCCATCGAGGACGCCACGCCGAGCAACTCGCTCATCGTGAGGATGTCGGTGTCGGGCACGCCCTGCGAGGCGGAGACCTCCAGGCCGCTGGACCAGACGCCGTCGAAACCGGCGCGTTCGGCGAGCCGGGCCCCGAGCGGGTTGTGGGCGCCGGCGATACGTACCACGCCGGGCCGTGCGAACAGGTCACGCAGACGGTCCGCCGCGGTGCGGGCGCTCACCGGACTTGCTTCTGTCGTCGCGGCACTCATGCCGATTCTCCTAATGCGTGAGGGGGCGGCGCAGCGTCGTTGGGGCAGCCCACTTGGTGTGGTTTCGGTGTGGTTGATGAGGGGGAGCCTGGGGCGCGGGTCGGCCGGGGACACAGGTGGCCCGGTCACTGGTGCTGTGCGGTCTTCCCCGGACCGATGGCGAGGCCCGCCAGGGCTCCGGCGGCGGCCACAGCGGCGGTGGCCAGCAGCGCGTACTGCATGCCCTCCAGGAAGACCGACTGGCTCACCCGGGCCAGGAGTTCCCGCGTGGCGCCGGGCAGGCCGAGGTCGGGGGACAGCCCGACGGCGGCCTTGCGGGCAGCCGTGTCGGCCTGCTCCGGGGACAGGACGAGACCGTGGGCGGCGAGCCGTCCGGGCAGCACCGACGCGGTGTGCGCGGCGATGACCGTGCCCGCGGTGGCGACGCCCAGGCTGCCGCCGATCTGCATGGCGGTCTGTTGCATGCCGCCCGCGACGCCGGACAGTTCCATCGGGGCGCTGCTCATGACGAGTTTGGTGCCGCCGACCATGACCGGGCTGAAGCCGACGCCCAACAGGAAGAAGTAGAGCGTCATCTCCAACGTGCCGGTGCGGGCGTCCAGTTGAGAGAGTGCGGCCATCGCGGCGGCGATCGCACCGAGCCCCAGTACGACGGGGGTGCGCGGGCCCGAACGGCTGATCCACATGGCGGCCGGGGGCGCGCCCACGATCATCAGGAGGGTGAGCGCGAGCACCCGGACACCCGACTGGGCGGGCGTCAGCCCGAGCACGTTCTGCAGGTAGAACACCAGCACGAACGGGGCCGCGACCATCACGAAGCCCATGACGACCATGGTGAAGACCCCGACGGAGAACCGTACCGACCGGAAGATCCGCAGCGGCACCAGCGGGTCGGCCGCGTGCCCCTGCCACCAGACGAATCCGGTGAGGAGCAGGGCGCCGGCCATCAGCGCGAGCAGCGGGACGGTGTCCGCCCAGCCGCTGTGCGGGACTTCGGCCAGGCCCCAGACGAGCGAGCAGAGAGCGCCCGCGAGGACCACCATGCCGGTGACGTCGAACCTGCCGACGGCGCCGTCGGCGCGCACGTCGCGCAGCACCGTGAGCCCGAGTGCCAGCGCGATCGCACCGAGCGGCACGTTCAGGAAGAACACCCAGCTCCAGTCGGCGTGTTCGACGATCAGGCCGCCGACGACCGGTCCCGCAGCCGTGGACGCCGCGATGACCGCGCTGCGCACGGCGATCGGCATGTTGAGCCGCTCGGCCGGGAAGGCGCTGCGCAGCAGGCCCAGTGTGGCCGGCTGCATCAGCGCCCCGAAAGCGCCCTGGACGATGCGCAGGCCGATGACCCAGCCCAGGCTCCCGGACAGACCGATGGCCACCGACGCCGCGGTGAAGCCCGCAACGCCGATGAGGAAGACGTTGCGGTGGCCGAAGCGGTCACCGACCTTTCCCGCGGTGATGAGCAGCGCGGCGACGGTCAGGAGATAGCCGTTGGTCACCCATTGGATGCCGGTCAGGTCGGCCCCCAGGGCACTCTGCATCGCGGGCTGGGCGACGGCGACGATCATCCCGTCCAGCGAGACCATCATCGCGCCCACCGACAGCGTGACCAGGGTCAGCCACGCGTGTCCGCGTACGCTTCGCCGGGCCGGCCTGGCAGGCCGCCGCTCGGTCGGCCCGTCCGGGCGCGGCCTCGGCCGGGTCTCCTCAGTCATGCGAGAGCTTCACTGGTCCTTCCGGCGCCGGCGTCGGGCTGCCCGGAGCCGCCGCCGTCCTGCTTGCGGGTCCGCTCCTCGGCGGGCTTCCAGCCGGGCGGTCCGAACACGTAGGCGAGCTTGTGCTTGAAGGTGCGGGCCTGGCGCACGTCCCGGAACATGTTGGCGAACTCGTGCACCTGCACATGCCAGATGCTGTAGCTGTTGATCTGCTTGGTCAGGCCGTACGTCGGGCGCTGCACCTCGGGCTGGAAGGTGCCGAAGACGCGGTCCCAGATGATCAGGATGCTGCCGAAGTTCTTGTCGATGTACTCGGGTTCGGTGCCGTGGTGCACTCGGTGGTGGGACGGCGTGACGAAGACGTACTCGATGAAGCGGGGCAGCTTGCCGATCTTCTCCGTGTGGGAGAACAGCCCGTACAGCAGGTGGATCGAGTGCATGGAGAAGACGAGGGCGGGGTGCACGCCGAAGAGCGGCAGCGGGAACCAGATCGCCTTCTCGAACCACTGGGCCCACTTGCGGCGCAGGGCCGTCGAGAGGTTGAAGTACTGGCTGGAGTGGTGAACCTGATGCCCCGCCCAGATCAGCCGGATCGCGTGGGAGGCCCGGTGGTAGACGTAGAGCAGCAGCTCGACGGCGAAGAAGACGAGGACCAGGGTCACCCAGTTCGTCGAGGACAGGTGCCACGGGGCGACGTACTCGTAGACGAGCAGGTACAGGGCGAGGGCCAGGGTGCGCAGCAGGGTGGAGGAGACCAGCGAGCCGAGGCCGGTGAGGATGCTCGTCCGGTGATCCCGGAGGTCGTACCCCGTCTGCTCCTCGTCGTCGCTGAACTTCATCGCCACCAGCTCGATGACGATCAGCAGCGCCATCGCGGGAAGGGCGTAGACCGCTGGGTCGTGCAGTCGGTCCATCACCTTGTCGAGCATCGGTAACTCCTCTGATTCATGCGCCCCTGCCGGATGTGTCCCGCGGCTTTAAGGAAACGCCGCACGGTGCCGTCCTGTTGTCACTCGGAACCCTAATTCGACCCCCCTAAAGCGGAACTTAAAGATCGCCTTCCTGTCTGATTATCGAGGCCGCCCTCGAAGGTGTTTCAGTCGCAGCTCAGCGGCCTCTTACCGGGTATTAAGCAGAGCTTTAGCGGCTGCCCTGTAGGCTCACGTCGACTTGGTCGAATGGTGCGTGTCGCGATGTGCGCAGCGCATGAGAACCGAATCTCCGGCCATATTCGTCTTCTCGCGGTGATCGAGAGCCGGCCCCCTGCCGATCGTCCCCGCCTCCGACAGCCGCCCCATGAGAGGGAGCCGAGCATGCACTCCCCTGACCCCCTGGACGTCCTGGTGACCGGAGTCGGCGCCGTGAGCTGCCTGGGGCTGGGCACCGACGCGTTCTGGGCCGGGCTCAAGGCGGCCGACAGCCGTCCGGAACCCGTGCCCGGACTGACCGAACGAGTTCCCGACGCCCTGGCCTACCAGGTGACGGGGGCGGGTCCGTGGTCGTCGGCCCCCGCCGAACGACGGGCCCGCGCAACGGAGTTCGCGCTGTACGCCGCCCGCGAGGCGGTGGCCGACGCGGGCCTGACCGACGCCGAGATCACGGACATGGCCGTGGTGATCGGCACGGCAGGGGGTGCGACCGGGGAACGCGACATGGGCCCTGGCCCGGACACCGGAGCCGGCGCGGCGGGCGACTGGGAGCCCATGTTCGCGCTGTCCTCCGCGGTCGCCGACGAGTTCGGCGCGTTCGGCACCAACCTCAGCGTGAGCAATGCCTGCGCCGCCAGCGGCTACGCCCTCACCCTCGCCATGGGCATGGTGCGGCGGGGCGAGGCCGACACCGTGCTGGTCGGCGGGGCGGACGCGCTGGGCACGGTGCCGCTGTCCAGCTTCAGCAGGCTGGGCGCCAATGACCCCGAGGCGTGCCGCCCGTTCGACGAGAACCGCCGCGGCACCGTGTTCGGCGAAGGCGCGGCGATGCTCGTGGTCCGGTCCGCGCGGGCCGCGGGTGACCGCCGCCGCTACGGCCGACTGCGCGGCAGCGCCTGGAGCTGCGACGCCCACCACCCCACCGCGCCGGACCCGGAGGGCGGCCAACTGGTGCGGGTGGCGCGGGAGGCGCTGTGCGACGCCCGGATGCGGCCCGAGGAGATCGGCCTGGTCATCCCGCACGGCACCGGAACCGAGCAGAACGACGCACTGGAGTCCCGGGTCCTGCGCGAGGTGCTCCAAGAGCACCTCGACCGTGTGCCGCTGTTCAGCCTCAAGGCCTTCATCGGCCACAGTGCGGGCGCCGCGGCGGCGTTCGCGGCGGTCTGCGCCGCGCTGATCGCCCGGCACGGTCAGGCGCCGGCGAACGTGCCGCTCGCCCGGCAGGACACCGACTGCGACGTCTGGCTGCCGCAGCACGGACCGACCCCGCTGCCCGGGGTGAACACGCTGCTGAGCGCGTACGGATTCGGTGGAGCCAACTTCTCGCTGGTGTTCGGAGGCGAAGCGCTGTGACGGCCCGGACCACGGTGGCGGAGGCCACCGTCGCAGGCGTGGGGCTCGTGGTGCCGCCTGCCGGACTCGCGCGCGGGGCGGCCTGGTTCGACTACCGGACCCGGCTCGGGCCGCGCGGCTACAAGTACCTTCCCGATGCCTGTCAGTACCTGCTGGCCGCCGCTCGCGAGGCCATGGGCTCCCCCGGCGGCGAGGTGATGACGCAACTCCTCGCCGAGGAGCGGCGGGCGGCCGTGGTGGGCACGAACAGTGCCGTGGCACCCCTGCACGCTGAGATCGAGGAGACCGTGCGGCAGGACGGGATCCGGCTGCTCAGCCCGATGACCACACCGTTCTTCTCGGTCAACCTGGTCGCCGCGAAGCTGTCCACCGAACACGGGATCAAGGGCTCCAACCTGACGCTGACCTCTGAGCGCGTCGCCGGTGTCCAGGCGCTCCACGTGGCAGCGCAGCAGCTTGCGGAAGGACGCTGCGACGTCGTCCTCGCCGGAGCGACCGAGGCGGCCGACCCCCTCTGCGGCACCGCCACCCCCGAAGAAGGCGCCGCGCTGTTCATGCTGCGCCCCCGCGAGGCGGGGACCACGGCGGACAGCGCGTCGCTGCGGACCGCCCTGTGCTTCCTGCCGCCCGCCGCACTGGACCGGGCAGCGGGCCGCGAGCGCGCGCGGCACGCGGTGTGTGCGGCCTTGGACGCGCTGCACGCCCCCAGCCTGCCCGCCTCGGGCCTGGCCTCCGTGCGGCTGGTCACCGACGCCTCGCCCGTGGCCGCCGCCGTCGAAACCTCGGTGCGGGCCTGGTGCGGCACCCGGGCTTCCGTGACGACCAAGCTGTCCGGGCCACGGGCGGGGGCGCTGGCACCGGTGGAACTGCTTGCCCGCGCGCTGCGCGCGGACGGCCCCGGCGCGCACCTGGTGGTCGTCGCCGGCCGCTCGGGCAACGCCGCTCTCGCGCTGATCCGGACACCGGACACCGCGGACTCCACCGCCCCACGGCCCTGAACTCCCGCAAGACGGAACCCCAGCACGGCATACGTGCACAAACCAAGAGGTAGAAATGCTGTCACCTGTCAAGGGAACGTGGTGCCTGATCCTCGGCGCCTCCAGCGGCATGGGCAGGGCCACCGCCCTGGCCATGGCCCGCGAGGGCGCGAACATCTGCGGCGTCCACTTCAGCACCGCCGCCCACGAGGACGAGGTCAACGAGCTGATCGCGGAGCTCCGTGACACCGGCGTCCAGGTCTCCTTCCACAACCGCAACGCGGCCAGCGCCCAGAACCGCGCCGAACTGGTCGCCGAGCTCGCCGAGTTGACCGGCGGGCAGGGCGTGCGGGTGCTGCTCCACTCGCTGGCCTTCGGCAGCCTGCTCCCGCTCATCCCGCGGGACGGGGAACCCGACGTGATCACGCAGCGCCAGATGAACATGACCGCCGATGTGATGGGGCACAGCCTCGTCTACTGGGTCCGCGACCTGTACGTGGCGGGGTTGCTCCCGCGGGGCGCCAGTGTGTTCGCCCTGACCAGCCGCGGTGACGAGCACGCCATGCCGAGCTACGGCGCCGTCGCCGCCGCGAAGGCCGCCCTGGGCGCCCACGTGCGCCAGCTGGCCGTGGAACTCGCCCCGGCGGGCATCTCGGTCAACGCCCTGCGGGCCGGCATGACCCCGACCCCGGCCCTGCTGCGCATTCCGGGCAGCGACGACCTCGCCCGGCGTGCCGCCGAGGGGAACCCGCACGGCCGGACGACGACGCCCGAGGACGTCGCCGAGGCGATCGTGATGCTCTCCGCCAGCGAATCGTCATGGCTGACCGGCAACACCATCGCCGTCGACGGCGGCGAAGGCCTCGTCTGATCCGCACGACCACACCGACACAACGGAGGAGAAACCCATGCCGCAGCCGGCACCGGTCCTGGACCTGGAGGACCTTCGCAGCACCATCGCCGAGGTCATCGACGTCGACGTGGACGAAGTGACCGACACCGCCGACTTCAAGGAGGACCTCGACGTCGACTCCCTCCTCGCCATGGAGATCCTGGTGACGCTGGAGCGCAAGTACCAGGTGAAGGTCAACGAGTCGAACCTTCAGGACGTGCGCTCCCTCAAGTCCGTCTTCGACCTGCTCGCCGAGAAGGTCGTGGCAGTGTGATGACCCAGGCCGACAGCAACGCCGCGAAGGACCCGCGGGTCGCGCTCGTCACCGGCGGGTCGCGCGGCATCGGCCGGGCGGTGGTGGAGCGCCTGCTCGCCGACGGGTACGACGTCAGCTACTGCTACCGCAGCCGTCCGGCGGACGCCGACCTGATCGAGCGGCTCGCCGAGAAGCACGGCCGCCGAGTGTTCGAGGCAGCGGTGGACGTGACGGACGCACAGGCCATGGCGGACTTCGTGGCCGCGAGCGAGAAGGCACTCGGCCCGCTGGGCGCCGTGGTCACCAGCGCGGGCATCGTCAGCGATGCCCCGCTGGCGACGATGAGCCCCGACGCCTGGCACAGCGTCATCGACACCAACCTCACCGGCACCTACAACGCGTGCCGCGCGGCGGTCTTCCCGCTGATCAAGCAGCAGGGCGGTGCCATCGTCAACATCTCCTCGGTGACGGGGGTGCACGGCAACGCCACGCAGTCCAACTACGCGGCGTCGAAGGCCGGGATCATCGGCTTCACCAAGTCGCTGGCCAAGGAGGTCGCCCGGTTCGGTATCCGGGCCAACGTCGTGGCGCCCGGCCTGATCGCCACGGACATGACCGACGGCATGAACGAGAAGGCGCGGACCAAGGTGCTGCGGCACATCCCGCTCGGCCGGGCGGGTACGGCCGCCGAGGTCGCCGACGCAGTCGCCTTCCTCGTCTCGGAGCAGTCCGCGTACATCACGGGCCAGGTGCTCCAGATCGACGGTGGCATCAGCGGCTGAGCCGGGTCGGGGCCGGGTCGCCGGCGGCGCTGGGAAAGGTGAGGCTCTTCCACGGGGAGGAGCCTCGCCCCGTCAGGCGACTCGGCTCTTCGCGGTCTCCGCGTAGATGCCGGCGTACTCCTGTCCGGTGAGCGCCCCGATCTCCCGGACGATCCGGTCGGTCACCTGTCGCCGCACCCTGCGGTCGGACTCCCGGCCATGGTGCTCGGTGAAGTGCAGGGGCTCGCCGTACCAGACGTCGAACCGGGTGACGTACAGCCGCTTCGCCCCCTTCGGATGGACCCGTTCCGTGCCCAGCACGCCGCACGGGACGACCGGCACACCGCTGCGCAGCGCCAGCCAGGCGGTGCCGGTGTTTCCCTTGTACAAGCGTCCGTCGGGCGACCGGGTGCCTTCGATGTGGATGCCCAGCCCGTGCCCGCGGTCGAGCAGGCGCAGCGAGGTCTCCAGACCCGCCATCGTCGTCGAACCGCTTCCGCTGTCCACCGACACCATTCCGACGCCCCGGAAGAACAGCCCCTGCACCTTCCCCTTCACACCGGGCTGTTCCAGCCAGCCCTGCTTGCCGACGAAGTACATGCGCCGGGGCGCGAGCAGCGAGATGAATATGGAGTCGAAGAACGACAGATGATTGGCCGCGACAATGAACGGCCCATTCCTGGGTATGTTTTCGACCCCTGTCACCCGAGGGCGGAAAATGACCCTGAGTGGAATGACGAAAATCCACCTCAGTAGCGTCCACAGCATGCGCACAACCTGTCTTTCCGTCGGTGCGCGGGGGCCCGGCGTGCCTCCCCGCAGGAACTTTCGTCGCGAATCCTGATTCGTATGGGACGCAATCGCAAGCCGCCTTAAGGGCGGCTGTCAGTCAGATGAAAGTAGCGCTTTAGTGGGTGGTTAGCGGCATGCCGTTACGCTGCTTCTCGCATATTGTTCCGGTCACCCGACAACTCATCAATGATTACGTACATCGGAGGCTGACATGTCCCAGACCCTGCAGGCGCAGCGCCTCGAAGAACTCCGGGAGCTCGCCGCGGCGGCCCTGGAGATAGAGCCCGAGGACCTGGGCGACGACGACCTGTTCATCGAGGACCACGACGGCGACTCGCTGCGCGCCATCGAGCTGCTGGCCCGCATCGAGAAGAAGTACAAGATCGAGCTGCCGCAGTCCGAGCTGCCGAACATGACGAGCCTGACCGCCGTCTACAAGGTCGTCGCCCACGTCGCGAACTGGCAGGACTGAGCACGTGGACCGGCGCGTTGTCATCACCGGGCTCGGACCGGTTACCAGTATCGGGATCGGGATCGCCGCCTTCGGTGCCGGGCTGCGCGCCGGGCACAGCGGAATCTCCCCCATTTCCAGCTTCGACACCACCGGCTTCCCGCACGTCATGGCGGGCGAGGTCCGGGGCTTTCAGCCCGAGACGATCCTCGAGCGGCTCGACCCCGCCGAGTGGGGACGCAGCAGCCTGTTCGCGGCGGCCGCGGCCCGGCTCGCCGTCGAGGACGCCGGGATCGACCCCGAGCAGATCACGGGCCCCCGGTCGGGTGCCAGTGTGGGCACCTGCACCGGCGAAGCCCTCCATGTCCAGCACCTGACCGAGGACTGGGTACGGGACGGCTTCGACGACCTGGCCGGCGCGGAGTTCGCACTGACCCCGGCGTCTCGTATCGGCGCCGCGGTCAACCGTGAGCTCGGCTTCACCGGCGACTCCATGATGCTTTCGGCGGCCTGTTCGGCGAGCAACTACACCATCGGCAACGCCTACGACATGATCGCGGGCGGCGAGCTCGACTACATGGTCGCGGGCGGCGCGGACTCCATCGTGCGGTGGGGGCACGCGGGCTTCTACCGCTGCGGGCTGATGGCGCGGGACGCCTGCTCCCCCTTCGACCGGGACCGCACCGGAGTGCTGGCCGGCGAGGGAGCGGCGGCGCTGTTCCTGGAGACCCTGGACTCGGCACGCGAGCGCGGCGCCAGGATCTACGCCGAAGTGCTCGGCTACGGCCTCAGCTGCGACGCCCGCCACCCGGTGGCACCGGACGCCGAGGGCATCGCCCGCTGCATCCGCAGGGCCCACAGGAATGCCGGGATCTCCCCGTCCGACGTGGACTACATCTGTGCCCACGGCACGGGTACCCCGGCCAACGACCTCACGGAGACCAACGCGGTGCGGGACGTGTTCGGCGCGACCCCGCCGCCGATGAGCTCCATCAAGTCGATGCTGGGCCACACCATGGGCGCGGCGAGCGGCCTGGGCGCCATCGCGTCCGTACTCGGCATCAAGGAAGGGTTCATGCCGCCCACCATCAACTACAGCACCCCGGACCCGAAGCTGGAGGGGATCGACCCGGTGCCGAACACCGCGCGCCCGGCCCGGCTGCGGATCGTGCAGAACAACGGGTTCGCATTCGGCGGAAACAACGCGGTCACCGTCTTCGGGGAGGTCGCCTGATGCCGACCACACTCGCTGTCACCGGCTGGGGGGTCCTGTCCCCCCTGGGCGCGGGCGCGGACGAGTTCACCCGGGCCGTGGCCGAGCGCAGGAGCGGGCTCGCGGATGTGAGCGGTATGTTCGACGAGCCGCTGCCGCAGCCCAAGGCCTGTGCGATCACGGACTTCGACGTACGGGAGCACCTGGGCCGCAAGCGCACCGCCAGCCTGGACCGCAGCACCGCGTTCGCCGTGACGGCGTCCGGCCTCGCGCTGGCCGACGCCGGCCTCGTCGTGGACGAGGACAACCGCGACGAGGTCGGCGTGGTGCTGGGCACCACGCTGGGCAGCCTGCGGGCGACCGCCGAGTTCGACCGGGAGACGCTGGTCAACGAGCGCCCGTACATGGTGGAACCGCTGCTCTTCCCCAACGCCGTGATGAACTGCGCGGCGAGTCGCTGCGCCATCTGGTACCAACTCCGCGGCGCCAACTGCACCATTCCGGCGGGCGAGTTGGCGGCTGTCTCGGTACTGCGCTATGGCCGCACCCTGATCGGCCGGGGGCACGCCGACACCCTGTTGCTCGGCGCGACGGAGGAGTTCAGCGCGCACCGCGCCTGGGGCGACCACCACACGCACGCCGGCGATCCGTCCCGGGCTCCGCTCGGTGAGGCCGCAGTGGTGCTGGTCACCGAGGACGCGAGGGCCGCCAGGGCGGCCGGCAAGCCGATCGACGCCGAGATCCTCTCCGCCGAGTTCGGCCAGTACGAAGGGGGCGGCACCGCTTTCGCGACGGGCCTGGCCGAGCGGATCCGGGCCGCGCTGAGCACCGCGGGTGTCACCCCGGACCAGGTCGCCGTCGTATCGACCGGCGAGGGTGGCATCGCCCGCCTCGACGAGGTCGAACGAGCGGCCCTGCGGGAGGTGTTCGGTTCCAGCGGCCCCGAGCGGCTGCGGGTCAAGGAGTTCGCCGGGGAGTGCGGCGGTGCCTCGGGCATGGTGCAGATCGCCGCCGTCCTCGCCCGGCACCGCGCCGACTCCGGGCACGACGGCGAGGTGTCCCTGGTGACGTCCGTCTCGCCGGACGGAGCGGTCGGCGCGGTGGTGCTGCGCGGCTGGAGCAAGAGGGAGAGCAACGGTGGCAGTTGAGCGCACGCGTCCACAGGACGCCCCTGAGGTGGCCGCCCGGGAGATCGGCGGGCATCGGGTGGGCGTCCGTGTCCTGGCCGACGGCACCGGACCGCTGGTGGTCGCGGTGCACGGGGCCGAGGGCGGCTGGCGTGAATGGCAGCCGCTGGCCCGGGAACTGGCAGGCGACTTCCGGTTGGCCGCACTCGACCTGCCGTGGCGCGCAGGCAACGACTACGGCTGGGGTGCCGCAGGAACCCCCGGGGAGTGGCTGCGCGGCGCTCTGGAACTGCTCGACGGTCCCGTCCACTCGCTGCTCGGCCACTCGCTGGGCGGGAACGCGGTGCTGGAGCTGCTGTGCGCCCCGGACGCTCCCGACCTGGCGACGGCCATGTTGTTCGCACCGTTCTACCGCCCGGCCGAGGACACGGTGGACGACGCGCTGGAGCGGGAGTTCAACGCGGCGTTCCGGTTCGCGGTGGCCGACGGCATCCGCATCTCCCTGGGCACCCGCTATGACGGCATGGACGAGGCGCTCTTCGAGATGATCGTGGACACCGCGCTCGACCGGATCGGTCCGGCCGGGATCCACGCGCTGTACCTGCGGTTCGCCGCCACCGGCACCTTCCCCGTCTCCGCGATACGCACGCCGACCCGGGTACTGGTCGGCGAGAGCGACCCGGCGCTCGTCGAGCGACGGGGTACGGCGCTGTCCCTGGCGGCGCCGGCGGTGACGGTGTCGCACCGGCCCGGCTACGGCCACTGCTTCCACGTCAGCCACGCGGCCGAGGTGGCAGCCGGGTTCACCGATTTCCTGGCCGGGGCAGAGGCCGGCTCCGGCGCCCTTACCGGTTCACGGGGGAGTGCATGAGCATGCGCAGGCGTCCGCGGCTGTATTTCAGCCTTCGCAGCCCGTACAGCTGGATGGCGGTGGACCAGCTGGAGCGCCGATTCCCGCGGGCCACCGAGCTGATCGACTACTACCCGTTCTGGGAGCCCGAACCCCAGCTGGGCCAGGCACTCCACGACCGGGGCGCCGAGGTGCTGTACACGCCGATGAGCAAGGCGAAGCACCTCTACATGCTCGGGGACATCAAGCGGACGGCGGCCCGGTTCGGCTATCCGCTGGTGTGGCCGGTGGACCAGCTGGGGCAGGAGTGGGAGCTGCCGCACCTGGCCTGGCTGGCGGCCCGGCGCCGAGGCGAGGAACACGTCCTGTACCGGGCGCTCGTCCAGGCGCGCTGGCACCGCGGGGAACGCATCTACGACGAGGACGTGTTCATCAGGACCGCCGACGCGGCCGGGCTCGACGGTGCCGCACTGCGTGCCGCCGAGTTCGATCCGGAGATCAGGGCGGAAGCGGTGGATGTCCTCGAGGCGGCGTGGGAGGACGACATTTTCGGATTCCCCTACTTCCGCATCGGCCGGGAACGGCTCTGGGGCCTGGACCGGCTCGACGAGTTCGTCACGGCCCTGGAGACGGTGTTCGGCGACGTCTCCTCCCCCGAGGCGGCGCGGGCCGTCGAGACCGATCCGCTGGATGGCGTACCAGCCCGGCTCGCCGGCCGGATCGGCGCGTACGACCGGGACACGGCGGGCGGCTGCGGCTGACCTGCGTGGCACCGCACCTCAATGACCCGGTTCAACCCACACGGAGAGAAAGACATGGACGGCATCGACAACCCGGGCAAAAGGCTGCGCTCGGTCAGCGGCTCCCCGCACACGCGGCTGCTCGGCCTGGGCAGCGCCCTGCCCGACCGGGTGGTGTCCAATCACGATCTGGCAGCTGTGCTCGACACGAGCGACGAATGGATCCGGACCAGGGTCGGCATCGTCCATCGCCGCTACGCCGGTCCCGAGACCTCGGTCGCGGACCTCGCCGTGGAGGCGGGCGGCAAAGCCCTGGCCGATGCGGGGCTCGATCCGTCCGGCGTGGACACCGTCATCGTGGCGACCTGCACGATGCCCGCCCCGATCCCGAACGCCGCCGCACAGGTGGCCGACCGGATCGGTATCCGCGCCGGCGGGGCGTTCGACCTCAACGCGGCCTGCGCGGGCTTCTGCTACGCCGTCAACACCGCGTCCGACCTCGTGCGGTCGGGCTCGGCCGGCCACGTCCTAGTGATCGGCGCGGAGAAGCTCACCGACTGGGTGAACCACTCCGACCGCAACACCGCCATCATTTTCGGCGACGGGGCCGGGGCCACGGTCGTCGGCCCGTCCGACGAGCCGCGGATCGGGCCGGTCGTATGGGGCAGCGCGGGCGACCGGGTGTCGACCGTCGGCATCTGGAACCGCACCCACATCGAGCAGGACGGGCTGTCGGTGTACCGGTGGGCGACGGAGACAGCCGCCCCGGTCGCCGCGCGCGCGGTCGAGCGGGCCGGGCTGCGGCTGTCCGACATCGACGCGCTGGTGCCGCACCAGGCCAACCTGCGGATCGTGGATTCCATCGCCAGGCAGCTGAAGGCGGACGGGGCACGCCCCGACCTGGTGGTCGCCGACGACATCGCGGAGTCGGGCAACACCTCCTCCGCCTCGATTCCGCTCGCCCTGGACCACATGCGCGCGGCGGGGCGGATCACCAGCGGGGACATCCTGCTGCTCGTCGGATTCGGCGCAGGCCTCAGCTACGCGGCGCAGGTCGTCATCTGCCCCTGACCGGGACGCCGGGGCGTCCGTACGCGGCTGGTTCTCCTCAGTGCGTTGTGGCAAAGGGAGGAGTCCCTGTTCGATGGACAGGGACTTCTCGTGTGCGGGGCATGATCGCGGAGGTGTAGGGGCAGGCAGCGGACGGCTTGTCGTGGATCGAGGAGGGTGCGATGCCGTCGGTGCTGGGGTTGATGGAACAGCGTGACGCGCGGGCGAGGCAGGATCTGGAGTCCTGGACGGAGGTTCTGGAGCAGGCTCAAGCCGAGGTGGATGCCGCCGCGGGAGCGAGTCGAGCGGGCCCGGGTGGGGCGTGAGGAGCTCGTGTCGGTGCTGGCCGGGGAGAGCCCGGTGAACACGCCAGTTCCCGTGCCATCTGGTGGCGAGATGGCTGCCGCCGTGGGAGCGAGCGGCCCCGGCGCGGGTTGACCTGATAGCGCCTCTGTGTGTCAAGCGGCATGGGCGAGGTGGTTTCGTTGGTCTCGTTTCATGATCCGGTAGACCACGTTGGACAGGCGTCGCTTGAGGGCCCTGCGGGCCTCCGAAGGCGTCTTGCCCTCGCTGATCTTGCGGAGGTAGTAGTCCTGCCCGCGCCCGCCGTCGCGGATCTGGCAGACGGCGATGGTGTGCAGGACCGAGTTCAGCGCGCGGTTGCCGCCGGTGTTGAGCCGGTGGCGGACGTTGTTGCCGCTGGAGGCGTCCAGGGGTGCGCTGCCGGTGTAGCTGGCGAAGTGGTGCTCGGTGGGGAACCGGCTGACGTCCCCGATGTGGCCGATGACCTTCGCGGCCAGCACGGTGCCCAGGCCCGGCAGGGTGGTCAGTGTGGTGCGGGTCGCGGCGACGGCCTCGCGCATCTCGGCTTCGTTGTCCTTGACCTGCCGGTCCAGTCTGCGCAGGTCGGCCAGCAGGTCACGGGCTATGTCCCGGCGGCAGTTGTCGGTGGCCGTGACCGGCCGGATGCCCTTCATCAAGGCCGCGGCCTTGTCCGCCGACAGACCGGTGGGTGCTCCGCCGGGCAGAAGATCGCGCAGGACGGCATGCAGCCGGTTGAGAACGCGGGTGCGCTCGTGGACCAGGTCGTCCCGCCGCTCGGTCAGCAGCCGCAGGATCGTGGTCTGGTCTTCTTGGACCACGGGCCGCAGGTCGGTGCGGAAGAGAGCAACCTGGGCGACGTGGAGGGCGTCCTTGGCGTCGGTCTTCCGGTCTCCGCCGGTGGCCAGCAGCCGGGCCCGGGCCGACAGGGTCGAGGGCACGTCCACCACGTTCTCGCCGGCGGCGGCCAGCTGCTGGGCGAGGGGGCGGCCCAGGCCGCCGGCGCCCTCGACCGCGAAACGACGGTCGGGCCATTGCTCGCACCAGCGCATCAGATGGCGGAAGGTTCCGGCGTTGACGACGAATCGGCGCTGGGCCACCTGGTGGCCGGCGGCATCGACGGCGACGGCGGTGTGGGACGACTTGTGGGGATCGACACCGATCAGGATCACAGACTGCTGCCCTCGCACTCGATGAGACAGGAAAGGGAGTGCGGCGGGCACCCTGACTTGAAGTCACTGCGTCACCTTCATGCCTCTGTCGAGCCACACCGCGCGGGTGTCGGCCGGCGGCGGCACGCTATCAGTGAGCCAGCCCGAGGGCGGCAAGGAGCACTGCGGGCCCGTGCCGACCGACACCCTGGACGCTACGGCTGCAGACCGAGCGTCTGCGGTCGATTCAACAAGTCAGGAGCCTGGAGCCGACTCGCCAAAGCGTCCCGTGACAGTCCTGTCCGTCCGACCGGCGACAGCGTGACCCCACGCTACCGACCGGAAGGAACTCCGTGCAGACCAGCGAGCAACCCAGGTCCGGACACGTCGTAATCGGCGTCGACACGCACAAGCACGTGCACGTCGCAGCGGTGATGGACACCATCGGCGGAATCCTGGCCACCCTCACGATTCCCACCGACACCGGCGACTTCCAGCAACTGGCTGACTGGGCAGACTCGTTCGGTCACATTTTGGCCTTCGGAATCGAGGGCACCGGCTCCTACGGCGCCACGTTGACCTCATTCCTGCGCAGGGCTGGCCACAAGGTGGTCGAGGCCGGACGCCCGGACCGGCGGCTGCGGCGCATGAACGGAAAGTCCGACACCCTGGACGCCGAGAACGCCGCCCGCGCCGTGCTGGCCGGGTTCGCGACGGCCACGCCGAAGACCGCCGACGGCGAGGCCGAGATGATCCGCCAGCTCAAAATCGCCCATGACCAGGCCGTTGAACAGCGCGCGGCGGCAATGATCACAATCAAGGCGATACTCATCCATGCCTCGGACGCCCTGCGCCGGGAGACTGCCGGCAAGACACAGATCAGCCTGGCGCGGCAGCTGGCAGCTCTGCGTCCTCGCCGTCTGGAAGGACCCGAGGACGCACTTCGGCACACCTTGCGGACGCTCGCCAAGCGGTGGCAGTACCTGGACGCCGAGGCCAAGGAGCTGACGAAGATGATTGGCGACCTGGTCCAGCGGGTCGCCCCGCAACTGCTCGAGCCCTTCGGTATCGGCGTGGACACGGCCGCGGAGATCCTCGTCGTGACCGGCGACAACCCCGAGCGGATCAAGTCTGAGGCCGCTCTCGCCAAGCTCGCGGGCATCGCTCCCGTGCCCACCGGCTCCGGCATGACCGGCGGCAGGCATCGCATCAACCACGGTGGCCACCGCCAGCTGAACGCTGCGATCTACAGAACCGTCATCGTCCGAATGCGGATCCACCAGCCCACGATCGACTACGTCGCCCGCCGCACAGCCGAAGGCAAGACGAAACGCGAGATCATCAGATGCCTCAAGCGCTACGTCATCCGCGAGGTCTACCACCTGCTTCAGCCGACCCCACGGACGGCCTCCGCGGCGAGTTGACAACTTTAGGAGCGTCAACGCGCTGGCCGAGTCGTTCTTCGCCACCTTGAAGAACGAGCTGATCGGCGCCCAGCCCTGGCCGAGCAGGTCGGCCGCCCACACCGCATTCGAGTGGATCGAAGGCTGGTACAACTTGCACCGACTGCACTGCAGCCTCGGTTACCGCAGTCCCGCGGACTACGAGGCAGCTCTGGCAGCCTGACCACCACACCGATGGTGTCCGTCAAAGCGGATCAAGCTCAGGGCACTGGCCACGGTTTGGCCGCTGGGGTCGGCACGGTGTACGTCGGCACCGGTCCCGCCCCCGCGACACTTCCCGGCTCGACGCTGGCCGACGTGCCCGTCGACGCCGGCCATGCGGCAGCGGTGGCCCTCACCACGCCCAGACGCTCCGCCATGGGAATCACTTACTGAGCTCCGTAAGTTGTTGGGTGGCCCGGGAGGGCCGGATGTGGCTGATCGGGTCTTGCCAGTCGTGGCTGCGAAGGAGTGGCCGTCCGGCTCTCCGGGGCGTCCTGGCTGCTGATTGAGATGTGCGCGCTTCGTGCGGTCGCTGATTACGGAGACAGCGGGGTGTTCCTCGGGCCGACGGCAATCCGTGCGGAACGAGGAGGGGCGGATGTGTGAGCGACAGGCCGAAGTCTGGGCAGGCATCAACGCGGGCAGGGGCCACCACTGCGCAGCGGCGGTCGACGAGGCCGGCAAAACCCTGTGGTCGAATGAGACGGAGCATGAGGACACGCCGAAGCTCCGCTCCCGGGCAAGTGGCACGACGGCGTCAGTGCGACAGGTGGCGCGACGCTGTGCGCTTCCGCATCAGCGGAAGGAAACCGGACCGTCGGGAAGCCAGCCTTCCACGTAGCCGGACACGAGAAGGGCCACGCCTTCGGGAGAAATCTCCTGATGCCGAGACGTCAGTTGATTGATGCCCCACATCGTGTGAGACCCGGACATCCAGCGAAAAGACGCGGCTTCCTGAGCGTTGATCCTCACGATAAGAATGCGGGAAACAGTGTGATGGCCACGCTCCCAACAGTCCGACTCGCTCGTTTCGTGAATGCCGTAGACGGAGCCGAACCGTGGGTTCTCGATCCGGAATCGACGGGCGAGATGCCGCACAGCCCCCTCCTGGAAGTCAACGCCCGGCTCGAGGAGGACCTGAGGGACGGTCCAGCCGTTACAGCAGCCACCACACAGCATGAGTCGATTCTCGTCATCCAGGAGAAGCAAATAGACGCGGCGGTCGACGGCCGATGGCAGGACATGGGTGGTGTGCATGCATCAAGATTGACCGCCCGCTATTCAAGTAGCAAGACACGTACCGCTCAAGGAGTGAACCCCCAACCGGCTCCCAGGCTGCCCGTCATCGAAACCGCCGATGGCGGGCAGACCGAAGTACACCCTTCAGCCTGTGATCACGTACGGGCCCGGCCGTAGGCTGCGCCCTCTGAACGGCCATGGGCATTTCCCGCAGGCCAAGGTTCATCGCCCGTAGGCGAGCCGTAGACGCCCTTGAGCCGCTGGGCCACTTCCTCACCGGCGAATTCACTGGCCACCGTGCACAAGCGATCGATGACGAACTGTTTGGCGTCGGGCGGCATGGTGCCGTACCACTCCGCCAGCAGATGGGCTGTCTGAACCCATGCCGCCCCCGGGGCGTAGGCGGCCACCTGCTCGGCGATCTTGGGGATGATCGTGACGGTTTGCTCGGTGACCGCCTCGGGCGACTCCAGGAGCAGCTGTGCGAGAGCGAGCGTGGGGTCCTCACGCAGCTGGTCCCGGTAGGCCGCAGCCTGGGTGATGCGCAGTTGCTTGAGTTCGGCGTCCGCCCGGGCCTGGGCTCGGACCCGGATGCGGCTCTGCGCCGCCTCAAGGTCTTCGGGCGTGACGTGGATCTGGACGAGGGCCCACGTCACGCTGACTCCCTCGCTGGGCAAGCGGGCCGGCCGGCCCAGGCGTGCGTTGGCTCGCTCCTGCAGCGCGGTGGGCGACAGGATCGAGAAGCCCGCCGCCAGCTTGGTGATGTCATCGATCACGTGGGAGGCCGCGGCGGCGGCTGGCGCGTAGTGCCGGCGGCCTCGCCGGCGCCATTGCCCCTGTACGTGCACCGCGAAGCGGAAGCCCTCGTCAGCACTCGCGGCGGTGAAGTCCACGTGGAACTGGCCTCGGCGCATTGACCAGGGCCAGGCTCTAGTCACCCGCAGGCTCGCCCTCAGGCTCGGGTCGGTGGTGCGGATCGGCGTGCCGGACACTCTGCATCAGGGCGGCACGGAGCCGGTTACGGTCTTCCTGGTCCGGTGCTGTCCCCTGAGTCAGCCAGTGTTCGGCGAGGCGGACCATGTTGAGGAAGCGCAGGCCTCGCAGGTGGTCGGTGGGAGTGTCGTGGACTGCTCGCACCAGCGTGCTGAAGATCCGGTCGGAAGCCGAAGGGCGTGTCGCTGAGGCGTCCAGCCAGGCCGCACACGCCTGGCGAGCCAGCGAGGTGGGTTCCTCAGCTTCCAGAGCGGTCCGCCACCCGCGGATCACCCAGTCGGGAACGGTTCCGGGGCCGGTCAACAGGGCGGGTGCACCCAACTCATCCTGTTGCAGGGCGAGATACATGAAGGCGCTCGCTGCGGCCTGCTGCTGCCCCTTGTGTTCGCTGTCGAACCACGTGTTCAGCGTTTCACGCAGCTGAGGATGCAGATCATCATCGCCCCACAGGGCATCGATGGCCGCTCCGACTGCCTCCGCGACCTCGGCCTTCTCCGTCGCGCCCAGCTGCGCCCGCTCGTCGAGCGAGCCCGCCAGGTCACCCAGACGGCGAAGCATCCGCCTGGGGTGAGCCGGGGTCACGCTCTGGAAGACGGCCGCGAGAGTCTTCAGCAGCGGGGCACTGTTCTGCCTCTCCGCCCAGCTGCCGGCTGCCTTCCGGGTGAGCTCGCCGATCTGCGGGTCCAGGGCCGCCGTGACAAGCAGTGCGTGTGCCTGACGCTGCAGGGTGCTGTTCGCCGACCAGTTCTCGGCCACGACGAGCAACATCCTTGTGGACCGGGCGGCCTGCGCATGATGCAGGATCCAGGGCGCCAGGCGTTCCGCCAGGTTCTCCGCCTGAGAGGTCGGCAGTTTCACACACAGCTGCGCCGTCCACTTCATGAACGGCTTGGCCAGTTCGGGCCGGTCCAACAGGAAGTACCGCACCACGGCTTCGGCGAAGCCCGGCCCGGCAAAACGCAGCCTTCCGTCAGGCAGGAGTTCCGCCCCGGCTTGACGCGCCAGTTGGATCAGTCCCGGCCCCTGCTGCCCGGCCAAGCGCACGGACTGCTGGCCCTTCTCTCCCAGCGCACGCGACAGGGAAAGCACCTTCTCGTTCACATCGTCGATGGGTTCACCGTCGCAGACCGAGGCCAGCAGCAGGTAGTTGCGGTCGTAGCTGGTTCGTCCGGGTACGCAGTGCCAGTCGGTCAGTACGTCCATCCAGCCCGACACAGCTTTGCCCGCTGCCTTGACGACCGCTTCGAATCCGGCAGACCCGGATTCCGTGCCCTGGCCGGTCGTGCTCCGGTACTCGAACTCGGCTCGCACCAGGGTCGAGGCCCAGTCCTTGACCTGGCCAGGACGAAGCTGGGGCAGCTTCTCATTGAAGCGGTGGTCCCCGGCCCAGGCTTGGGGGTCCGCGATTCCGGCGGACTGCAGATACCGCATGAAGAGAGCGGCCGCTGCGGGTGCCTTCGGTGTGCGGGCGAGAGTTCCGGCTCCGTGTCCGATGCGGTCCCACACTTCCCTGCCGACGACAACGACCAGGTAGGAGTCGTCATCACGCAGATCGTCGGCCTGGAGGAGTTCCAGCCCGAAGTCGCAGGAGGCGGGGACACCTTCACCCGTTGCTCTCAGGTCGAGGATCCACCCGGTGCGCTTGTAGCCCTTGAGCCCTTCGGCGCTGAAGGCGTCACCGGCTCCCCTGCGCACCCGGCGCAGGGTCAGGGGATCGCCTGGCCGGGTGGTCAGAAGCCGGAGCGCCGTGGTCCAACGGCCGCTGCCGAGATGGTCAGCGACCAGCACGAGCGCTCGGTTCTCCTCAAGAAGGACCGACAGCTCCGCCTCGTTCTCGACGGGCAGATAGTCCGAGAGATCCCGCTCGACGCTTTCCGGGGGCAGAGGAGCGCCGCTGTGTCGCTGCACAGCCTCGAACCACTGGCCGATCATGGTGCCGTGATTGGTCTGCGCATGGACGCTGGCGGTCGCGCCGCTGGAGCCGGCCGGCGGTGGGGCAGTCCCGGCCACAGCGGTGGATGAGTCCACCTCGTCGGGCTCCGTGTGGGGCTCCGTGCCTGCTGCGACGTCATGCGCCGGACCGGCCTCGTCCGTCCCTGTGCCTGTAAAGGCCTCTCCATCGGCATCAGCACCGGAAGTGACAGCGGTGGGGCCGTCCGCCCGCCCTTCATCGTCGGGTCCGCTGCCTTGAGGGGCGGGAAGGGGATGGGATTCGGCACTGGTCTCAGAAGCGGGCTCGGCCATGGACGGGCTCCTCGTGGCTGGTGTGAGTGCGGTCTGAGTGCGGAGGGCGGGCGTCAGGAGCGGCCGTCGATGACGGGTGCCCGCATCCCGACCACTTTTCCGCCGGCCTTCACTTCCTTCGCCCTGATCGTGCTTGTGACCGAACCGCGAATGGCTTCCTGTGCCTCCATGCCGGTCACCTCGCCGGCGACGGTGTCGTAGTGCTGCTCGCTGAACGGCCCGGACCGTTCACGTGTCTCTCCCCGGAAGGTGAACCGCTGCCCGTGGATGTCTTCCAGGGCCTCTCGGACACGGCCGAGGGTCTGCATCAGCACCTCATCTCCGGCGCTGATGCGCTCAGGGGCACCTACGTAGGGCGCCGTGGCCAGAGCCAGAACCTCCAGGACCGGTAGCCGATCCGCGAGCCGCTGCGAGTCGATCCGTAGCGGGAGTTGCAGATCCCCCACCAGCTCGGCAGGCACCTCAGGCGTGCGTAACGGCTCTGTCGTCCGGTTCGAGCGCCAACGCGACAGGACGTCGTCGAGCCGCTGGTACAGGAACGTGAACGTCGCCGGCAACGCGCTGCCGGCGATCATGGAAAGGTCCATTGCGTCAGACATGTGCTCCCCCTGGAAGTCAGACCCCGCCCTGAGGCAGGGGGTATTCATACCGCGGCACAACTGCGGTCCGAGGTGAATTCGCCGACCATGGCTCAATCAGGCCGTATCACACACGCCCGCGTAGAATCACGCAAACGAGTTCGAACATCGAGAGATTGCCCGACCGGAAACTGTGCTGTGGTTATGACCTCCAGCAGCGGGTCAGTCCGACTCGATGCGCGGCAGTGACTCCTGAGGTATCTCGGGCTTCCTTGACTGCGTCAGGCCATGCCCGTAGTCGCGGTAGCCGACCTCGTCAGGGCAGGTGGCGATGCGTGCGGCCCGCCAGGCCACGTCGAACGACATGCCCGCCCCACGCATGATGCGAACCGCCTTGAAGCTCGTGACCGGAGAAAGCAAGACGCGCAAGGCTGTTGAATTCACGGGGGAAGCTTGCCAGGCAAACTCACTCGCATCGTCGGCGTTTCCAGCCAACGTCTGTGACAACCTCAGCCTCACCAGTCACGTAAATAATCAATAGTTACGCGAGCAGGCTTGCGCAAGTTCGATTTCCCTTGTGCCAGATCCAGTCACCCCGCTTCAGGGCTGCCGTCGTTAGGCCTGCCGGACAGAACCGGCGCGTGGGCCAGTTCGGATGTGCCTCCCGTCTCCCGAACGCAACATCTCGGGGAGGTTCGAAGGCTCACGGCATCGGCCGCTCGTCAGGCACAGCCATCAGGTCGACCGTGGACCTCAAGTCCCCGACGTGGCAACAGCGTTGCGAGGAAGGCTGCTCCTTCGTTCGCCATCACCTGCCCAGTCGCCGCTCACCCCGGCAAGTCACAGGCCAGTTGAAGGCGCTCCAACGCTGGCGCACCGAGCCGCCTCCGCGACTCTGGAGGAACCCCGGCGCCTGGCTCCTTGTGACCGCTGACTCAACGGGCTTGAGTCAGTTGAGCTGCTGCTTTCATCCCCCGATGCCGGTCAGCACGTGGCAGGAGACCACTGAAGTTGCACTCGTTTGTGTGCTCCTGACCCTCATGAGCGGACGAGTGGGAGTCAGCGCCCCTAAGGTGGCGCCATGAGCCTGATCGAAGGCCTCGATGCGTCTGCGGACTGGGTTGCCAAGGACATGGAGGCGCTGCTCCGTGAGTGCGATGCCCTGATCGCGTCGAAGAACACTCACCTGACCCGTCTCGCAGCCGGCGTCAAGGCGCTACAGGCCGAGATCGAGCAGACCAGCAGTGAACGCGACTTGGTGGTCGCTGACCGCGAAAAGGCCGAGCAGGTTCTCCGGGCGTTCCAGGCAGCCGTGCAGGAAGGCAAGGGCCTACGTCAGTCCCGTGGGCGCGGCCAGACCAGGTTGCACCTCGTCCCCGACGTTCTGCCGTCCCCAGGAAACGGTGCAGAGGGGGCCGATGCCGCGGCGCCCCTGGCGGCACCGGCACCGGCACCGGCACCGGCGCCGCAGCCTCCAACTCCCGTTGAGCCGGAGTCGAATGCGGTCATTCGCATCCATGGGGAGCGCTCGATCGCGGTGATGCGCATCATCACTACCGAGCCGGACCGTCACTGGACGCCGAAGGACGTGGCGGTGCGACTGGAGGGTCCGGAAAAGGACGAGGACCAAGGCGCGCACAGTCGCGCTCGTGCGCTGCTGGACTCACTGGCCAGGCGCAGGGTCCTGAACAAGCGGCGTGACGGTGGCGACCGGCGGTGCGTGTTCCAGCTCGCCGCCGCATGGGAGGCCGCCTAGACGGGCGGCACGTCCACATGAGCGACCGCCGCCCCACACCAGGCCGAAGGGTTCCAGGCCAGAGCCAGGCACGGGGCGGCGGTCTTCAGCGCGGCCAGGCCGCCACCTCCGACGTTAGCGGGTTTCCTGCACCGCGAAGAGGGGTGTCCGGCCAAGTTCCCCCGAACGGGAGATTGGACAAGCATGCCCTTCTCGGACCCCTATCCGAAACCGCCGGAGCAGGGTGCCCCTGCCCTATGCGCCGTCCTGGCGCGCCTGGGGTGGCAACGGCTGTTGACGGACCCCGTCGCCGTCGAGGGGCCAGTCGACATGGCGGGGCCAGAGCATCTCGCCGAGAGCCGCTTCCAGGCTGGCCACGGTCAGCAGGTCGGGCCACGTCGTACCGGCGAGAACGTTCGAGATGACCTGCCGGTTGACGCCGGATGCCACAGCGAGCGCGTTCGCGCTCAGCTGCCGACGTTCCATGGCTTCGGCGAGGGCGCGGGCGACGGCCTGGCCGACCTGCGCGGGGCGGTAGCCGTCCATCACCGCATACGGCCACTCGCCGGCCACGGCGTACTCCCACGGCTTCTTTCCACGTCTCGTTCCTCCAGGCACGCGACCAGTGTGACGGACGAGGCTGCGACATGCGCATCCCACCCGGACATGCTATTCAAGCAGCAGGAGGGCGGTGGAGTCAGGTCAGTGTCCAGAAGCAGAAGGTGCCGGGAAGTGATTGCTCAGCGAAAGGAAGGTGAGGGGCCGTGACGACGGGGCGTTCCCTGCTGGCGGCCGACGAGAAGCTGATGCCCACGCGCAAGATGCGTGCCGATCAGCAAGTAGCCGTGATCAGAGCGGCTTGTGTGTCGACAGTTCCCGTCGGCGCCGCTCAGTTGGCGGAGGCCACCGGGTTCACCGCGAAGAACTGTGGGCTTGTGCCTGTCTTCGCTCTCAACACCGGGCTGCTGGAAAAGGCACACCGGCCGACGATGTACCTCCCGAGCCGGAAGGGAAGGGCCGTTGCCCGCGCCTTCGCCATCAGCGAGGCGGCCGGCCTGGAGGCCCTGCGCAGCGTGTGGCGGGGGCTGTGGTTCGGCCGTGCCATGCGGGAACGGACGGCTCACGGTCCCGTCACCCGCGACGGCCTGGTCGCCAAGCTGCTGCTGGCCGCACGGGCCACCGAGAGCCGGATCCGGCAGGCACACGTCCTCCTTGATCTGCTGGTCGTCGTGGGCATGATCGTCCCCGACGGTGACGGATTTCTGAGCTGGTACGAGGGCGCCGCCCACCTACAGGACGTGTTGCCGCCGGCCCCCGTGGCCGACGCGGCTGACCCCACGGCCCCAGTCGCGCTCGAGCCCCGGTCCCCGCTCTTCAGTGACGCCACGACGGACGGCCCGACCTCAAGCATCGGTCGCCGGACGGGACCGGAAGCTGTCTGCCCGCCCATGGCCGAGCCGAAGGCCCCGGGGACGCCCGGAACTTCAGCGGTCCCGCCGCCGCGCCGTGCAACCGCGGCAGGCGAGCAGCCCCGATCCGCCTACTGCGCCGACGACGATCTCCTCGCCCTGCTGCTGCCGCCGGTGCTGCTGGCGGATCTGACCCGCCTCACCGAACAGGAAGTGGTCGCCCTGCACGGTCACTTGCGGGCCGTGCACCAACTCACCGCAAAGCTCCGGGGCCGCCCCGTCTCATAAGGCTCCCGAAACAAACGGTCCGGCGGCGCCCACATCCCTTGGCCGGGTTGGCGCCGCCGGACCCCACCGTCACCACGACCGGCGCGGCACGGCCGCGCAGGAAGGGGCTTCGGCATGCCCTCACACAAGGCGAGGAACACCGCCTACCGTAGCGTGACCGCCGTCGGCGGCGCGTGCGATTCACCCGTCCGGAACCCCCTCGTGCGGGCAGACCGCCGTGGCTAGCGCAACGATCAAAGAGGCACTGCTGGAAGTCAGCCGTCTGTGGCTGCACGAGGCCGCCGCGGGCCGGATGAGCGTCGAGACCGCCGATCTCTACATGCAGGTCAGCGAACGCCTCCAGCGCTTCGCCCGCGCGCACGGCGTCAGCCGTATGGACGAGGTCACCAGGGACCTGACGGACGCGTTCATCGCCGCCCCCGGACGAGACCGCCGTAACAACATCACCCTGGTCCCGGCGGGCAGCACCCGCCGTCAGCGCCGCTCCGCCGTAGCGTCCTTCTTCGCGCATGCCCGGGCCCTGGGCATGACGAAGGCCGTACCGCTGCTCGATTCCCCGCCGATCAAGCGCAGTCCGCGCAGTATCGGCGCCCGTCTCACGGCACAGGACATCGAAAGCCTTCAATTCCACGCCGAGCGCGGCATGCCCGCCACCCGGCACGCCGCTCTTCTCGCACTGCTGCTCGCCGGGCTGCACAGCGCGGAGACCGCCGCCGCCGACACCACCGACCTCGACCTGGCGCGCGCCCGCGTCAGTACGGCCGGCGCGACCCGCACCCACCCCCGGACCTGCCCGCTCACCGAATGGGGCGTCTACGTCCTGGGCCTGCGTGCCGCCCGCCTGGACCGTTCCGGGTCCGGCCCGCACCGGTTGGTCACCAGCACGAAGTCCTCGCGGTACGGCGCCCAGGCCAGTGTCGGCGCCGGCTTCAACGACATCGCCCGCAACGCCGGACTGGCCACGCCCAAGCGCAAGGTCGAACCCCGGGACATCACCCGTTACGTCGCCCGCCAGATCCTGCACGAGACGGGACAACTCTCCGAGGTCGCCCGCCGTCTGGGCCTGTCCTCCCTGGATGCCGCGGCCGGTCTGGCCGGTCTCGCCTGGAGGAACGGGGACACCGCCCGATGAGCCCGCGCAGAAAGACAGCCGCGCCCAAAAACAGGCAACAACGCGACCAGGCCGAGTACCTCTACGGCGCCATCCCCGACGACGCCTTCGGAGCCGCAACGGACCGTCCGCCACCCAAAGGTCCCGAGGCCCCCGCCCTCACCCAGGACGAACGGTTCGAGTACCTCGTGAACAACCCCGACCTCTACACCGCCGCCGCAGCCCTACCCGGCCCAAGTGACGTCGGACGCCCCGCCCACTACCCTCCCGTCATCTATTTGATCTTCCTCTGTGCGATCTCTCTGTTCGGATCCGCCCGCTCCACCGCCAGCCACCTCCAGCGGCCCCTGTGGTGGGAGACCGTACGCCAAGCCGTACGCAGACATCAGGGCGATGAAGCCGCCGACGCCCTCAAACCGGTCGGCCCCTCCCGCAGCAACTGGAACCACTACTTCGGCAAGCACCTCAAACCCGCCAACGCGCGCGTCCGTGACACCAGCCGCGATCTGTGGATCCAGCAGGCTCTCGACCACGGAATGATGCAACAGTCCGCGAAACGCGTCAGCCGCATCTACCCCGAGCGCCAGCAGGTCCTGCACGGTGACGCCACCGTCGCCGCCCCGCCCTCGTCTCACACCGAACACGAAACCGCCGACAAGACAACCGGAGAAATCCGGACCCACCGCGTCGACCCGGACGCCGGCATCACCGTAGAAGGCGGTGACAAGCAGGTCTACGGCAACAAGTTCCTCTCCGTCGGTGTCCGCCTCGCCGACAAGGCCCACAGCCGCGTCATCCTCGCCCTGGAGTCCATTCGCCACAGAAGCCAGGCAGAGGACCCCGACCGGGAGGGCGAGGGCGCCGCCTTCGTCGACATGGTCAAGTACGTCCTGACCCGCGCACCAGGCCTGAGGGCCGCCACCTACGACGCCGCGCTACGCGGCAAACACCGTGCCCCGCTGATCGCCGAGGGGCTGGTCGTCTTCACCCCACAGCACTCAGGACTCAAGCCCCAGTCCCTGCAGCGCTACCAGAAGGGGACCTGCACACACGACCTCTACGTCGCCGAGGCCCGGGTCTGCGAGCGCCGCATCACCATCGACGGACAGACGCACTACACCCCGCTCCCCGTCGAAGAACTCGAGTACCGGGAGGGAAAGCGGACCCGCTTCTACCACCGCCTCACCATCCCCTGTGGCATCAAGGACCACACCCTCCACATCCGCGTCGACGAAACCGAAGACGACCGCCAGATCGACCCCACCACAGGCAGGAAGCGCTTCAACCGCACCGAACACCTCCGCCAGGTCCCGCCGGACACACCCGCAGGCCGCCGCCTCAAAGGCTTCCGCCAGGACAGCGAATCGACTCACTCGCGGTTCGACCAGAGCTACCCACACAAACGAGTCCCCGCCTACGGAGCCAAAGGCGCCCTCCTCATCTACATCGGCTACGCCTGGCTGAACAACTCCGTCACCCGGGCCCTGCACAAATCGGAATCCGTCGCCCCCTGACAGCCCCCGCCCTCCGGCTCACGCGCTGCCGGCCCAGCCCGCCACGACCCTCGCCCACCGGCGCAGGAGCGACCGGATCATGTCTACGATGCGGATCCCGGTCCACCCGCTACACTGACCGCGGTGGACCCAAACGGCCCACCCAACCTGTCGGCGGCAGGCCTGCAACCTACGGCTCCCTGGGGCCGGGTTTTAGACACGTTTTCCGACAGATCCCCGCCTTCGTAGCTCAGGGGATAGAGCACCGCTCTCCTAAAGCGGGTGTCGCAGGTTCGAATCCTGCCGGGGGCACAGGGGAAACATCTGGCCGGGGGCCCTTTCGTTCGGTGAGCGGGAGGGCCTTCGTGCCGGCTGGGGTCACTTCTTCGCGGCGGGCCGCTTCACGGGCTTGGTCCTGTCGGCGGCGCGTACCGGCTTCGCGGGCGCGGTCTTGCGCGCGGCGGCCTCCTGCGCGGGCGGGGCTGCCCGCTTCCTGGCGGTCGGCCACCTGAACTCGATCTCCAGCTCGATCTCGTTGTTGCCGATCTCGATCTCCACCTCGCTGTGCAGATCGTCGGGAATCCGCAGGCTCAGCGTTCCGGAGCCGAAATCCAGCTCGGCCTCCCCGCCCTCCCGCAGCGCGTCGGCGAGTGCCGTGAGCTGGTCGGCCGCCTCGACGCGGGACAGCGACCGCTTCTGCTCGAACTTGAGGTCCTTCATGGATGTCTCCCATCCCGGGCGTTCGGGCTACTTCCAATCTCGTCTCACCGGGTTCCCCGCGCACGTCGGGGCGTCCTGCGCGGGGCCCGGATGCGCTCTACCGTTGAGGGAGGGGCCCCTGCATCCGTGTTTTCCGCCTCCGGCCCTCCCTGGCCCGGAACTCACCAGAAGGGCATGCGACATGTCCACCGCATCCGACACCCCGGTCCTGGACACCCTCGCCGCCATGACCGTCGACTCGATCGAGCGCTGCGGGCTGCCCCCGAACGCGCTCGTCCTCACGCGCATCGCGGCGCTCGCCGCCTCCGACGCCCCGCCGATCTCCTACGCGGCCCACATCGACCCCGCCCTCGACAGCGGCGTGACCGCCGAGGAGTTGCAGGACGTCCTGGTCGCCATCGCGCCCATCGTGGGCACGGCCCGCGTCATGACGGCGGCGGCCAACATCGCCACGGCGCTCGGCATCGCCATCGCCGTCACCGACGCCGATATCGCGGCCCGGGGCTGAGCGCGGACCCCCTCCAGAGCCGGGCGGACCGGTCGGGGCCGGTCCGCCCGGCTGACAGCCGAGCCTTCCGAACAGCCCTGCCTGCCGTGTCGCGTTGGCCTCGGCATCGCGGCCATGCTCGACGCCGCCGTGGCGGTGAAGTTCGGGATCGCGTACATGTTCAACTCCCCCGTGCACCCCGAGGCCGAGTTCGTACTCTGCCTGGACCCCGTGAAGAAGTAGGTCAACCGGCCTGCCTGGTACGGCGGTTCATCCATGCCGCCACCACCGCGCCCGACAGGTTGTGCCAGACCGAGAAGACCGCCGCCGGCAGGGCCGTCAGCGGGCTGAAGTACGTCGCCGCCAGGGAGGCCGCGAGGCCGGAGTTCTGCATGCCGACCTCGAAGGCCATGGCGCGGCGGGCGGCGGGGTCGAGGCGGGCGAGGCGGGCTGCGCCGTAGCCGAGGGCGAGGCCGAAGGCGTTGTGCAGGACCACCGCGAGGAAGACGATCGCGGCGGCCGCCTTCAGGGCGGAGGCGCTCGCCGCCACCACGATCAGGACGATCACCGCCACCGTCCCCGCCGACAGCCAGGGCAGCGTGGGGAGGCAGCGGCGGATCACCGGGGCGGCCAGCCGCCGGACGAGGAGGCCGGCCACCACCGGGACCAGCACCGTCTTCAGGATGTCGACGACCATCGGGCCCGCCTCGACGTCCAGCATGTGCCCCGCGAGCAGCAGCACGAGGTACGGCGTGACCAGTGGGGCGAGCAGCGTGGAGACCGTCGCCACCGACATCGACAGGGCCACGTCGCCCCTGGCCAGGAACGTCACCACGTTGGACGCCGTACCGCTCGGCGTGCAGCCGACCAGGATGACGCCCACGGCCAGCGCCGGGGGCAGGTCCAGCAGCTCGGCGACCGCCCAGCCGAGGCCCGGCATGATCACGTAGTGCGCCACCAGGCCGAGCCCGACCGCCCAGGGACGCCTGACCACGCCCTGGAAGTCCTCCGACGTCATCGTGAGGCCCATGCAGAACATCACGACGCCGAGCAGATAGGGCACCGCCTCCTTGCCCCCGGCGAACGCCGACGGCATCAGCATCCCGAGGGCGCCCGCGGCCAGCACCAGCAGGGGGAAGACGGTCACGGCCCGTTTCGCCGTACGGTCGCCATCCGCCGTACCGGCAACGTCAGTTGTCACCTCGGCCGGTACAACCTGGCCCTCTGAGTCCCGCACTCACCGCTCCCGCCGCCCTGTCCTTACGCGCGTCGACCCACGCGCCCGCCGATCGTGTCAGACGCACCCCCCATCCGTGTAGGGCACACCTAACGCGGCCCGGCCCCCGCGCACCCCACGCACCGCGTGCTCGCCGGCCGCACCTCCAGCCGTTCCGGCGGGATCGTCGCCCCGCAGCGCTCGCAGACGCCGTAGCGGCCCTCGCGCAGGCGGGTCAGGGCCTCGTCCAGGCTTTCCAGGTGGGCTCGGGCCTGGGTGGGGAGGGAGGAGACATGGGCGCGTTCGAAGGCGGTGCTGGAGCCGTCCGGGTCGTGTTCGTCGTCCACGGCGACGAGGGCGTTGGCGTCGACGATGGCCTGGAAATCCCTGTTCAGGGCCTCGATCTGGGCCAGGGTGGCAGCGCGTTCGGCCGCGAGGCGCTCCTCGACGGCGGCGCTTTCCGGCATGTCCGTCATCTATGCCTCAGCGTCCGCCCGGACGACGCTATTCCGGGCCGGGGCCCGGCCGGCCGGCGCGTCCGGGGTCAGGGACATCAGCGGCTCCTGCCGCACCAGACTCGCCCCGAACCCCACGGAGGTCACCGTCACGCACGGCGGCCGGGGAGGTCCTGGTGGGGGCGGGGAGGGCGGGGCTCTAGGGGGTGTCTTGTCGATCACGCCGGGCTCGCGGCGCCCGGCACCGCACCTCGCCGCGTTGTCGTCACTCGCCGATGCTCCGCATCGACTCCCTCCTCCGCCTTGCGATGCACGGCACCAGACGCCGCTCCCTGATCCGGCCCGATCGACAAGACACCCCCTAGGCTGCCCGCATGACGACCAGCGATCAGACCTCCTCCCCCCTCGACACCGAGATCGGCGCCCTGAAGGGCGGCTCCGCCGAGCTCTCCCGGTACGCCGGGCAGGCCGTGCTCGTGGTGAACGTGGCCTCCAAGTGCGGGCTGACCCCGCAGTACACGGGCCTGGAGCGGCTCCAGGAGCGGTTCGGCGGGCAGGGCTTCACCGTGCTCGGCGTGCCGTGCAACCAGTTCATGGGCCAGGAGCCCGGCTCCGCCGACGAGATCGCGGAGTTCTGCTCGGCGACCTACGGCGTGACCTTCCCGCTCACCGAGAAGGTCGACGTCAACGGCGAGAACCGCCACCCCCTCTACGACCGCCTCACCGGCTTCGCCGACGCCGAGGGCCACACCGGCGACATCCGCTGGAACTTCGAGAAGTTCCTGATCGGCCGCGACGGCCAGGTAGCCGCCCGCTTCGCCCCCCAGACCGAACCGGAGTCGGCGGAGGTCGTCTCGGCGATCGAGGCGCAGCTCGGTTGACGGACGGGTCGAAGCCCCCTCGGCAAGGACGGCGGGCCGGCCGAGAGGGCTTCGGGGTGGTGCGTGTGCTGTGGGTGAAGCATCGGTCCGGTGCTTCCAGGCGCTGGGACCGGGGACGGTCCGTTACGCCTTGACCGAGGCCACGAAGGTGTTCCACGCCGTGGCCGGGAAGGCCAGGACGGGGCCCGCGATGTCCTTGGAGTCGCGTACGGCGAGTTCCGCGGCGGTCGGCGACTTGACCTCGACGCAGGCGCCGTTGCCCGCGGAATAGGAGGACTTCATCCACGTCTCCGTAGCGCCCTGAATCAGTGCCATGTCCACTCCTGTTGCGAGTTGCGGTGGTGCGGTTCACGCCAACCCATGCGAGCGATTGGCGTGATCGACGCTAGCCGGTCAACCTCCTTGTCCGCAGGGGCCGTTCACTCAAGCGAGTGGCATATTCCAAGCGTGCCGTCATAGGAGTGGGGCGACGGTGTACGATCCGTCGCCCCACGTGTCGCAGCCCTGCCGGAGCCCCTACTGGGCGAACCTCTTGGCCGCGTCCTGGATGAACTGCTGGGACTGCTCCACCGGGAGCGCCTGGGCCCGCAGGTGCTCGTACATCACGGCGTACTTCTGCACGTCCGGCGCCTTCTCCAGGTACAGGTCGCTGGTGACGCCCTCCAGGTAGACCACGCTGGAGTCGGCCGCGTCGGCGAACTCCAGGATGGCGTACTGGCCGTTGAGCCCCGGATGCGCGCCGACCTCGAAGGGCAGCACCTGCACGGTGACGTGCGGGAGGTTGGACAGCTCGATGAGGTGCTCCAGCTGCTCGCGCATGATGAGCTTGCTGCCCACCACCCGGTGCAGCGCGGCCTCGTCCAGCACCACCCACAGCCGCAGCGGGTTGCTCTCGTCGGTGACCCGCTCCTGCCTGCGCATACGGACCCTGACGCGCTTGTCGATCTCGGCCGTCGAGGTCTCCGGCAGCGCCCCGCGCACCAGCGCCTCGGCGTACGCGCGGGTCTGCAACAGGCCGGTGACCAGCTGCGGTTCGTACACCCGGAGCGACTGCGCGTCGGTCTCCAGACCGATGTACACGCTGTAGGGGATGTCGCCGAAGGTGTGCCACCAGCCCTGCTGGCGGGAGTCGCGGGCCATCTCCATCAGTGAGTCGACCATCCTCTGGTCCTCGACCTCGTAAACCCCGCACAGGTCGCGCACATCGCGCTGGCTGATGCTGCGGCGGCCGTTCTCCAGCCTGCTGATCTTCGACTGCGACACCAGCAGGCGGTCGGCGACCTCTTCGGCCGTCATGCCCTTGAGCTCACGGAGCTTGCGCAGCTCCTGGCCCAGCCGGCGCCGCCTGACGGTGGGATTCACATTGGACGCCACGGGACGCACACCTCCGGCTGGCTGCCTGTATCTGACACTTTGTGTATCTGCTGTTGAGCAGACTGCCACCAAGGGGGTTTCTACCGCTGGGAAACGTCGGATATGCGGCGCCTACCCGACAGTTCGGGGTACGCGCCGCCCGGCCGACTGGTATGGGGCGAAGCGGCGGAGCGGGGCGGGGGACTCCGTCGGTCCGCCCGCCCCGCTCCGCAACTCGTCCTTCACCGGCCGGGTTTGGCCCCGGCCCGGCCGTTCAGTGGGCCGCCGCGCGGGCCATCGTGCCGTGGTGCGGCTGCATCGGGACCCCGCGTGCGGGTTCCCCGGCCGCCCTGGCTCCCGGTCCGGACGGCCGGCCACCGGAGGCCTGACCGCGCCTCGGCTGGGCGCCGACGCCGTTCTGCACGTCCATCACGGCGTGCGCGACCAGGCCGCCCATCGGGTCGTGCCGGATCAGGTCCCTGAGCCGGGAGCGGGACGAGCGTCCCTCGTTCCCCGGGTACAGGTGCTTGCCCAGGCCGACCGCATGGGCCAGCGCGGCGAGCGCGGCGGTCCGTGGGTCCGGTGGTACGCCGGTGCGGATCGCGGAGTCGAGCCTCCCGCGGATCTCCCGGCTGATGGTGGTGTCCGTCGCCTGGTACCGCGTGGTCGGCAGCACGCCGCACATCTGGCCCGGTACGGCGGCCACCATGCCGCACCTCTCCAGGTGCGACAGGTAGGTCTGGCGCAGGCCCAGCCGGGGCCCGCCTATCCAATGGACGGCCCGTACCGGAGCGCCGCGCCTTCGCAGCAGCTCCAACGCGCAGTCCAGAGTCGGATCTCCTGTCGGCCGTGGCACCACCACGGCGATACGATCCCCGTCTGGGGCTATCCGTCCGGCCAGCGCCAGCTCCACTAGCTGCGCACCGGCCAGACCGAGGTCGAGCGACTGCGGCTGCGCAGTGGTACCCGTGGCCGGGTCCAGTGCGAGCATCAGAAGCTCTTCCGGAAGTGTTCTGCGGCTCCTGCCCATCCATGCCTCCCCGCGTGGATGAATGACAGGGTGACGCCTCTCACATTCATCTGTCGAGAGCGCGTGCCTGGCTTGTGGGGGAACCGGCAGGTATGTCGTTCTCGTCTGCCACTGCGGGCGTACCCCCACACAGGACACTGGTACATGGTTCGGACAGGGCGCGCGAGGGCGCGTGCGGCGCATCAAGGAGGCATCGGTGGCGGGCGAGTCCCCCGACAGGTCGAAGCAGCACGAAGACTCCGTCGGTTCAGCGGGTTCCGGGGCGGACGAGGAACTCCGCGAGGCGGTCTCGGCGTGGGTACGGCCTCCCTCCGGGGGTTCGGCGAAGACCAAGTCGGCTGCTGCCGGGGAGGATTCGGGCGGCACGGTGAAGGTCGCCGACCGGTCGGGCAAGGATGCGGCGGAGGAAGGTTCCGGCACGGCCGAGGACGCTGCCGCCGTGCCTGACGACACGTTCACGGACTCCCGCGAGGACGGCTCCGCCGAGGCCGACGGGGTCACTGCGGCCCCGGCCGCGAAGGGTGGTGCCGAGGAGGCCGGTGCCTCCGGGAAGAGCACCGGTACCCCGGCTGCCGAGGACGCGGACGGGGCTGCCGCCGAAGGCGACCCCGCCCCGGTCGCCGAGTCCGCTGAGGACGGCACCGAGGACGCGCCGGCCGACCTGGACGCCGAGGACACCCCGGGTTCCGCCGAGGACGACGAGAACGCCTCCGGCTCCGCCGAGGACGCCCCGGCCGCCGGGACCGACAGTGCCGCCAAGGATGAGTCCGGCTCCGCCGCCGAGGACGCGGGCAAGGCCGTCGCCGCGGGCGCCGCTGCCGCCGCCGTGAAGGACGACCACGAGTCGGCCGACGAGGACGGCACCGAGGACGCCGCGAAGGACACCGGTACCCCTGACGTCGAGGGCGACGACGACGCCCCCGCACCGGCCGCTGAGAGCACCGCCGTCACGTCCCCCAAGGACGACCCCGCGTCAGCCCCCAAGGCCGCCTCCGGCTCCGCCGAGGACGCCGCGAAGGACACCGGTACCCCGGACGCCGAGGCTGACGACGCCCCCGCCCCGGCCGCTGAGGGCACCCCCGTCACGCCCCCCAAGGGCGCCTCCGGCTCCGCCAAGGACGCCGAGGGCAAGGCTGAGGGCGTCCCGGCTGCCGAGGGCACCGGCAAGGACGCAGTCGCCCCAGCCGCCAAGGACGCCGAAGGCGAGCCCGAGGACGCCGACGGTGCCCGCGAAGGTTCCGCCAAGAGCGCCCCCCTCCCCGCCCCCCGCGGCGACGCCAAGGCCCCCGGTAAGCCCGTAGACACCCCCACCACCGCGCTGAAGTCGCCCGTGGCCAAGAAGCCGCAGGTGGATCAGCCGACGACGATGCTGAAGGTCGGGGGGAAGGCGAAGCCGGCCGCGGCGGAGCAGGAGGCCGAGCGGACCAGCAAGTTCGTCGCGCTGAAGCCCGACCTCAAGGGCCCGTCCGCACGCGTCGAGGAGACGCGGGCCGTGCCGCAGGTGGGGCCGGAGCGCACGACGCAGCAGCCGTTGCCGCCGAAGCCGCCGCTGGACCTGCTGGCGGAGCTGACGAACACGCCGCCCCCGCCGGAGACCCCGGTCCGCACCCTGGTGCGGCGGGTGAAGATCTGGACGCCGCTGGTGATCCTGCTGGTGGTGATCCTGGGCGTGGTCCAGGCGATGCGCCCCCTGCCGCAGCCCACGCTCGCGCTGACCGCGAAGGACAGCTTCACGTTCGAGGGCGGCAAGCAGGACATCCCGTGGCCGGCGGACGGCCAGGCGGCGATGGACGTGCAGGGCATCGGCTCGTTCGGCTCCTCCGGCTCGGGCAAGCCCGTACCGATCGCCAGTGTGGCGAAGGTGATGACCGCGTACCTGATCCTGCGCGACCACCCGCTCGAGAGCGGCGCCCCGGGCCCGAAGATCCCGATCGACAAGACGGCGCAGTCCCAGTCGAAGGCGGGCCAGGAGTCCACCGTCGACGTCACGGAGGGTGACAAGATCACCCAGCGTGAGGCACTGGAGGGCGTGCTGATCGCGTCCGCGAACAACGTGGCGCGTCTGCTCGCCCGCTGGGACGCCGGCTCGGAGAAGGCGTTCGTGGCGAAGATGAACGCCGCGGCCAAGGGTCTCGGCATGACCGGGACGACGTACACCGACCCCTCGGGCCTGACGAACTCCACCGTGAGCACGGCCGTGGACCAGGTGAAGCTGGCCAAGGCGGCGATGACGCAGCCCGCGTTCCGCGAGGTCGCGGCGATGATGTCGTACACCGACTACAAGGGCACGTACCACTCCAACTGGAACCAGCTCGTCGGGCACAACAACGTCGTCGGCATCAAGACCGGCACCACCACCTCCGCGCTCGGCAACCTGGTCTTCGCCGCGAAGCAGGACGTCGGCGGCGAGACCCGGACGATCATCGGCGCGGTGCTGCGGCAGCCGCCGAGCAAGCGGGACAACAGCATCCTGAGCGCCGCCATGGACAGCAGCGACGCGCTGATCCGGGCCGGGCAGGGCGCGCTGAAGTCGGAGACGGTGCTGAAGAAGGGCACGGTCGTCGGGTACGTGGACGACGGCCTGGGCGGCGAGACCCCGGTCGAGGTCACCGAGGACGTGAAGGCGGCCGGCTGGGCGGGCCTGAAGGTCAAGCTCTCCTTCACCTCGGGCACGATCCCGCACACCGCGAAGGCCGGTACCGAGGTCGGCTCGCTGACCGTGGGCGACGGCTCGTCGGCCGGTGCCGTGAAGGTGCCGGTGGCGCTCCGCGCGGACCTGGCCGAACCGGGCCTGGGAGCGAAGCTGACGCGTATCGGCTGACCCCCGCCGCACCCGCCGCATCCGCACCCCGCCGTCCGCGTTCCCGCCTCGGGAGCCGGGCGGCGGGGTGCGTGCTAGCGTCACGAAACGGGGCAGGTCACCGAGGACCGCGCCAGGCCGCGCAGGGGGCCGAGAACGGAAGACGGGACACGGGGAGTGCCTGACGTGGCGACAACCGAGCCGAAGCGCGCCGAGAACGCCGACAGCGACCCGGCGTCCGGCCCCCGGATACCCGGCCGGCCCGCGGCGAGCGCCAAGGGCCCCCTGGACACCCTGAGGGACTTCGCGCGCAAGCACCCCGTGCTGTCCGTGACCCTGCTCGCGGGCGTCCTGCACATCATCTGGTTCTTCACGTTCGCCAACAGCGGCGGCGACCTCGCGGCGCAGGACGCGTGGGCGGAGTTCGTCGGCCGGCACCCGGACTCGGCGTACAACCTCGCCTGGTACGGCGGCATGCACCCGGTGTCGTACAGCGTGGTCTCGCCGTATCTGATGTCCGTGCTCGGGGTGCGGACCACCATGATGATCGCCGGCACCGGCTCGGCGGCCCTGCTGACCATGATCCTGGTGCGCAGCCGGGCGGTGCGCAATCCGCTGTGGGCCGCGCTGGCCGGGGTGTTCGCGCTGCTGGGCAACGCGGTCTCGGGCCGGGTGACGTTCGGGCTCGGCACGCTGTTCGCGCTGGGCGCGGTGGCGGCGGTGTTCTGCTGGCCGTACGGGGGCCGCTACGAGCGCTGGGCCAAGCCGATGGCCGCGGCGCCGCTCGCGGCCCTGGCGGGCATCCTGGCGCTGCTGGGAGGGGCGGTGTCCGGCTGGGTGTTGTACGGGCTCGCGGCGCTGTTCGCGGCGGGCGCGGTGGCGGTGGTGTGCTGCTGGCCGTACCGGGGCCGGTACAAGCGCTGGGCGAAGGCGCTGGCGGCGGCTCCGCTGGCCGCGCTGGCCACGATGGCGTCGCCGGTGGCGGGGCTGTTCGTGGGGCTGGTCGCGGTCGCGCTGTTCCTGCAGAAGAGGCGGCCGGGCGCGTTCGCGCTGGGGCTGGCGCCGGCGATCGTGGTGGCCGCGTCGGCGTGGCTGTTCCCGTTCTCCGGGACCCAGCCGATGACGTTCGGCTCGGTGATCATGCCGCTGCTGTACGGGCTGCTGTGTCTGTTCCTGGTGCCCGAGGAGTGGGTCACGGTCCGGCTGACGGCGGGTGTGTACAGCCTGAGCGTGGTCCTGGTGTGGCTGATCAGTTCACAGATCGGCTCGAACATCTCGCGGCTGCCGATGCTGTTCGCGGGGGTGGCCCTGGTGGCCGCGCTGCCGTTCACGGCCCCGCGTTCGCGCCGCTGGTACGTCACCGTGCTGGCCTTCGCCGGGTTCGTGGGCTGGATCGGCTTCAAGTCGGTGGACGACGTGGTCCACACGACCCCGGCCGCGTCCTGGGCGCGTGAGCTGGCGCCGCTGGTGAACCAGTTGCAGCGGGCGGACGCGGAGAAGGGCCGGGTGGAGGTGATCCCGGTCCGCTCGCACCGGGAGGCGTCCGCGCTGGCGCCGTACGTGAACCTGGCGCGCGGCTGGAACCGCCAGGCCGACATGGAGCGCAACCCGCTCTTCTACGACGACACGCTCAACTCGGCGAACTACCACGAGTGGCTCCAGCGGTGGGCCGTGCGGTACGTGGTGCTGCCGAGGGTGGACGACCCGGACGGGGACGGCGGGCTGCGCGAGCGGGAGCTGGTGCTGCGCGGGATGCCGTACCTGGACCGGATCTGGAGCGACTCCAACTGGCAGCTGTACCGGGTGACCGACCCGGCGCCGATGGCCGAGCCGAACGCGGTGGTGCGGCGGGCCGAGCAGGGCGAGATGACGCTGGACGTCAGCAGGCCGGGGCGGATTCTGGTCCGGGTGCCGTACTCGCCGTGGCTGAGCGTGGTGGACGAGCACGGCAAGAGCCTGGCTCCGCCGCAGGAGACCGAGGAGTCCAAGCGGCGGCCGGAGGGGTCCGCGAAGTCGTTCGTCAACGTCAACGGGTGTCTGAAGGAGACCCCGGTGGACGCGTCCGGCGACCGGTGGACGGTGCTGCTGGCGCCGAGGGCGGGGACGTACCACCTGGCGGCGCCCTACCAGCTGCCACGCGGGACCCACTGCCCGGACGAGCTGAGGTAAGCCTGCTCGATCGTTCACATCTCTGAACCGAGGTCAGAGAACCGAACGATTTTACCTCCCCTTGACTCGACGGTTCCTTGCCGCGCGTCCATGTTCAAACCCAGAGTTCACATGCCTGACTGGCTGACGCCGGCGGCCGGACCCTGGGAGGGGAGACATGAACGGTCTCGACTGGGCGGTGCTGATCGGCTACTTCGGCGTGATGGTGGCGATCGGTTTCTGGTCGCACCGGCGGGTGGACGACGTGGGGGACTTCTTCACCGCCGGGGGCCGGATGCCGTGGTGGCTCTCCGGGATCTCGCACCACATGTCGGGCTACAGCGCGGTGATGTTCACCGGCTACGCGGGGATCGCGTACACCTACGGGGTCACCTCGTACGTGACCTGGTCGTTCCCGATCGCGCTCGGCATCGCCATCGGCTCCCGGCTGTTCGCGCCGCGCATCAACCGGCTGCGGTCGCGACTGGGGGTGTCCTCGCCTCTGGAGTACCTGAAGAACCGGTACGACCTCACCACACAGCAGGCACTGGCCTGGTCCGGGATGCTGCTGAAGATCGTGGACGTGGGCGCGAAGTGGGCCGCGATCGCCACCCTGTTGTCGGTGTTCACCGGCGCCTCGCTGAACCAGGGCATCCTCATCACGGGCGCGGTGACCGCCGTGTACTGCACGATCGGCGGGCTGTGGGCGGACGCGCTGACCGAACTCGGCCAGTTCGTCATCCAGTTGCTGGCCGGGGTGGCGATGTTCGTCGCGGTGGTGCTGAAGCTGGGTGACCGGGACATCGGGATCTTCGGCGCCTTCGACGAGCCCGCGCTGCGCGGGCACGGGGAGCCGCTGGCGGGGCCGTACGGGACGGTGTTCCTGCTGGCGTTCCTCTTCATCAAGCTGTTCGAGTACAACGGCGGGATGCTCAACCAGGCGCAGCGGTACATGGCGACTCGTTCGCCCCGCGAGGCCGAGCGGTCGGCCCGGCTCTCGGCGCTGCTGTGGCTGGTGTGGCCGGTGGTGCTGTTCTTCCCCATGTGGATGGCCCCGCTGCTGGTCCACGCGCAGAAGCCGGACGGCTCGGACGCGTACGCCCTGATGACCGAACAGCTCCTCCCCCACGGGCTGTTGGGCCTGGTCGTCGTCGGCTTCTTCTCCCACACGATGGCCATGTGCTCCTCCGACGCGAACGCCATCGCGGCGGTGTTCACGCGGGACGTCGCGCCGGTGCTGTCGCGGCGGGCGCGGGGGTGGGGCGAGCGGGCCGGGCTGCTGGCGGCGCGGGTGACGACGGTGGTCTTCCTCGGACTGTCGATGGCGGTGGCGACACAGGTGGACTCCCCCGCGTTCAAGGACATCATCACGGTGGTCATCAAGTGGGTGGCGGGCCTGATGGGGCCCATCGCGATCCCGATGATGCTGGGCCTGCTCCACCCGTTCCGCCGCTCCGGCCCGACAGCGGCTCTCACCGCCTGGGCGGCGGGCCTGCTGTCCTTCTGGCTGGTCAACTACCCCGTCAACTGGCAGGTCTCCGGCGGGGTACCGCTCCAGTACCAGGTCTCGGTACCCCTGGCGGTGTCCCTGCTGCTGTACATCGCCATCGGCTGGATCAAGCCGGAGGACACCCCGGAGCGGCTGGCGGTCATCGACCGGGTCAACTCGGACGGCGGGGGCACGGCGGTGATCCCGGCGCCAGGGCCTGCGGGGGACGACGTGGTGGGGGTGCCGGGGAAGGACTGAGGGGCTCGGGCGACGCGGTGGGCCGCCCGGGCTCCGGCGAAGCCGGCCGCGCTCCGGACGGCCGGGGGGGGGCTGCCCGGGGCCCGAGCCTGTGGACGACGACGTGCTCGGGTGCTGTGGCAGCAAAGCCCCCGGGGCGGAGCGGGTCGACGGGGTGGGCGCGGTCAGGCTCGTGGATAACGGGCCAGCCAGCCCGGGGCTGAGCCGGCAGGGCTGTGGAGGGCCGGGCCCTGGGTCATCTCCAGGGCGAAGTCGTCGGCCAGTTCGAGGATGGTGGGACGGCCTTCGAGGTCGGGAAGCCAGGCCGGGGGGAGGGCGGTCTCGCCGTGCAGGGCGCCCAGGAGGCCGCCTGTCAGGGCTCCGGCGGCGGCTGAGGGGCCGGGCTGGTTGACGGCCAGACAGAGGCCGTGGCGGACGTCCTCGCCCACCAGGGCGCAGTAGACGGCGGCGGAGAGGAGACCGTCGGCCGTGCCCTCGCCGACCAGTTCCGCCACCCGTGCCGGACTCGGGAGGCCCTGGCGTACCGCGCCGAGGGACCGCTGGAGGGCGGTCGTGACGGGCTCGTGGCCGGGGCGGGACACCAGCAGGGCGAGGGTGCTCTGGACGGCGCCGTCCAGGCTCTCGCCGCGCGCGAGGGCGTGCACGATCACCGCGTACGCGCCCGCCGAGAGGACCGCCACCGGGTGGCCGTGGGTCTGGGCGGCGCACTCCAGCGCGAGCTGGACGACGAGTTGGGGCTCCCAGCCGACCAGCAGGCCGAAGGGTGCCGAGCGGGCGACGGCCTCCGGGCCCGCCTCGCCGGGGTTCTTGGGGCGCTCCAGCGTGCCCATCACGTCGTTGCCGAGCCCCAGCAGCAGGGCCCGCGTGGGGCCCCGGCGGGCGTACAGCCACTCCTCGCGGGCGAGCCAGCCGTCCTCCGCGCGGCGCTCGTCCGGGCCCCAGTCCCGCTGGGTCGCCGCCCAGCGGAGGTACGCCCGGTGCAGGTCGGTCGGCGGGTGCCAGGCTCCGGTGTCGCGGCGGACCTGGGCCCGGATCAGGCCGTCCACGGTGAACAGGGTGAGCTGGGTGTGGTGCGAGACGGTGCCGCGTCTGCCCTGGCCCGGCGCGAGGTCGGTCAGCCCCTCGGGGCCGTGCGCGGCGCGGATCGCGTCCAGGTCCAGCGAGTCGACCGGTGCGCCGAGGGCGTCGCCGATCGCGGCGCCCAGCAGCGTGCCCCGTACGCGGCCCCGGAAGTCCTGCTGTTCCGCACGGCCCCAGACGGCGCCGCTCGTCGCACCCACCCAGACCTCCTCGCGCCACCGTCCGCCCGCGACGGTCAGCACTGTAATGGACTCGGAACGGTCTGATCGGCGTGCCGAACGATCTCCGCCGGGCTGGTATCGGTCGGATACGGACGCTTCAGCTCCGCCCACACGGTCTTGGCCCCGGCGGGTGCCTGGATGACGCCCCACTGGTGCGCGTACGCGGCGACGATGCTCAACCCCCTTCCACTGTCGGCCAGTTCGCCCGCCTCCTCCGGCAGCCGGGGCCTCCGCTCACCCCGCGCGTCCGTCACCTCGACACGGAGCGTGCCGTCGCCCCTCCGCAGCAACTCCAGGCGGAAATCCCGCCCCGGTACCCGCCCGTGCAGCACGGCGTTGGCCGCCAGCTCGCCCACCACCTGCGTGACCTCCTCGAACGGCAGTCCCCACTCGTCGAGTTGCCGCTCCGCGAGCAGCCGAGCGAGCCGGGCCCCTCTCCGCGTCGCGGACAACTGGATCCGCAGCCGTGATTTCTCATTCATGTCACCCAGAGTGGCCGCCGGTCCCTACGCTGAACAGTCACGACCACGGTACGCAGGGTGACTGTACGGGTGGGCGAGGCAGCGGTACGGCTGGTACGAGCGAGAGGGGCGCCGGTGGAGGACGAGGAGGCCGAGGCCGTACTCAGGGCGGTGGGCCGGCAGATCAAGGCGTGGCGGGAAGCGGTGGGTATGACCCAGGTGGAACTGGGCTCCGCCATCGGGTACGGCGAGGAGATGGTGTCCTCCGTCGAACGGGGGCGCCGGGTTCCCAAGCCGGACTTCCTGGACCGCACGGACGAGGTCGTGGGCGCGGGCGGCAAGGTGTCCGCGATGAAGGCGGACGTGGAGCGGGCGCGGTATCCGAAGAAGGTCCGGGACCTTGCCAACTTGGAGAGGGACACGACGGAACTGGGAGCCTATGCCGCCCTCCACGTGCATGGGCTACTCCAAACCCCCGAGTATGCCCACGCGTTGTACGCCATGCGGCGGCCCTCCTACACGGAGGAGGAGATCGAGCGACTCGTGGCCGCGCGGATGGCACGCAAGTCCCTGTTCGACCGCGTCCCGTTCACTCAGATCACCTTCGTGCAGGAAGAGGCGACGCTTCTACGGCCGATCGGCGGCAAACTGGTCCTTCGGAAGCAACTCGAACACCTCGTCGAGATGAGCAAGTTGCGGCACGTTGAGATCCAAGTGATGCCCACTGCCAGCGAGGAGCACGCCGGAATGATGGGCTCGATCCAGGTGCTGAAACTCCGTGACGGCAAGACGCTTGCGCACACCGAGGGGCAGTTGTACAGCCGTGTGATCAGCGACCCGAGGGAAGCTCAGGTCATGGAGATGCGCTATGGAATGATCCGGACGCAAGCGCTCACGCCCCCAGCGTCACTGGCCTTCATCAAGGAAGTACTGAAATGCGAGACATGACCGGCCTGGAGTGGTTCAAGAGCAGCTACAGCGGCAATGACGGCCCCGAATGTGTGGAAGTCGCCCTCACTGCGGAACACATCCACATCCGGGACTCCAAGACCGCCGACGGCGACCGACTGACCGTCTCCGCCGACACCTGGACCTCCTTCCTCAGCCACGCAGTGCCCCGCGTCTGAAAGGCGTTCCCTCTCGGGCGGGGTCGGGAAGTATTCGGGTCATGACCATGACCGATTCTGCGGCCCCCGCCGACTCCGCCCGTACCGCCCGCTCGGGGCTGGGCCTTGCCGCCACCGTGCTCACCGGCGTGCTCGCGCTGTACATCGCCCTCGTCGCCGTAGGCAACATCACGGACTTCGGGACGAACCAGCAGTACGTGCGGCACGTCCTGGCGATGGACACCACGTTCAAGGACGACCACCTGATGTGGCGGGCGATCACCAGCACCGCCCTCCAGGACACCGCCTATGTGGCGATCATCGCGTGGGAGACGGCGGCGGCAGCCGTACTCGTGTGGGGCACCTGGCTCTGGGCCCGCCGCGACAACGCCCGCGCCCGCCGCTTCTCCACGTACGGCCTGCTGATGCTGATCCTGCTCTTCGGCGCCGGCTTCATCGCCATCGGCGGCGAATGGTTCGCCATGTGGCAGTCCAAGACCTGGAACGGCGTGGACGCGGCCACCCGCGTCTTCCTCCTGAGCGGAGTGGCCCTGATCATCAACCACTTGCCGGCCCGCGACGAGCGATAGCGGCAGAGCTACTCGACGACCGACACCTTCGTCCCGTAGTCCCCGAAGGACCACAGTGCGGCTCCGTCCTCCTTGTGGAGGCGGATGCCGCCGGTCTGGGCCCCGTTCGCCGGGGGCGGGGAGGAGCCGTCGAGGGCGTTGGAGAAGCCTATGTTCACGCCCGAGACGGCGGTGAAGTAGACGATGTGCTCCACCTTCACACCGTCCGAGCCGACCGTCGCCGCCGTGCGTGCGGTGATCGAGTACCGGCCCGGCTTCGGGTCCACCGTCCCCGCCCACACCGTGAACGTCCGCGAAGGCTGACCCGTCGCGTCCACCAGCCACACCCGATGCGCCCCCACCGCGTACACGATCCGCCGCCCCACCCCCGACGCCTCCGGCAGTGCCGGTGGGCCGGAAGGGGTGGGGGTGGCGGACGGGGTCGGGGAGGCGGAGGCTGTGGGGCGGGTGTGGGCCGCTGGGGCCGCCGTGGGGTGCGGGCCGTGGTCGGCCTGGACGCCGAGGGCGACGACGGCGGCGGTCGCCGCGACCGTCAGTCCGGAGACCCAGGCCCAGGAGGGCAGTAGGGCAGCCACGGGTACGCATCTCCTCCGCTGTGGGGCCCCTTCTCAGATCCGGGGTCGGATCATCGTACTCAGTCCACGAGGGGCAACAGCTCCGGCAGGTGCCCGTCCGACGCGCGGGCCGCCGACACCCGCTCCTCCGGCACCTCGCCGTAGAGGGTGGTGCGCGGTTTCGCCGGGCGTCCGGCCGCCTCCGCGACCGCCTCCAGGTCGCGCACCGACTTGTACGAGCCGTAGGACGAGCCCGCCATCCGGGAGATCGTCTCCTCCATCAGCGTGCCGCCCAGGTCGTTCGCGCCGGAGCGCAGCATCTCGGCCGCGCCCTCGGTGCCGAGCTTGACCCAGCTGGTCTGGATGTTGGGGATCAGGCCGTGCAGGAGCAGCCTCGCCATCGCCGTGACCGCGCGGTTGTCCCGCATGGTCGGGCCGGGGCGCGCGATGCCCGCGAGGTAGACCGGCGCGTTGGTGTGGATGAAGGGGAGGGTCACGAACTCCGTGAAGCCGCCGGTGCGTTCCTGGATTCCGGCCAGCGTGCGCAGGTGGCCCAGCCAGTGCCGGGGCTGGTCGACATGGCCGTACATCATCGTGGACGAGGAGCGGATGCCGAGCTCGTGGGCGGTGGTGATGACCTCGGTCCAGGTGGCCGTGGGCAGCTTGCCCTTGGTCAGCACCCAGCGCACCTCGTCGTCGAGGATCTCGGCCGCCGTGCCGGGGACGGAGTCGAGTCCGGCCTCCTTGGCCGCCGTCAGCCACTCCCGGATGGACAGGCCCGTACGGATCGCGCCGTTGACGACCTCCATCGGGGAGAAGGCGTGCACATGCATGCCGGGGACGCGCTCCTTCACCGCCCGCGCGATGTCGAAGTACGCGGTGCCGGGCAGGTCCGGGTGGATGCCGCCCTGCATGCAGACCTCCACCGCGCCCACGTCCCACGCCTGCTGGGCGCGGTCCGCGACCTGGTCCAGGGAGAGGGTGTACGCGTCGGCGTCGGTGCGCCGCTGGGCGAAGGCGCAGAAACGGCAGCCGGTGTAGCAGACGTTGGTGAAGTTGATGTTCCGCGTGACGATGTACGTGACGTCGTCGCCGACCACCGACTTGCGCACGTCGTCCGCGATCCGGCACACCGCGTCCAGCGCCGGCCCGTCCGCGTGCAGCAGCGCGAGCGCCTCCGCGTCGGTCAGCTTCGCCGGGTCGTCGGCGGCGGTGCGCAGGGCCTCGCGGACGTCGGTGTCGATGCGCTCGGGGACCATGCCGGGGGCGGCGGCCTCACGCAGTTCGGCCCAGTCGCCGTAGACCTCGTCGAAGTCGTCGCGCCGGTCGGAGGTGCGGCCCTCGGTGTCGATGGAGGCGTGCAGGTCGGTGCGGCCGGTGGCGGTGAACACCTCCTCCGGCTCCTGCCAGGGCAGGCCCTTCGGCAGTACGCCGGGCCGGGCGAGGCCGGTCTCCGGATCGGCCAGGGCGGCGACGTGCGGGCGCAGCCGGGGGTCGAGCCAGGGTTCGCCCCTGCGGACGAACTCCGGGTAGACGCAGAGTCGTTCGCGCAGCTCGAAGCCTGCCGTACGCGACCGCTCGGTCAGTTCCTCGATCTGCGGCCAGGGGCGCTCGGGGTTGACGTGGTCGATGGTGAGCGGCGATACCCCGCCCCAGTCGTCGATCCCGGCGCCGATCAGCCGCTCGTACTCGCTGTCGACGAGGTTGGGCGGGGCCTGGAGGCAGGCGGACGGGCCCATGATGTGCCGGGCGACGGCGACGGTGGCGATCAGCTCGTCCAGCTCGGCGTCCGGCATGCCGCGCATCGCGGTGTCGGGCTTGGCGCGGAAGTTCTGGATGATCAGCTCCTGGACGCCGTGGTAGGCGCGGGAGACCTTGCGCAGCGCGAACAGCGACTCCGCGCGCTCCTCGTACGTCTCCCCGATGCCGATCAGCAGCCCGGAGGTGAAGGGGACGGAGGAGCGGCCGGCGTCCTCCAGCACCCTGAGCCGTACGGCGGGTTCCTTGTCCGGGGAGCCGAAGTGCGGGCCGCCGGGCTCGGACCACAGGCGCTCGGCGGTGGTCTCCAGCATCATGCCCATGCTCGGCGCGACCGGCTTGAGCCGCTGGAAGTCGGTCCAGCTCATGACGCCGGGGTTGAGGTGGGGCAGCAGGCCGGTCTCCTCCAGGATGCGGATGGAGATGGCGCGTACGTAGGCGATCGTGTCGTCGTAGCCGTGCGCGTCGAGCCACTCGCGCGCCTCGGGCCAGCGGTCCTCGGGCTTGTCGCCGAGGGTGATCAGCGCTTCCTTGCAGCCGAGCGCGGCGCCCTTGCGGGCGATGTCCAGCACCTCGTCCGGTGACATGAACATCCCGTGTCCCGCGCGGCGCAGCTTGCCGGGGACGGTGACGAAGGTGCAGTAGTGGCACTTGTCGCGGCACAGCCGGGTCAGCGGGATGAAGACGCTCTTGGAGTACGTGATGACGCCGGGCCGCCCCGCCGCGTCGAGCCCCGCGTCCCGTACCCGTGCCGCGGACGCGGTGAGGTCGTCGAGGGCCTCGCCGCGGGCCTGGAGCAGCACCGCCGCCTCGGCGACGTCGAGCGCGACACCGTCACGGGCACGTTTGAGGGCGCGACGCATGGAGTTCTCGGTGGGGCCGGTTCCGGGGGTCGCGGAAGTCGTCATTCCCTGAGCATACGTTCGGCGTGATCGTGAGCTACGGGCGCTTTTCGGGCGGGCTGGGCGACACCTCCGCGGCACCCGAACGACACCCGAGCGGCACCACGAGTGGCACCACATGGCACCACTCGGCGCCATGTGGTGCCAATAGGGGTTGCCATGGCGCCACAATGGTGCCAAGCTAATGCCATGGACCTCACCCCGTATGTCGACACCCTCCGCCGGGAACTCGCGGTGGCCGCCGAGGCCGGTGGCGAGGAGGCGCGCGAGCTGGCGGAGCGGCTCACCGCTCCACTGGAGTCGGCGACCCGCCTGACCATGCTCCACGTGCTCTCCGCCGCGATGGACGAGATCACCCGCGAGCTGGCCCCCGGCTCGGTCGACGTACGGCTGCGCGGTCTGGACCCCGAGTTCGTCGTCACCGCGCCGCCGGCCGAGTCCGCCCCGGCGGAAGCGGCCGAGCCGGTCGCACCCCAGCCGGTCCCCGAGACCGACGAGGGCGGCACCGCCCGCGTCAACCTCCGGCTCCCGGCGCACCTGAAGGCGCGCGCCGAGGAGGCGGCGGGCCGCGAGGGCCTGTCGGTCAACGCCTGGCTGGTGCGCGCCGTCTCGACGGCGGTCGACGGCGGCGGCCGGCCGCGCCCGGCCGAGAAGACCCGCACGATCGGCCAGAGCTTCACGGGCTGGGTGCGCTAGCAGCACCGCTCCACTTCTCACCCCTTTCACGTCTCCCACCTGCGGAGACGACCTGACGAGCCAAGAGGACGGGACAGCCATGCCTACTTTCGACACCCCTCAGCCCATCGCCGTCACCGCGCACATCGGCGCCGGTTCCCTCCGGCTCGCGGCCGGTGACCGCCCGGACACCGTGGTCGGGGTCGCGCCCCGCGACCCCGAGCGGGACAAGGACGTACGGGCCGCCGAGCAGACCGAGGTCGGCTACGCGGCCGGTGCCCTGACCGTCCGGACGCGGGAGCGGCTGCTCATCGGCCCCTCCGGCCTGGTCGACGTCACGGTCCACCTGCCCGCGGGCTCCTCCGCCGAGGTGACCGGCTCCTGGACCCAGGTGCTCGGCGAGGGCCGCCTCGGCGAGGTGCGGGTGAAGACCTCCACCGGTGACGTACGCCTCGACGCCACCGGCCCGCTGAAACTGACCGTGGCCCACGGCTCGGTCATCGTGGACCGGGTCGACGGCGCCGCCGAGATCACCAGCAGCAGCGGCACCATCCGGGTCGGCACCATCGACGGCCCCGCCGTCCTGAAGAACTCCAACGGCACCACGGTCCTGGAGGCCGTCACCGGCGACCTCCGCGTGAGCGGCGCCAACGGCGGCATCGACATCGGCCGCGCCGGGGCGTCGGTCACCGGCACCACGAGCAACGGCCCCCTCCGGGTCGCCGAAGTAACGCGCGGGGAGGTCCAGCTGGAGACCGCGCACGGCTCGATCGAGATCGGCGTCCGCGAGGGCACCGCCGCCTGGCTCGACGTCAGCTCCGCGCACGGCCAGGTGCGCAACGCGCTCGCCTCCGCCGGAGCGCCGGAGCACACCGAGGACACCGTGAAGATCCACGCCCGCACCAACTGGGGCAACATCGACATCCTGCGCGCCCACGCCTGAGCACCGCCCCCCCCTGCTTCCCACTCCCGCCCTCAGGAGGGCCTCATGCCTTCACCTGTCATGCCCACGCCCAGAACAACCCTCGACGGCACCCTCGCCGTCTCCGTCACCGGCCTGCGCAAGTCCTACGGCGACAAGACCGTGCTGGACGGCATCGACCTGACCATCCCCGCCGGGACCGTGTTCGCCCTGCTCGGGCCGAACGGCGCCGGGAAGACCACCACCGTCCAGATCCTCTCCACCCTCGTCGCCCCCGACGGCGGCGAGGCCCGGATCGCGGGCCACGACATCACCACCGCACCGGACGGCGTGCGCTCCGCGATCGGGGTCACCGGCCAGTTCGCCGCGCTGGACGACCTGCTCACCGCCGAGGAGAACCTCCTCCTCATGGCCGACCTGCTCCGCCTCGGCAAGCGCGAAGGCCGGTCCCGCACAAGGGAGTTGCTGGAGCGGTTCGACATCGCCGACGTGGCGGACAAGCGGGCCGCGACCTTCTCCGGCGGCATGCGGAGGCGCCTCGACCTCGCCATGACCCTGGTCGGCGACCCGCGGGTGATCTTCCTGGACGAGCCGACCACCGGGCTCGACCCGCGCAGCCGCCGCACCATGTGGGACACCGTCCGCACCCTGGTCGCCGGCGGCACCACGGTCTTCCTCACCACCCAGTACCTGGAGGAGGCCGACCAGTTGGCCGACCGGATCGCCGTCCTCGACGGCGGCCGGATCGTCGCCGAGGGCACCGCCGACGAGCTGAAGGCCCGTATCCCGGGCGCCCACGTACGGCTGCGGTTCACCGGCCCGGACGATTACGAGCGCGCGGCGGACGCCTTCCCCGGTGCCGCGCGGGACGACGAGAACCTCGCCCTCCGGGTGGCCGGCGACGGCGGCCTGGACGCCCTGCGCGCCCTGCTGGACCGGCTCGACGCGGCCGGGGTGCAGGCGGCCGGGTTCTCCGTGCACACCCCCGACCTGGACGACGTGTTCCTCGCGCTCACCGGCCAGGGCACCACCGGCACCCCGCTCCACGTCAGCGCCGACCAGACCCTCGAGGAGACCCAGCGATGAGCACACTCACCTACGCCGTGCAGGACTCGATGACGATGCTGCGGCGCAACGTCAAGCACGCCGTCCGCTACCCGGCCGTCTCGCTCGGCAGCTCGATGCTGCCGATCCTGATGCTGCTGCTGTTCGTGTACGCCTTCGGGGGCGCGATCGGCGGTGGCATGGGCGGCGGCCGGGACGCCTACCTGGAGTACCTGGTCCCCGGTGTCGTCGTGATGGGCGTGGCGGCGGGGGCGATGTCGACCTCGATCGCGGTCTGCTCGGACATGACCGAGGGCATCATCAACCGCTTCCGCACCATGAACATCACCCGCTCGTCCTTCATGACCGGCCATGTCATCGGCAGCGTCCTGCAGACCATGGTGAGCCTGGTCCTGGTGATCGGGGTCGCGCTCGCCCTCGGGTTCCGGCCGGACGCGACCCCGCTGGAGTGGCTGGCGGCCGCCGGGTTCCTCGCGGCCATCGCGTTCGCGGTGACCTGGCTGTCGGTGGCGCTCGGGCTGATCTCCAAGACCGTGGAATCCGCCAGCAACAAGCCGCTGCTGGTGCAGTTCCTGCCCTTCCTGGGCTCCGCGTTCGTGCCGGCCGAGTCGATGTCGCCGGGGCTGCGCTGGTTCGCCGAGCACCAGCCCTTCACCCCGATGATCGAGACCCTGCGCGGCCTGCTCACCGGCTCCGCGATCGGCAACGACGGCTGGATCTCGCTCGCCTGGTGCGCGGGGATCGCCCTGGTCGGCTACATCTGGTCCCGCTCGCTGTTCAACAGCACCACCAAGCGCTGAGCCCGCGAAGTGTAAAAACTCTGTGGAGTCCCCCGCGCCGCCTTGTGATCGGCGTCTCCCACGGCTGACGCAAGTGGCGTGAAGAAGGCAAACTGGCTCGGGAAGTCGGACTGGCTAGGGGGCGAACGCATGGACGGTGGGCCGCGGATGCCGGAGCAGCGGGTCTCCGGTTCCGCCGTGCTGCGGTTCGGAGTGCTCGGGCCGGTGCGGGCCTGGCGCGGGGAAGCGCCGGTCGCCACCGGGTCTCCGCAGCAACGCGCCCTGTTGGCGGCCCTGTTGCTCCGGCAGGGCCGTACGGCCACCGCGGCCGAACTGATCGACGCGCTCTGGGGGACCGAACCGCCCCCCAGGGCGCTCGCGGCCGTGCGGACCTACGCGTCCCGGCTGCGCAAGGTGCTCGAACCCGGCGTCCTGGTCAGCGAGTCCAGCGGCTACGCCATCCGCACGCTCGCCCCGCTGGACCTGGTCGTCGCCCAGGAGTTCGCCGCGCAGGCGGAGAAGGCGCGCGGCGGCGGGGAGTTGGGCCAGGCGCGCGAGTCGCTGAACCGGGCACTGGCGCTGTGGGACGGCGAGGCCCTGGCGGGCGTCCCCGGACCGTACGCGGAGGCCCAGCGGGTCCGGCTGGAGGAGTGGCGGCTCCAACTCCTGGAGTCCCGACTGGACATGGACCTGGAGCAGGGCAGCCACGCCGAGTCCGTCTCCGAGCTGACCGCGCTGACCGCCGAGCACCCGCTGCGCGAACGCTTCCGCGAGCTGCTGATGCTGGCCCTGTACCGCAGCGGCCGGCAGGCGGAGGCGCTCGCGGTCTACGCGGACACCCGGCGCCTGCTCGCCGAGGAGCTGGGCGTGGACCCGAGTGCGGGGCTCAGCGACCTCCAGCAGCGCATCCTGCGGGCCGACCCGGCGCTCGCGGAACCCGCCTCCGCCGCCGAGGCACCTCCCGTGGTCCTCGTGCGCCCCGCACAACTCCCCGCCTCGGTGCCGGACTTCACCGGCCGGTCCTCCTTCGTGACCGAGCTGAGCGACGTGCTGGCGTCGGCCTCGGAGGAGGAGGGCCGGGTGATGGCGGTCTCCGCGCTGGCCGGGATCGGCGGCGTCGGCAAGACCACCCTCGCGGTGCACGTCGCCCACCGGGCCAGGGCCGCCTTCCCCGACGGCCAGCTCTACGTCGACCTCCAGGGAGCGGGCCCCCGCCCGGCGGAGCCGCAGACGGTGCTCGGCTCGTTCCTGCGGGCGCTCGGCACGGCGGACTCGGCGGTGCCGGAGTCGCTGGAGGAGCGGGCCGCGCTGTACCGGTCGGTGCTGGACGGGCGCCGGGTGCTGGTGCTGCTGGACAACGCCAAGGACGCGGCGCAGGTCAGACCGCTGCTGCCCGGCACCGAGGGGTGCGCGGCGCTGGTGACCTCGCGGGTGCGGATGGTCGGGCTGGCCGGGGCGCATCTGGTGGACCTGGACGTGATGTCGCCCGAGGAGGCGCTGTCGCTGTTCACCAAGATCGTGGGCGAGGAGCGGGTCGCGGCCGAGAAGAAGGCCGCGCTGGACGTGGTGGCCGCCTGCGGGTTCCTGCCGCTGGCCATCAGGATCGCCGCCTCCCGGCTCGCCGCTCGCCGCACCTGGACCACCTCGGTGCTCGCGGCCAAGCTGGCGGACGAGCGGCGCCGGCTGGACGAGCTCCAGGCCGGCGACCTCGCGGTCAAGGCCACCTTCGAGCTGGGCTACGGCCAGCTGGAACCCGCCCAGGCGCGGGCGTTCCGGCTGCTGGGCCTCGCCTACGGCCCCGACCTGTCGCTGGCGGCCGCCGCCGCGCTGCTGGACCTCGGTCCGGAGGACACCGAGGACCTGCTGGAGTCGCTGGTCGACACCTCGCTGCTGGAGTCCGCCGCCCCCGGCCGCTACCGCTTCCACGACCTCGTACGGCTCTACGCGCGTGCCTGCGCCGAGCGGGACGAGCGCGAGCCCGGCGAGCGGGCCGCCGCCCTGTCCCGGCTGCTGGACTTCTACCTGGCCACCGCCGCGCGGGTGTACGCCATCGAGCGCCCCGGCGACCGGACCGTGGAGCACCTGCACCCCTACGACCACGAGGGGCTGTCCTTCGGCGGGCACCAGGACGCCCTTGACTGGCTGTACGCGGAGGCCGACTGCCTGCTGGCCTGCGTACGGCAGTCGGTGGCGCAGGGCAGCCTGCGCCGGGCGGTGGACCTGCTGCTCGTCGCCAAGGACCTCGCCGAATCGGGCGCCAACGCCCACCAGTTCGGGACGGCGGCCACCACCGTCCGGGACGCGGCGGCCAAGGCCGGGGACGCGCTGGTGGAGGGGCGGGCGCGCACCACGCTGGCCCAAGTGCACCTCAACGCGGGCCGGTTCGACGAGGCGGAGGCGGAGGCCGAGCGGGCGGTGGAGCTGGCCGGTGCGGCCGGGGACCCGTGGATCGACTGCAACGCGCCCAGCGAGCGCGGGATCGTAGCCGCGTACCGCAGCCGGCACGCCGAGGCCGAGACCTACCTCCAGCGCACCCTCACCGCCTACCGCGCCGACGGCAACCTGCCGGGCGAGGCGAGCGCGTTGTGCAACCTGTCGCGGGTGCACCTGTCGATGGGCCGGGTGGACAGCGCGGTGGAGCTGGCCGAGTCCGGCGTCGCCGTCTACCGGCACCTGGGCCTCACCGTCCGGCTGGCGAACGGGAGTTACGCGCTCGGTCTGGCGCTGGCCGAGTCGGGGCGGGCGGAGGAGGCGGAGGCGCGGCTCTCCGAGGCACTGACCATCTTCCGGGACAGCAGGCAGCGGCTCTGGGAGGGCATGACGCTGTTCCGCCTCGCCGAGGTGCGGCTCGGCGAACGCCCGGCGGCGGCGGCCGCGTTGGCCGAGCAGTCGCTGTCGGTGCTGCTGCACGTGGGCGGCGACTGGCGGCGGGCGGGCGTGCTCACCGTGCTGGGCAAGTCCCTGGACGCGCTGGGCGAGACGGACCGGGCCCGCGCCTGCTGGACGGAGGCGCTGAGCGTCTACGACCGGCTGGGCTCGGCGGAGGCGGCCTCCTTGCGCGCGCTGCTGTCCCCCGCGACGGCCGGGTGAGGGCCCGCCCCGCCGAAATGCGCGGGACCAGGCGTTCATCGTTCGTTTATCGTGCCCGTGCAGTCTTCTCGCAGCCGATTCGTCGTCACGGGGGCGGGCGGATCGGTAGTGCCGTCGGCCGCTGACGCGGTGGCCGGCTGTGACCGGGTCCGTCCGGAAGCCCTCGGGGGAGCGGCCGGGCGGCCCCGGCCACAACAGCACACCTCAGAGCAACGGAGTCCGTCGATGAGCGACGCCAAGAAGTCCGACGAAGTCACCACGCAGGAGAGCCACATCACCGGTGAGGGCGCCAAGGCGGCGGCCGCCCCGGAGGTGGCGCCGCAGGAGAGCCACATCACCGGCGAGGAGAAGGCCAAGGGCGACCTGGACGACGTCACCACGCTGGAGAGCCACATCACCGTGGGCGACCCGCGCTAGGCGCGGCACACACGCACGGGGGCGTGGGCCGCGGCGGAGCGGAGGGGGAGCCGCCGCGGCGCACGGGAAAACCGGGGGAACCGGGGGAACAACACGGGGGAACACGGAACGGCCGGGTCGGGGGACCCGGCCGTTTCCGTGTGCTCCGTCCCTCGCGTGCGCCCCTCAGCTCGTGCGGGCCGTCCCGGTGCCCTTCTCCGCGTCCAGCGCGTACACGCAGCGGTCCTTGCTGCACGCGTACACCACGCCGTCCTTGACGACCGGTGAGCCGGTGATCTCGCCACCGGTGGCGAGCTTCCAGCGCAGCCGGCCGTCGTCGGCCTTCAGGGTGTACAGCAGGTGGTCGGTGGAGCCGAAGTGGATACGGCCCTCGGCGACCGAGGGGGCGCCCACCACGTCGCCGCCCGCCTGGAAGCGCCACTTGGGCGTGCCGGTGACCGCGTCCAGCGTGTACAGGCCCTTGCCGCTGCCGACGTGCACGTGCCCGGCCGCCACCAGCACCGGTTCCACCGAGGAGCGGGCCTCGGTGGCGATGCGCCAGCGGTCGCGGCCGTCGGTGGCGTCCAGGGCGTAGACGGTGCCGAGGTAGTCGGCGAGGTAGACCCCGCCGCCGGTGACTGCCGGGCCCGGCACGAAGGCGGGCGGCGACAGGAACACCGCCGGGGCCTCGAAGTGCCAGCGCACCCGGCCGGTCGACACCTCGACGGCGAGGACCCGGCTGCCCGCGCTGACGTACACGTAGCCGTCCGCCGCCGGGGTCACCCGTACCGGCACCCCGCCGCAGGAGGCGGCGTCGCCGATCGGGTACGACCAGCGCTCGTCGCCGGTGCGGGCCTCCAGGGCGCGCAGCCGGGCGTCCTGCCAGACGTAGACCGTGCCGTCGTGCACGGCGGGGCCGGCTTCGGGCGACTCGAAGTCGGTCTGGCAGCCGGAGATCTCCCAGAGCTTGCGCCCGGCCGCCGCCTCCCACGCCTGCACCCCGCCGCCGCGCGTACCGGTGACGACCGTGCCGTGGTCGGCGTGCAGCGAGTACACCCAGGCGTCCGTGGACACCCGCCACAGGTCGGTGCCCTCGCGGGCGTCCAGCGCGAACAGGGTGGGCCCGTCGGAGGCGTGGATACGGCCGTCCGCGACCGCCATGGACCAGGCCACGTCCCGCGTCTTGAAGCGGCGCCGCCCGGTGGCCACGTCCAGGGCGTGCACCTCGAAGGAGGTGACGTAGACGAGGTCCCCGTCGACCGACGGGGTGCCCCACACGTCGTTGGACATCCGGAACCGCCAGGGCCGCCACCCCGCCGAGGTCTCCGGCAGCTGCGCCGGCACCGGGGGTACGGCGGGGTCGGCGCCGTTGACGCCGGGGCGCGGCCGGGACCAGCTCGCCACCAGGCCGGCCTCCGGCGGCGGCGCCTTCACGGCGGCGGCGCGGGCGTCGGCCACGCGCGGGCCGGGCCCGATGGGCACCTCCAGACCGGCCAGCCGCACCGGTCCGGTGCCGGGGCCGCCGGACGGCACCGGGGCGGGCGCCAGGACGACCGGGTCGTAGGACGGCGGCGGGGGCACGGCCGGGCGGCCGGCGCTGCGCGGGCCGGGCGGCAGCGGGGCGGGCTTGGCGGGCGGACGGCCGCCCCGGCGGGACTCGATGAGGGCGACGGCCTTCTCCGGCAGCCAGGCGGAGGCGGTGCCGGAGTCGTCCGAGCCGGAGCCGAACAGATGCGGGGCCAGCTGTGCCTGGAGGTCGGCCGGGGAGGGTCTGCCGGGCGCCTCCATCTGCATGCACGCCTCGATCAGCGGGCGCAGCTCGTCGGGCAGGCCGGTGACGTCGGGGCCCTCCCTGAGCAGCATGAACACCGTCTCGACCGGGTTGGCGCCGTGGAAGGGCGGGTGTCCGGTGGCGGCGAAGACCAGGGTGGAGCCGAGCGAGAACACGTCGCTGGCGCCGGTGACGCTGCGGGAGTCCTTGGCCTGCTCGGGCGACATGTAGGCGGGGGTGCCGACCGCGACGTTCGTCATCGTCAGCCGGGTGTTGGACACCCCGGAGGCGATGCCGAAGTCGATGACCCGGGGGCCGTCCTCGACCACCAGCACGTTGGACGGCTTCAGGTCGCGGTGCACCAGCCCGGCGCCGTGGATGGACTGGAGCGCCTCGGCCACGCCCGCCGCGAGCCAGCGCACCGCCTGGGCCGGGAGCGGCCCGCAGTCGTTCACTATCTCCTCGAGCGAGGGCGCGGGGACGTACGCGGTGGCCAGCCAGGGCACCGCGGCACGCGGGTCGGCGTCGACGACGGCGGCCGTGTAGAAGCCGGAGACCGCGCGGGCCGCCTCCACCTCGCGGGTGAAGCGGACCCGGAAGAGCTGGTCCTCGGCCAGCTCCGTGCGGACCGTCTTGATGGCCACCCGCCGCCCCGACGCCGAGCGCGCCAGATAGACCAGCCCCATGCCGCCGGCGCCCAGCCGGCCCAGCACCTCGAACGGCCCGATCCGCCGCGGATCGTGCTGCGTAAGCTGATCCACCACTTGCCTGCCACCTCCCCGTACGAGCCGCGTCTTCCGCCTTTGGACGCGACCGAAGTGCAGCGTCTCACCACCGCACCGCCCTGGCGGCACGCACCCCGATTCTTCCTGGCCGGGCGGCCGGTTGCGAACCCGGTGGCGAATCGGGGTGTCTCGTGCCCTATCCCGTCATTTCACCGCCCCCGCGGCACCCCGTCACCGGGTCAGCAGCGCGAAGGACGCCCCTTGATTGTCCGTGACGACCGCCACCCGTCCGTACGACGCGTCGAAGGGCGGCACCTGGACCCGGCCGCCGAGGCGCCGGACGACCGCGAGGGCGGCGTCCAGGTCGCCGACGCGGAAGTGGACGAGGAAGTGCGCGGGCATCTCGGCCGGGAACACGTCGGTGATCAGGGCGCGGCCGAAGTCGGGATCGGCGCCGGAGCCGAAGAGGGCCTCGTGGAAGAGATCGCCGTAGAAGGTGTTCGCGGCGCGGGGTTCGGGGGTGTACAGCTCGGTCCACACGAAGGCGCCCGGCTCGTGGCGGCGTCCGAAGCCCCGGTGGCCGTCGGACTGCCACAGCCCGAAGACCGCGCCCTCGGGGTCGGTGACCAGGGCGGCGGCACCGAGGTCGGCCACCGCGAAGGGGCCGGAGATCAGGCGGCCGCCGGCCTCGGTGATCCTGGCGGTCAGGGCGCGGGCGTCCGGGGTGGCGAAGTACACCGTCCAGACGGTGGGCATCCGGCCGTCGGTCTTGGGCGCGAGGGAGGCGACCGGTTCGCCGTCCAGCCGGGCCCAGACGGAGCCGCCGGGGGCGTCCTCCCCGTCGAAGGTCCACCCGAACAGCTCGCCGTAGAACCGCTTGCCCGCCTCGACGTCGGGGAGCTGGGCGTCCGCCCAGCAGGGTGTGCCCTCTCCGTACATCGATGCGCTGTTTTCGGCCATGTCGTCAAAGTAACCGGGACCCGCGCACCCCGCAGGACCAGGGAAAGCTTGCCTCTGCCGGGGTCGCACCCCATTTGCAGTCGGCCGAATCGCGCTCCTGCCCCCCGTCGGTAAGCTGACGGCATGACAGGACAAGTGCGTACCGTCGACGGCCGGGTGGCCGGCCGGCGTGGGCAGGCGACCCGGCAGAAGCTGCTCGACTGCCTCAGCGAGATGCTCAGCTCCTCCCCGTACCGAGATGTCAAGGTCATCGATGTCGCGCGGAAGGCGGGCACCTCGCCCGCGACCTTCTACCAGTACTTCCCGGACGTCGAGGGCGCCGTCCTGGAGATCGCCGACTCGATGGCCGCCGAGAGCGCCGAACTGACCGAGCTGCTGGCCGGGCGCACCTGGACCGGCAAGGCGGGGTGGCAGACCGCGCAGGACCTGGTGGACGGCTTCCTGGACTTCTACCGGCGCCACGACGCGATCCTGCGCGTGGTCGACCTGGCGGCGGCCGAGGGCGACAAACGGTTCAACAAGCTGCGGATGAAGATCCTGAACGCGGTGAACGGCTCCCTCTCCGAGGCGGTCACCGAGCTGAAGGCCAAGGGCCGGGTGGACAAGGACGTGAACCCGGCGGCGATCGCCGGTTCCCTCGTCACCATGCTGGCCTCGGTCGCGGCCCACCATAAGGGCTTCACCGCCTGGGGTGTGAAGCAGGCCGAGATCAAGCCGAACCTGGCGCTGCTGATCTATCTGGGAGTGACCGGCAAGAAGCCCACGAAGTAGCGACCGGCACCCGCACCGGCCCCAAGTCCTGTCTGGCAGGCGGTGGTCCACCTCGGCGTGGACCACCGCCTGTCGCCGTGTCCGGGGAGGGACGCGGCGGCGGATACTCGGGCTCATGGCACACGAGGCACATCAGGCACCCGACGAACTCGACGGGCTGCTGCGCTCCCTGAAGGTCTGGTCCCCGGACATCACCGAGCTGCGGCCCTTCGACCCGGACACCGCTCCCCCGACCCCGCTCCCCCTGTTCACCGCCTGGCTGGCCGACGCGGCGCGGGCGGGCCAGCCGGAGCCGCACGCCATGTCCCTGGCGACGGTGGACGAGGAGGGCCGCCCGGACGTACGCGTCCTGCTGCTGCACGGCGCCGACGCCGACGCCTGGACCTTCGGCACCCACTCCACCAGCCGCAAGGGGCGCGACCTGATCGCCCACCCGTACGCCGCCCTCGCCTTCTACTGGCCGGCGCTGGGCCGCCAGGTCCGGGTGCGCGGCCCGGTCACGGCCGCCCCCGCCGAGGCCGCCCAGGCCGACCTCCGGGCCCGCTCCACCGGCGCCCTGGCCGCCGCCCTCACCGGCCGGCAGAGCGAGGACCTCGGCTCGCTGGCCGAGCTGCGCCGGGCCTCCGAGGACGCCTGGTCCCAGGCCCGCGAGCACCCCACGACACCCGCCCCGACCTGGAACCTCTACCGTCTCCACCCCCGCACGGTGGAGTTCTTCCAGGGCGACCCGGACCGCCGCCACGTCCGCCTGGAGTACCGGCGCACCGAGTTCGGCTGGGAGCGGTGCCTGCTGTGGCCGTGAGGGCGGTCAGGCGAACGTCCAGGTGGCGAAGTCCGCGACCGGGCGGTAGCCGAGCCGCTGATAGAGCCGGTTGGAGACCGGGTTGGCCAGGTCGGTGAACAACAGCACCTCGGCCCCGGTCGCCGCCGCCCGCCCGCTCACCTCGGCGGTGACCGCGCCCGCGTAGCCGTGGCCGCGCAGGGCGGCCGGGGTGTAGACGGGAGCCACCCGGATCTGCCCGGCGCTCTCCGGCAGGTGCCCGGCGAGGGAGACCGGGGTGCCGTCCGGGGTCTCCCAGAAGGTGGCGCCGCCGTGCGCGAGGCGGGAGTCGGCCCACTGGAGGGGGTCCTGGAGAGCCCGCTCGCCGGTGTCCGCCGCGAACTGCGTGTACCAGCGCGCCAGCAGCTCCCGGTCGGCCGCGCCCGCCACCCGGGCACGGCCAGGCGGCACCCGGTCGGGCGGGGTCAACTCGGCGAGCCGGTAGAGCCGTTGCCGCTGGGACTGCTCGGCCGTCACCCCGGTGCGCAGCTGCCAGGCGGAGGCGAAGGCCGCCGAGGTCTCCCGCTCCGCCCAGACGCCGGGGACCCGGTGGCCCGCCTCCGCGAGCCGGCCGGCCAGCGCGGCCGCCTCCTCCGGGCCGAGGGGGGTGAGCTGGAGAGGGCGGGGCGGGGTGTGCAGCAGGGTCGCCCGGACGACGCCGTCCGCGTCGCGGAGCATGCCGAAGCGGGGCGGCTCGGTGCCGTGGGTGTAGGGGCCTCGCGTGCGCAGCGCCTCGGCGACGGTGAGCGTGACGGTGTGCAGGGCGGGTCTGGAGCGCAGGAAGTCGCCTGCCACGTCCAGGAATTCGGCCAGGTCGTCGGTCAACTGCCAGACACGGGGCTCCATACGCCCATCCTGAGTCCCTGACTTCTTTTCAGGCACGGCGATTTCGCGCGCGGCGCGGGTGTTCCGGTGCGTTCTGTCCGCATGCCGTACCCAGCCGTGATCAATCCGCAACCGATTCCGGTCTTGACCGAGACCCATCAATCGGGTGGGTGAATACGCTCGCGCTATGGCCGACTCGCGTGCTTCGTTCACGGACCTCTCCGCGACCCCCGCCGACCGTCCCGTCTATGTCGTCGGGGCTGGTCCGGGCGGTCTCGCGGTCGCGTACGCGTTGCGGGCGCGCGGGGTGCGGGCGGTGGTGCTGGAGAAGAGCGACCGGGTGGGCGCGTCCTGGCGGCGCCACTACGACCGGCTGCGGCTGCACACCACCCGGCGGCTGTCGGCGCTGCCGGGCCTCGCGATACCGCGCAGGTTCGGGCGGTGGGTGGCGCGGGACGACGTGGTCCGGTACCTGGAGAAGTACGCGGAACACCACGGGCTGGAGATCGTCACCGGTGTCGAGGTGTTCCGGGTGGAGAAGGCCGCCGACGGCGCGGGCTGGCTGCTGCACGCCTCCGGCGGACGCGAGCTGACCGGCGCCGCCGTGGTGGTCGCCACCGGCCACAACCACACCCCGCGCCTGCCGGAGTGGCCCGGCGCGGAGAGCTACGAGGGCGAGCTGCTGCACGCCTCGTCGTACCGGAACCCGAAGCCGTTCGAGGGCCGGGACGTGCTGGTGGTCGGGGTCGGCAACACCGGGGCGGAGATCGCCGTGGACCTGGTGGCGGGCGGTGCCTCGCGGGTGCGGCTGGCGGTGCGGACTGCGCCGCACATCGTGCGCCGCTCCACGGCCGGCTGGGCGGCGCAGTACACCGGGATCGTGGTGCGGCGGCTGCCGGTGCGGCTGGTGGACCGGCTCGCCCGGCCCATGGCCCGCCTCAGCACCCCGGACCTCTCCGCGCACGGGCTGCCGCGTCCGGAGGCCGGGCTGTACAGCAGGGTCCGGCAGGGCGCGATCCCCGTGCAGGACGTCGGCCTGATCGACGCGGTGCGCACCGGCAAGGTGGAGATCGTGGCCGCCGTCGAGGGGTTCGAGGACGGCAAGGTGGCCCTCGCCGACGGCACCCGGATCGCGCCGGACGCGGTGATCGCGGCGACCGGGTACAGCCGGGGCCTGGACTCCCTGGTGGGCCACCTCGGCGTGCTGAACGAGCGCGGACGGCCCACCGTCCACGGCGCCCGCACCCCGAAGGACGCCCCCGGCCTGTACTTCACCGGGTTCACCAACCCCATCAGCGGCATGTTCCGCGAGCTGGCGATCGACGCGGAGAAGATCGCCAAATCGGTGGCCCGGCGCCTGCGTTAGGTCTTTCGTTTGGATCAGGCCGGATCAGGGAGCGGGGTCCGGTGCCGTGGATCGCAAGGCGGAGGAGGGAGTCATGGCGGAGCCATGGCGAGTGACGACAACGCGGCGAGGCGCGGCACCGGGGCACGCGAGCCCGGCCTGATCCAAACGAGAGGCCCTAAGCCACGGCGAGCGCTGCGGGCCGGCGCCGGATCACCAGCGACATCAGCGCCGCCGCCGCGCACAGCGACCCGGACGCGTACCAGACCATGTCGTAGCTGCCGAAGACGTCGCGGGCGAAGCCACCGAGCCAGGCGACGACGGCCGCGCCGATCTGGTGCGAGGCGAGCACCCAGCCGAAGACGATCGCGCTGTCCTCCCCGAACCGCTCCCGGCACAGCGCCAGGGTGGGCGGCACGGTGGCGACCCAGTCCAGGCCGTAGAAGACGATGAAGAACACCATCGGCACCTTCACGGCCGGCCCCAGCAGCATCGGCAGGAACAGCAGCGAGACGCCGCGCAGCGCGTAGTACGTGGCGAGCAGCCGCCGGGAGTCGAAGCGGTCGGTGAACCAGCCGGAGGCGATCGTGCCGAGCACGTCGAACACCCCGATCACCGCGAGCAGCGAGGCCGCCGCCTGTGCGGGCATGCCGTGGTCGTGGGCGGCGGGCACGAAGTGGGTCTGGATCAGCCCGTTGGTGGAGGCACCGCAGATGGCGAAGCTGCCCGCGAGCAGCCAGAACTGGCCGGTGCGCACGGCCGAGGCCAGCACGGTGAGCGCCCGGCGCGCGGCCCCCGTCACCGGCGGCGGCTTGGGCACGAACTCCGTGGCCCCGTACGGCTTCAGGCCCACGTCGGCCGGGTGGTCGCGCAGGAACAGCCAGACGAACGGGACGACGGTGAGCGCGGCCAGCGCGACCGTGACGGCGGCCGGGCGCCAGTGGTGGTGCTCCACGATCCAGGACAGCAGCGGCAGGAAGACCAGCTGGCCGGAGGCGGACGCGGCGGTCAGGATGCCGCTGACCAGCCCGCGCCGCTCGGTGAACCAGCGCCCGGTGACGGTCGCGGCGAACGCCAGCGCCATCGACCCCGAGCCGAGTCCCACGAACAGGCCCCAGCAGAGCATGAGTTGCCAGGGCGCCGTCATCCACACGGTGAGTCCGGCGCCGAGGGATATCACGGTCAGCGCGATGGCGACGATCCGGCGGATGCCGAAGCGGTCCATCAGCGCGGCGGCGAACGGCGCGGTGAGCCCGTAGAGCGCGAGGTTGACGGAGACGGCCGCGCCGATGGTGCCGCGCGACCAGCCGAACTCGGCGTGCAGCGGGTCGATCAGCAGGCCGGGCAGCGACCGGAAGGCGGCCGCGCCGACGATCGTGACGAAGGTGACAGCGGCGACGAACCAGGCGCGGTGCACACGCCGGCGGCGCGGTGCGTCCTGGACGGGGGCGGGGGCGGGACGGGTCTGGGTCACGTGCTCCAGGGTCCCGGCACGGCCCGTACGCATCGAGTGGCCCGAAGGACAGTGTTCGCTAGGATCGGGCCATGACCGCTGAGACCCCGCCCGTGGACGGCGCGTTCCGCCCGCATCGCGTCGCCGTCCTCGCGCTCGACGGCCTCATCCCCTTCGAACTCGGCATCCCCCACCGCGTCTTCGGCCGCCCGACGGACGACCGGGGGCGCCCGCTGTACGAGGTGGTGACCTGCTCGATCCGCCCGCCGGGCCCGGTCGAGACCGCCGCCGACTTCGCGGTGGACGTACCGCACGGCCCGGAGGCGCTGGCGACGGCGGACACGGTGCTCGTCCCGGCGTCCTACGAACTCGGCCCGGTCTTCGAGGAAGGACGGCTCACCCCCGAACTCGCCGCAGCCCTGGCCCTCGTACGCCCCGGCACCCGCTTCGCCTCGATCTGCGTCGGCGTGTACGTCCTCGCCGCCGCCGGTCTGCTGGACGGGCGCCCGGCGACCACGCACTGGGCCGACGCGGCCCGGTTCCAGGAGCTGTTCCCCAAGGTCAGGGTGGACGCCGACGTGCTGTTCATCGACGACGGCGACGTGCTCACCTCGGCGGGGGTCGCCGCCGGGATCGACCTGTGCCTGCACATGGTGCGCCGCGACCACGGCACGGCGGTCGCCAACGACGTGGCCCGCCGCATGGTCGTCCCGCCGCACCGGGACGGCGGCCAGGCGCAGTACATCCACCGCCCGCTGCCCGAGCCGCAGCTGGCCACCACCACGGCCGCCCGCGCCTGGGCGCTGGGCCGGCTGCACGAACCGCTCCAGCTGCGGGACCTCGCCGAGCGGGAGGCGATGTCGGTACGCACCTTCACCCGGCGTTTCCGCGAGGAGGCCGGGGTGAGTCCGGGGCAGTGGCTCACCGCGCAACGGGTCGAGCTGGCGCGGCAGTTGCTGGAGTCGACGGACCTCTCGGTCGATCAGGTCGCGCGGGACGCGGGGTTCGGCACGGCGCAGTCGATGCGCCAGCACCTCCAGCAGGCGCTGGGCGTGACACCGACCGCCTACCGGCGCACCTTCCGCGCGGGCGCCGCCACCGGGGCGGGCTGAGCGCGGGCGGGACCGGCCGGCGGCGCGTCCCCCCCCCCTTGCCCCCGTCACCACCGGCCGGTGCGACCCACACTCGACGAGGACTCACCCCCGCATGCCCTCGCCGTCCCCTCGCGGCGAATCGCCGTCCCCAAGCCTCCGCAACGCGCGTACCACCCGTCAACACCGGTACGACGATTCATGCCCTATGCCCACTTCACATCGGGCGCGCACGGAAGCACACCCGGCGCACGCCCCCCGCGCGAAACGGGCGAACTTGGCCAGAACGCGTCCTGCAACACTTCCTGGAACGCGCCCTAGAACGCCTCGAAGAGCAGATCCTCGTAGGCGGCCGGCTGAACCCCGCACGCCGGAGCCGCGCTCTCACGGGGCTGGGAGCAGCGGTCCAGTTCGCACCAGATGCTCTTGCCGGCGCCCTCGGGGCTCCAGCCCCAGCGGTCGGCGAGGCAGTCGACGAGGGCGAGCCCCCGGCCGCCGGTGGCCTCGCGCCCGGCGCAGCGCGGCACGGGCGCGCGCGAGCTGGCGTCGGCCACCTCCAGCCGGACCGTCACCGAGGGCGCAGGATCGGCCCCGGCGGGCGGCACGGGCGGCGCGGGCGGGCCGCCGGGCAGCGACAGCCGCAGCAGCGCCGGGCGCCCGGTGTGCACCACCGCGTTGGTCACCAGCTCGGAGACGAGCAGGATCAGCGTCTCGGCCAGCGGCTCGTCGGCCGCTATGCCCAGCCCGGCGAGCCGCGACCGGGCCCACTCCCTCGCCCGCCCCACCTCTTCGGGGTCGGGCCGGATCTCCAGCGTCACTTGAAGCACCTGCACCGCTCACACCATCCGAACCGGCGGACACATGACCGCACGACGACCCGCCGCCGCGGCGCGAACCGCGACGAACCGCACGACGAGGGCCACGATCGTAGCCATTTTCTGCATGGCCAGAACAACGGCCAGAGCAAGCGTTACGGAACGTGATTCCCTTACGAGACAGCATGGTTGACGTACAGTCACCCCAACAAGCGCTTCGGGCATATTCCCGCGCGAAGGAGTACTCGTGCGGCATACTGTGCGACGCACGCGCCGGGGAGTCGAACAGGCGGCGCGCGGGGCCTCACCGGTGGCACTCGCGGTCGCGGTCACTCGCATCCCACCCAAGGTACCCGAGGCGTCGTCCGACTCCGGGCCGTGACGAGTCACAGTCGGAGTACGGGAATCATCTCCACGCTGCGTGACCTGTTTTCGCCACGATCCGCGACATCCAAGGCCAAGGATCGTGGCACCGAGGGCGCTCACGTCGGTCATGACGGCGCTCAGGCCGACAGCGATCCCGCCTCGTCGGCGGTGGCGGACTCCACATCCGGGCGGACGTCGAAGAGCCGGCGCACCCCGAGCGCGCCGAGGACCCGGTTCACGTGCGAACCGTCCTCCGCGCCCCGGTCGGGCAGGATCAGCCGCAGCCGGCCCTGGCAGGAGCGGATCAGCCGACGGGCCGCGATGAGCACGCCGACCCCGCTGGAGTCGCAGAAGAAGACCTCGGAGAGATCGAGGACCAGGCTGTGGCTCCCCTCCGCGACCACGTCGTGCACCCGCTGCCGCAGCACGGGCGAGGTCACCAGGTCCAGTTCGCCGGCCACCTGGAGCACGGCCCACTCGCCCCGTTCGGTGCCGGTCACTTCGAAAGCCACGGCCACACCTCTCCGCTCGGCGGATCTTGCGGAACCACCCGGAAATGGAAGCAGTTCCTTCGGTTCTTTCCGCGCGGCTGCCCAGCGGCCGTTTCCCTGAAACACGGAACCGCAAACCGCGGAGGGATCGACATAGGGCTTGTTTCGGTCACTGTCGATCGGGTTCGATCGTACTTCGATCGGAGATGGGCTTGAGATAAGTGAAGACGGTGTGAAGAGACCCCTATCACCTGCGGCGCTCCCCGGGGCGCGCATTGACACAAAGGGGCGTGCACCGTCGGACCTGCCGACTACATTCGAGGGGACGCCTGGCGCACCCTGGACAGGGCGAGGGGAGGAACCGCATGCCGGCCAAGGACGTACCGCCCCGCTGGGACCGCATGATGCAGCAGCGGCTCGCGCGCGGTGAGGCCGCCGCCCTGGGCGAGCTGTACGACCGGTTCGCCTCCCTGGTACAGGGCCTCGCGCACCGGGTGGTGGGCGACGACACGGCAGCCGCCGCCGTCACCCGCGACGTCTTCGCCCATGTCTGGGAGCACCCCGACACCTACGACCACCGGCAGGGCCCGCTGCGTACCTGGATCGCCGCGACGACCCAGCGGCTGGCCGTGGAGCGGCTGCGCGAGACCGAGACGGCCGCGCTCGGCGGCGGCTCCCCGGAGGAGCTGGCCGCCCTGGAGGCCCGGGTACGGCACGCCTCCGTCGCCGCCCGCGCCGACTACATCGCCCACTCGATGCCGCATCCGCTGCGGGCCGCGCTGGAGCTGGCCTACTTCCAGCGGCGCGACTACCGCCAGGCCGCCGCCGACCTCGGCGTCACCGAGGACGAGGCCCGCCGCCGGCTCCGCCTCGGCCTGCAACTGCTCTCCACCGCCCACGACACCGGGGCGCCGCCGGGGCTCGGGGGTCCGCGATGACCGACCCGCACCACTCCCGGGCTGCCGCCGGGCGTCCGGACGGCGCGACCGAGCGCGTGCCTGAGCCCCGCTCCCCCGCCGGGCCCGAGCGGCTCGACCTCCCGCACGAGGTGCTGCGCTCGCTGCTCGGCGCCTGGGCACTGGCCGCCTGCTCGACGGCGGAGGCGGACGCCGTGGAGGAGCACCTCGGCACGTGCGGGGCCTGCGCCGACGAGGCGCGGCGGCTGCGGGAGGCGGTCGGCCTGCTGCACCGCCCGGAGAGCCTGGAGGTCGACCCGACCCTGCGCAACCGGGTGCTGGAGAACTGCCTGCGCCGCCGCCCGCCGCGCATCCCGGTCCCCGACTGGGCGGCCTCCTACGACGCGGAGACCGCCCGCCTGGACGCGCTGCTGCGGGACTTCGGCGACGCCGAGTGGCACACGCCGGTACGGCTGCGCTGGTTCGAGTCGGGGGTGCCCGCCACCCGCCGGACGACGGTCGCCGGGGTGATCGCGCATCTGCTGTCGGTCGACGGCATGGTGGCGACCGCGCTCGGCCTGGCGGACCCGCTGACGGAGGCCGTCACCGGGGCGGAGCGGGACGTACGGGGCGCGGCCGGGCCCGCCGGGCGGACCGAGGCGTTCTGGCGCGCCTCGCACTTCCCGCAGACCCGCGCGGTGCGCGCCCGCTGGCGGGACCAGAGCCACCAGCTGCTGCGCACGGTGTCGTTCACCGGCGGCTCGGGCGGATTCCCGGTGGGGTACGGCGACTTCACCCTGCCGCTGCGGGACGCGATGGTGGACCGCGCCTTCGAGTGCTGGGTGCACGCGGACGACATCGCCAGGGCGGTGGAGTATCCCTACGACCCGCCCGCCCCACGGCACTTGAGCCGCATGATCGAACTCGCCGCCCGCATGCTGCCGTTGGCGGTGGCCGCCCAGCGCGGCACCGCCCCGCCGGCCACCCCGGGCCGCAGCCTCCGCCTGGAGATCGAGGGTGCGGCAGGCGGCCAGTGGCTGATCCCCCTGGACTCCCCCTCCGATCCCGTCCCCGAACACGAGGTGGCCCATGTGGCCCTGGACGGAGTGGAGTTCTGCCGCCTGGCAGCGGGCCACCTGACCCCGGAGGAGACGACGGCGGGCCAGCGGGGCGACAGGAAGGCGATCAGGGACGTCCTGACGGCAACGGCCTCACTGAGCCGGATGTGAGAGGCAACTCGGCTAGGCGAAAACGACGGTCCGGCGCCCGTTGAGCAGAATCCTCCGCTCGGCATGCCACTTCACGGCCCGAGCCAGCGCCTGGCACTCCACGTCCCGCCCGATGGCCACCAGCTGGTCCGGCGTCGAGTCGTGTCCCACCCGCTCGACCTCCTGCTCGATGATCGGCCCCTCGTCGAGGTCCGCGGTGACGTAGTGCGCGGTGGCCCCGATCAGCTTGACCCCCCGCTCATGAGCCTGGTGATACGGCTTGGCGCCCTTGAAGCTCGGCAGGAAGGAGTGGTGGATGTTGATGATCCGCCCGCTGAGCGCCTTGCAGAGGTCGTCCGAGAGCACCTGCATGTACCGCGCGAGGACCACCAGCTCGACCCCCTCCTCCCGCACCAGCTCCAGCAGCCGCGCCTCCGCCTGCGCCTTGGTGTCCCGCGTCACCGGGATGTGGTGGAAGGGGATGTTGTACGACCCCACCAGTTCCTCGAAGTCCGTGTGGTTGGACACCACGGCCGCGATCTCCACCGGCAGCGCGCCGATACTGGCCCGGAACAGCAGGTCGTTCAGGCAGTGCCCGAACTTGCTGACCATCAGCACGATCCGCATCTTCTGGTCGCCCCGGCTGATCTGCCAGTCCATGTGGAAGGAGTCACCGATCGCGGCGAAGCTCGCCCGCAGCTTCTCCAGCGTGACGGGGGCGGCCGCCGAGAAGTGGACGCGCATGAAGAACAGACCCGTGTCGTGGTCGCCGAACTGCTGGCTGTCCTCGATGTTGCAGCCGGTCATGAAGAGGTAGCTCGACACGGCGTGCACGATGCCCTTTTTGTCCGGGCAGGAGAGGGTGAGGACGTACTGGTCCGCCGACGGGTCGGCCGGGGCGGAGGCGCGGCTGGGCTGCTCGTTCATGCACTACACGATCTCACGCCGGGCAGCCCGGCCGGGTCCCGTGTCCGTCAGCCGGACGCCGGGCGGGGCCTCAGATCGCCGTCGTCAGGACCCGCAGCGCCTCCAGGCTGCGCGGCACCGCCGCCGGGTCGTCGCCGTCACTGGCGGCGAGGCGCAGATGGGCGTCCTGCGCGGCCCGTACCGCCTCCGGCCACTGCGGGTGCTCCAGGTAGACGGAGACCGGGGCGTCCGGGCCGACCTGGTGCATGATCCGCAGCACCCGCAGCACGGCGGTGTCCACCAGCGCCGCCTCCTGGGAGTCCCGGAAGATGGTGCCGACGTATTTCTCGGCCGACCAGTTGTCCAGCCAGGTGTCCTCCACCAGTCGGTAGACCGCGTCGGTGACGTCCCCGTACCCCTCCACGCCCGCGAGCCAGACGTCGCGCTGGAAGGCCGGGTCGGAGAGCATGTGCAGCGCGGAGCGCACGTTGCTGCGCCAGCGCCACCACGGCATGTCGTTAAGCGGCATGCCGCCCATGGTGGAGGAGCGACGGCCGCGACGGGAAGAGTTCTCCGAACCTTGCACGGTCATCGATCGTACGTTCCGCGCCACACGCGCCACATCCGCCCCCGGTGTTCACCCCGGTGTCACCCATGGTCGACCGGGTGTCACTCCCCGGTTGGCGATGTGCGGGAATCGTGGCGGCCCATGACCGGCAGGCGACGCACCCCCGACAGCTTCCCCTCCTCCCCCCGGCCTCGGCGGGCCGCCCGGTACGCGGGCGCGCTGGCCGCCTGTGCCGTGCTGACGGCCGGCTGCGGGACCGTGCCCGGCACGGGCGGCGCCGGGGACGGCACGGTCCGGGTGATGACCTGGGCGCCGCAGAACACCGGCGCCACCAACAAGCCCGGCATGCCCGCGATGGCCCGCGCCTACGCGAAGTGGCTCAACGAGCACGGCGGGGTCGGCGGCCGCACGCTCACGGTGCTGACCTGCAACGAGCACAACGACAGCGTGGGCGCCGCCAAGTGCGCCCGGCGCGCGGCCGCGGAGAACGTGGTCGCGGTCGTCGGCTCCTACAGCCAGTTCGGGGACTCCTTCCTCGCCCCGCTGGAGAGCGCGGGCATCCCCTACATCGGCGGCTACGGCGTCACCAGCGACGAGTTCACCGGCCCGTACTCCTACCCGGTCAACGGCGGCCAGCCCGCGCTGCTCGCGGGGCTCGGGCAGGCGCTCGCGGCCGGATGCGGGCCCGTCGCGCTGGTGCGGCCGGACAGCATCGCCGGGGACGAGCTGCCCGCGCTGCTCGACTCGGGCCTGAAGGCGGGCGGCCACCCGCCGGCCACCGACCAGCTCGCCGCCGAGGACGCCACCGAGTACGGGGCGGAGGCCGAGCGGGCGCTGCGCGGCGCCACCGCCGACCCGGCGCGCAAGGGGTGCGTGGTGCCCGCGCTCGGGGACCGCACCGACACCTTCATGGACTCCTTCCGCCGCGCCCGCGCCGGCCACGCCCCGGTGCGCACGGCGACCGTGCTGGGCAGCGTCGACCAGACGCAGATCAACGCGACCGGCGGCGCCTCGGGCCCGTACGAGGGGGCGTACATCACCGGCTGGTACCCGGTGGCGTCCGATCCGCGCTGGAACCCGATGAAGCAGGTGATCAACGAGGAGGCGTTCGGCGACAACAGCATCGACCCGGCCGACGCCGGGGTGCAGACCACCTGGATCGCCTACACCGTGCTGCGGGCCGTGCTGGAGCGGATCGGCGACGGTGACGTGACCCCGGAGGCGGTGCGCCACACCCTGGACGGCGGGCTGCGGGTGTCCACCGGCGGGCTGACCCCGACCCTGCGCTGGCCGGACGAGACCCGGCTCTCGGCGGTCGGCTTCCCGCGCCTGGTCAACGCCGACGTCACCCTCCAGGTGGTCCGGGAGGGCAGGCTCACCGCCGTCCGGCCGGGCGGCGCGGGGGCAGCCTCGGACGGCGACATGACGCGGACGCTGGAAGGCGCGGACGTGGGCTGAAGGCCCCGCCCGCGCCCGGACCTCAGAGCTGGGTCGGCTGGCGGGTGGTGAGCCCGTACTTGGTGGCGATGGCGTTCCAGAGCTGGGCCGCCTTCGCCTTCTGGGCGCTGGCGGTGCCGCTCTGCGCGTTGCCGGCCTGGCTGTGGTTGGTCGAGCGGGCGTGGCCCTTGACGCAGACCTTCTTGCTCTTGGCCTGCCGGGCCCAGACCGCGTAGTGGTTGTCGGCGGCGGCCGACGCCTGCCAGGCGGCGGTCAGCGCGGCGTTCAGCTCGCCGTTGTCCGGCAGCTTGTCCACGGACAGCTTGCCGAGCCGGCTGACCAGGTCGGCGCGCTGCTTGGCGGCGCCGCGCAGGTCGGAGGCGGCCTGGTCGAGGTTCTGGCACTGCTTGATGCGCTCGACCGACTGGATGACGGCGCTGCGGCTGTTGCCGCTGTCGGCGAGCAGCCTGTCCAGCTCGGCCGCCTGCGGCTGGGCCGGGTCGGCGGCGGACGCGGACGGCGAGGGCTTCTCGTCGGACGGGGTGGAGGAGGAGGCGACCGGCCGGCTGTCGCCGTCGTCACCGCCGCCGCTGAGCAGGGCGCCCGCGCCGATGCCGAGGACGACGATGCCGACGCCGACGGCCGCGATCAGCGGCACCCGCGAACCGGTACGGCCACTGCCGCGCCGTCCGCCGTCGTCGTCGTGGTTCATCGGCGGCCGGTAGGCGGGCTGGGCCGAGACCATGGGCGCCGGAGGGCGCGGGTCCGGGGCGGGCACGCGCGGCATCTGCTGGGTCGAGCCCTGGGCCGCGTCGGCGCCGTACGGGGCGCCCCGGAAGAGGTTGTCGAACTCGGCGGGCGGCTGCCGGTCGTCACCGCCGGCCTGGTAGGGCGGGATGTACTGGGTGGCCGCCTCGTCCGCCGGCTGCTGCGGGTAGCCCTGCCGGCCGTCGCCACCGGTGGCCTCGGGCGGCAGCGCGCCCGACGCCACCGGGGGTATGTACTGCGTGGCGGCCTGGTCGGCGCCGCCGGACGGGACCGGCGGGAGGTACTGGGTCGCGCCCTCGGGACCCTGGCCGGCGCCGGGGCCCACGGGCGGCATGAACTGGGTGGCCGCCTCGTCCATCGGCGGCAGCGGCGCGGCCTGCTGCTGCGGCGGGTAGCCGTACCCCTGGTGCTGCTGGGGGTAGGGCTGCGCGCCGCCGTAGCCCTGCGCGTCGTACGCCGGGCCCTCGGGCGGCATCGGGCCGGGGCCGGACGGCTGCTCCGGGGCCTGCCACTCCTGCGCGGCGGCCGGGGGCCAGCCCTGGCCCTGCTGGTGCTGCTGGTGCTGGTCCTGCTGGTGGTGGGGCTGCTGCTGGTCCTGGCCGGGGCCCCAGGAGCCGCCCCAGGGCTGGGCGCCGGGGGGCACCGCGGGCGTCCCCGTCATGCCCGGCAGCAGGGGCTCCCCTCCGTCGGAGGGCAGCACGATGCCTTCGTGCGCGGGTCGCGCCGAGGGCTCATCGCCCTGTCCACTCTGCGTCACCGGGACTCCTACGATTGAAGGACGTTCGGAATCGTCGGCTCACGCTACCGGGTCCGCGGAGCCCGGTGCCACGCAGCTCAGCGCCCGAGTGCCCTTTCCCACAAGGGCACTCGGGCACACCGACTGCTCAGGCGGCCTGCCGGACGTCCAGTCGCGCCCCGAACTCCCGTACCACCGCCTCGTCCCGGAAGGGCTGCAACCGCTGCTGGAGGTCCTCCAGATACTCGGTGCCGCGCTCGGAGCGGAGCGACTCCAGCAGCTCCACCGCCTTCATGCCGGTGCCGCACGCCTGCTCGATCTCGCGCTGCTGCACCTGGGCCGTGGCGAGGAGCACATAGCCGATGGCCCGGCGCCGGGCCCGCGAGGCGGGGTGCCGCTCCAGCGCCTGCCGGGCGTATCTCGCGGCGGCCTCGGCCTGCCCCAGGTCGCGGTGGCAGTGCGCCAACTCGTCGGCCAGATAAGCCTCGTCGAAGTGGGCGATCCACACCGGGTCGTCCCCGTCGGAGGCGTCGGCCCGCTCCAGCGCGGAGATGGCCCGCCCGGCGGACGCCTGCGCGGCGCGCACATCGCCGAGGACGGCGTGCCCGCGCGCCTCGGCCGCGTGGAACATCGACTCCGCGCGCGGGGTGACCCGGCCCCGGGCGCCCTCCTGCGCGGCGCGCGCCAACTGGGCGATCTCGCGCGGGTTTCCGAGTTCGGCGGCGAGGTGGCTCATGGAGGCGGCCAGCACATAGCCGCCGTATCCCCGGTCCCCGGCCGCCTGTGCGAGGCGCAGCGACTGGATGTAGTACCGCTGGGCCAGACCTGGTTGGCCGGTGTCGACCGCCATGTACCCGGCCAGCTCGGTCAACCGGGCTACGGCGGCGAAGAGTTCACGCCCGACCGCCTCCCGGTAGGAGCCCGCGAGCAGTCCGGAGACCACGCTGTTGAGGTAGTGCACGACGACCGGGCGCACATGCCCGCTGCCGTACTGGTGGTCGAGGTCGACCAGCGCCTGGGTCATCGAGCGCACCGCCGCCACGTCGGCCTGGCCCACGCGCGGGCCCGCCTGCCGGGCCACCTGGGCGTCCGGCGCCGAGATCAGCCAGTCCCGGCTGGGCTCGACCAGCGCGGAGGCGGCGACCGAGGAGCCGGACAGGAAGTCCCGCCGCCCCACGTCGCTGCGCCACAGCTCACAGACCTGCTCGATGGCCCCGAGGACCGTCGGCGAGAACTGCAGGCCCACGCCGGAGGCGAGGTTCTTGCCGTTGGCCATGCCGATCTCGTCGATCGTGACCGTCCGGCCGAGCTTGCGGCCGAGCGCCTCCGCGATGATCGCAGGGGCGCGTCCGCGCGGCTGCTGGCCGCGCAGCCAGCGGGCCACGGACGTCTTGTCGTAGCGCAGGTCGAGTCCGTGCTCGGCGCCGCACATGTTGACGCGCCGGGCCAGCCCCGCGTTCGAGCACCCCGCTTCCTGGATGAGTGCCTGCAGCCGTTCGTTCGGCTGCCTCGCCACTAGCGGCCTCGCGGCCATGCGCTACCCCCTGCGAACCCCTGGAGCGTGAAGATCACTGGTCGTTCCGGTCTGCACATCACTTCCCAGTCGACATAGCGTCAATGCGCGACATGTGCGGTTTGCCGGGGTAAAGCCGTCTCGCCGCGCGCCCCGGGCCCTTCCTGGTTACCCGCGCCGCCCGTTCACCTCTCCCGCGCGCCCCCGCCCGTGCTCCCATGCGCCCCGGCGACCGGCCCGGTGTGCCGCCCCGGCGCACGGACCGGCCGTAACTCCGGGTGGACGCGGCAGTTGAGTGGGACGTGGACGAGACGACCGCGGGCCCCGAGGCGGCCCGGATTCCGCGCCCGCGCGGAGGATCGCTGCTGGAGACCGCCGTTGCGTACGCCGAGGAGCGCCACTGGGACGTGCTGGCGGGCAGCTGGCTGGAGGACGTGGGCGGCGTGCGGTACTGCTCCTGCGGCGACGCCGTCTGTCCCGCGCCCGGCGCACACCCCACGCGCCCCGACTGGGCGACGCGTGCGACCGGCAGCCCGGCGGTCGTCCGGGAGATGTGGCGGGAGCAGCCCTCGGCGTCGATCCTGCTGCCCACCGGCCGCACCTTCGACGCGCTGTCCGTGCCGGAGAGCGCCGGGTTCCTGGCGCTGGCCCGGATGCGGCGCATGGACCTCAACCTCGGCCCGGTGACCCTCACCCCGGACCGGCGCATGCAGTTCCTCGTGCTCCCGGGCGGCGCGGCGAAGGCGCCGGAGCTGGTGCGGCAGGTCGGCTGGGCGGCGGCCGCGCGCGATCTGGTCGCGCTGGGCGAGGGGCGGTACCTGGCGGCGCCGCCGACCCGGATCGGTTCGCGGGGCGCGGTGCAGTGGGCGTGCCGGCCGACGCCGGCCAACCGGTGGCTGCCGGACGCGGAGGAGCTGATCCCGTCCCTGGCGTACGCCTGCAACCAGGACTGCTGACCGGGTACCCGGACGGTGCGGTTCCGCCGCACGGGTGCCCCGGGCAGGGCTGTCACCGTAGGGTTTCCGTCATGACGGAGGCAGCGGTACGGGTACGGGGACTCTGGAAGCAGTTCGGACAGCATGTCGCGGTGGGCGGTGTCGATCTGGATCTGCCGGCCGGGAAGTTCATCGGGCTGGTCGGCCCGAACGGGGCGGGCAAGACGACCACCCTGTCGATGGTGACCGGTCTGCTCCGGCCCGATCAGGGGTCCGTCGAGATCGTCGGGCACGACGTGTGGCAGGACCCGGTGGCGGTGAAGTCCCGGATCGGGGTGCTGCCGGAGGGGCTGCGGCTCTTCGAGCGCCTGTCCGGGCGTGAACTGCTGGCATACAGCGGGCGGTTGCGCGGGCTGCCGGGCGCCGAGGTGGACAAGCGGGCCACCCAGCTGCTGGACGTGCTGGACCTCGCCGGGTCGCAGCACAAGCTCGTCGTCGACTACTCGACCGGCATGCGCAAGAAGATCGGGCTCGCCGCCGCCCTGCTACACAACCCCGAAGTGCTTTTCCTGGACGAGCCGTTCGAGGGCGTCGACCCGGTCTCCGCGCAGACCATCCGGGGCGTGCTGGAGCGGTACACCGCGTCCGGCGCGACCGTGGTGTTCTCCTCGCACGTGATGGAGCTGGTGGAGTCGCTGTGCGACTGGGTCGCCGTGCTGGCCGCCGGGCGCATCCGGGCGACCGGGACGCTGGCCGAGGTACGCGGGGAGCACCCGACCCTCCAGGCCGCGTTCCTGGAGCTGGTGGGCGCGAGCGGGCGGGACGCCGGGTCCGATCTGGACTGGCTCGGCGGCGGGGCGGTCCGATGACGACCGCGACGCCCGCCTCCGCGACCTCGGTACTGGTACGGCTGAAGCTGTCCCTGCTGCGCAACGGGCTGCGCCAGTCCACGGGCCGGCGGGCCGCCTTCGTCGCCTCGGCGGTCCTCACCCTGGTCTTCGCGCTGCTGCAACTGCTCGGCTTCGTCGCCCTGCGCTTCCAGTCCCACCCGGAGTCCGTCGCCGTGCCCGGGGTCGCGGTGCTGGCGCTGGGCTGGGCGGTGATGCCGCTGTTCTTCCCCGGCGGCGACGAGACCCTCGACCCGACCCGCCTGGTGATGCTCCCGCTGCGCCCCCGGGCGCTGGTACGGGGGCTGCTCGCGGCCTCGCTGGTCGGCATCGGCCCGGTGTTCACCCTGCTGGTGCTGGCGGGCTGCGGGCTGTCGCTGGCGCACGGCGCGGGCTGGCCCTTCGCCGTGGTGGGGGTCGCCCTGGCACTGCTGACCTGCGTGGCACTGGCGCGGGCGGTCGCCGCGGCCAACGTCCGCCTCCTGACCAGCCGCAAGGGCCGGGACCTGGCCGTACTGAGCGGCCTGGTCATCGCCATCGGCGCCCAGCTCGTCAACTTCGGCGCTCAGCGGCTCGGTTCGGGCGGACTGGGCCAACTCCGGCCGGTGGCCGACGTACTGGCCTGGGTCCCGCCCGCCTCCGCACTGGCCGCGGTCCGCTCGGCGAGCGAGGGGTCGTACGGGGTGGCGCTGGCCCAACTCGCCCTGTGCGCAATGCTTCTGGCGCTGCTGATCGGGGCGTGGGCGCGGAGCCTGACCCGGCTGATGACGTCGCCGGACGGTTCCACGCTCCAGGCGGCCGACGACGGGGGCCGGGACCGCGCCTCGGCGGGGCTGGCCCGGCTGCTGCCGGCCGGGCGCACGGGGGCGGTGATGGAGCGGACCCTGCGCTACATCTGGCGTGATCCGAAGACCAAGGCGGCGTGGGTGACCTCGCTGGCGATCGGGCTGATCGTGCCGGTGTTCAATGCCATCCAGGGCACCGGATCGCTGTACTTCGCGTGTTTCGCCTCGGGGATGCTCGGCATCCAGATGTACAACCAGTTCGGGCAGGACACCTCCGCGTTCTGGATGGTGGCGATGACCGTCTCCTCCCCACGCGACGCCTACGCCGAGCTGCGTGGCCGGGCGCTGGCCCTGCTGCTGATCACGCTGCCGTACGCCACCCTCGTCACCGCGGTCACCACCGCGCTGCTGGGCGACTGGTCCCGCCTCCCCGAGGTGCTGGGCCTCTCGCTGGCCCTGCTGGGCGCGATGCTCGCCACCGGCGCCTGGACCTCGGCCCGCTTCCCCTACTCGATACCGCAGGAGGGCCACAAGAACGTCGCCCCCGGCCAGGCGGGCCTCGCCTGGATCTCCATCTTCGGCGGCATGGTCGCGGCGGCCCTGCTCTGCTCCCCGGTCATCGCGGCGACGATCTGGCTCAACATCACCGACGGCGGCGCCCGCTGGTCCTGGCTCCTCCTCCCCCTGGGCGCCGCCTACGGAGCGGCCCTCGCCCTGACGGGCCTCCGCCTGGCAGCCCCCAGGACGGCGGCCCGCCTGCCGGAGATCCTGGTGGCGGTGAGCAAGGGCTAGGGCCTGACAGGACGCCCCTGGCGCGGGGCCGCCCCCTTGAGGGTGACCCCGCGCCGGGGGAGCGTGGTACGGCGACTACTGCACGTTGATCTTGAACGTGCTCGTGGTGTTGCGGATGTCCTGGGCGTTGCCGCTCATCCGCAGGTTGCGGAAGGTGGCCTCGCCCACCGCCGGGCCCTGACCGGGTTCGGGCAGCTCGTTGGCCCAGATGCCGAAGCCGGACTTGGCGTCGAACGCGTCACCGCTCTTCCTGGAGTTGGTGATGGAGATGTCCGTGAAGAGGGTGTCCTTGACCGGGAACTGCGGCTGGCCACCCACGTAGTTGGTCTGGAACATGACGCCTCCGTAGGTGGAGTCGTCGATGTCGACATCGTTGACCCTGATGCCCTGGAACACCTTCGAGGCGGAGAAGGCCCAGATGGCGGGGAAGACCTGCGAGCCCCAGAAGTGGCCGCCCGTCCTCTCCAGGGAGACGTTCTCGATCGTCGTCGGATCGGTGCCGAAGCCGTTCATCGGGTAGCCGAAGTCCAGCGACGAGATCGTGATGCCGGAGTACACCAGGGTGTCGGCCACCCGGATGTTGCGGAAGGTGTTGTTGTAGCCGCCGTAGACGGCGATCCCGGCTGCCCTCCAGGTGAGCGTGGACGTGAGGTTCTCGTAGAGGTTGTTCTTCTCGTCGGCGCCGCCGGAGTCGATCGCCGAGAAGAGCGCGAAGCTGTCGTCGCCCGTGGCGCGGGCGTCGTTGTTGACGACGTGGTTGTCGGTGGAGCCGTTCGTCATGTTGACGCCGTCGGCGAACGTGTCACGGATGCGGGAGTTCTTGATGGTCATGTTGTCGGTGTTGGCGCCCCAGTAGAGGCACACCATGTGCTCGACCCACACGTTGTCGATGGTGATGTCGGAGACGTTGGCGAAGTCGAACACCTTGCCCGGACCGTCGATCCGGGACGTGTAGTTGCCGAAGTAGGCGAAGCCGGCGAACGTCGAGCCCTTGGCGGTCGCGTCGGCCCGGAAGCCGATGTCGGTGTTCTCCTGCGAGGACGGGGCGTGGAAGCGGGTGAACCACGGCCCGGCTCCGACGATCTTCACGGCCTTGCCGTAGACCTGGAACTTGCTCGCGGTCTCGTAGTCACCGGCGGGAAGGTAGACCCCGACGAGCTTGCCGGTGGTGTCCATCCGGACCTTGTCGATCGCGTTCTGCACGTCCTGGTGGGTGAAACCCGCCGGGACGGCGTAGGCGGCGGGGTCCGGGTTCGCGGTGGCGGTCGCCTGCTCGGTGTTGACGAAGTCGATGGCGTAGGTGGAGGTGTTGGCGGCGTCCTTCTGCAGCCGGATCTTGGAACCGGCCGGCACGGTCTTGCCGAGCAGCAGGTTCGCCTCGTCGTAGATGTGGCGCGGGGCGCCGGAGCCGGGCGAGTTGCCGGGCGCCGTCTCGCTGCCGTACAGCCAGGCGTACTGCGCGGTGAGGTCGATGGCCTTGAGGAACTGGCCGTCGACGTAGACATTGAGCGTGGTGTTGGTGCCGTCCGGGATCGAGAAGCGGGTCACCAGGGTGCTGGTGGCCGCGCGGGTGGTCCACTCGACGTACTGGCCGGTCCCGCTGAGGGTCACCGCCTTGCGGCCGCTCGCCTCGCCGGCGATGTCACCGACGGTCCGGTTCGGACCGACGACCTTGGCGCCGCCGCCGACCGTGCCGTCCTCCGCCTCGTACATGTCGTACGGCATGTCGGCGCCGCGGCCGACGAACAGGGCCTGGGTCGTGGTGTTGTTGGTGCGCTTGACCGGCAGCTCGTTGGCGTCGTCGGCGATGACGGTCTTGACGGTGTACTTCCCGTTGACGGCCGTCCAGGAGCCGAGGGCGACCGGTGCGGTCGTCTGGCCCGCGGCGATGGTGCCGCTGTAGGAGCCGGTGAGCGTCTTGACGGTGGCGCCCTTGGAGTCCTGGATCGTCAGGGTCACGCCATGGGCACCCGAGGCGGAGGCCACGCTGCCCTGGTTCTTGATCGCGACGGTGAACCTGACGTCGTCACCGGCCGAGGCGCTGGAGGGGCTCCAGGCCACGGGGGCGGCGAGCAGGTCGGAGCTGGAGACGGGCTTGACGACGAGGGCGTCGGAGCGAATGTACACGTTGTTCGCGTCGTTCTGCTCGATGACGGTGTTCGACGGGTCCACCTCCGCGCCTACGGAGTAACTTCCGGCGTCCCGTGCCCCGATGCTCGCGGTGACCGTCTTCGTCTCACCTGCGGCCAGGGCGGGGACCGCCGCCGTGGCGACCTTCGTTCCCCCGAGGGTGAAGTTCAGGTCGGTGGCCTTGGCCGCCTTGCTGCCGCTGTTGGTGACGGTCGCGGTGAGGCTGATCGTGTCCGACTCGACGGGAGCCGACGGCGAGTTGGTGATTCCGGTGACCCTGAGGTCCGGGTTCGGGGCCGGGGTGCCGATCACCTGGAACTCGGCGACCTGCGCACCGGGGGCACCGGTGTTGGAGGTGACCTTGAGCTGGATGTCGGCGGCGGCGCCCGAGACCGGGATGGTCACGCTGTTGCCGCTCGCGGGGTTGAACGTGTAGTCCTTCGCCGCGACGAGGCTGGTGAAGGTGGTCGCGTCCTGGTCCCGGCCGAGGACCTGGATGTTCTGCGTGCGCGTCGCCCACGCGGAGTCCGGGCTGAGCTTGACGACGACCTGGCTGAGGTCGGCGTTGGCGCCCAGCTTGGTGGTGAGGGTGGCCGGGTAGGCGCCGCCCGCGCTCTCCCAGTAGGTGCCCGTCTGGCCGTCGTTGGCGTTGGCCGCGACGAAGGTGAAGGTGGACGAGGAGGCGTCGATGGGCTTGCCCTGCGCGAGGTTGGACCCGCCGCCGGTGGAACCGGTCCGGGTGACGCTGTTGCTCGCGCCCGACACGTTCCCGGCGGCGTCCTTCGCCTTCACGTAATAGGTGACGGTGGCGGTCGCGGAGGGGGTGTCGGTGTACGTGAGGGTGTCACCCGCGACGGACTTGACGACCTGGTTGTCGGCGTAGACGTCGTAGCCGGTGACCTTGACGTTGTCGCTCGACGCCTGCCAGGTGAGCTTCACGTCGCTGCCGGACTGCGTGTAGGCGAGGTTGCCCGGCGCGGTGGGCGCCTGCGTGTCGCCGCCCGAGCCCGTGCGGGTGACGCTGTTGCTGTTGGCGGAGACGTTGCCCGCGGCGTCCTTGGCCCGCACGAAGTAGGTGACGTCGATGCCGCCGGGCTGCGTGTCGGTGTACGTCAGGACGTTCCCGGCGACGCTCGCGCGGAGCTGGCCGCCCGCGTAGATGTCGTATCCGGTGACGGCCGTGTCGTCGGTCGCCGCGCTCCAGGTCAGCTTGATCTGTCCGGAGGCCGGCTCGGTGTAGCTCAGGTTCGTCGGCGCGGTGGGCGCCTGGGTGTCGCCGGCCGCGGGTCCGTAGACCTCCAGCTCGGACAACTGACCCGCGGGCCAGGCTGAGTTGGCGGTGATCAGCACACGGACGTACCGCGTCGTGGTGGTGTCGAGGCTGATGGTCGCCGACTGGTCGGTGCCGCTGTCGAAGGTGTACGCCTTCGAGGCCGTCAGGTCGGTGAAGTTCTGGTTGTCGGTGGAGCCCTGGATCTTGAGCGTCTGGCTGCGGCTCGGCCATCCGCCGGGCAGCCGCAGGGCCACCTGGTTCACCTTGACCGAGGACCCGAGGTCGACCTGAAGCCACTGCGGGAAGGCGTTGTTCCTGCTCTCCCAGTAGGTGGCCCGGTTTCCGTCACCCGCGTTGGCGGCGCCGTACACGTCGGCGTGCCCGCTCTCGGTGAACGACTTGCCCTGAGCCAGGTTGGGGGTCTGCGCGGCGGTGGTGAGGACCCGCATCTCGGCGAGCTGCGCGGTGGAGGCGACCGAGTTGGCCTGGAAGTCGGCGCGCACATAGCGGGCGAGGGTCGCGGGGAAGGAGACCTTCACGGTGTTGTCGTTGCCGGGACCGAAGACGTACTGCGCCGACGACTTGAGCGTGGCGAAACTCTTCCCGTCGGCACTCCCCTGCAGCGCCAGCGTCTGCCTGCGGGTCCGCCAGTGTTCGGGCAGCCGCAGCACGACCTGGCGGACGCGCTCGGCGCGTCCGAGGTCGGTCTGCACCCACTGGGCGGACTTGGTCCCGGCCTGCCAGTAGGTGTCGGGGTCGCCGTCGCCGACGTTGGCGGCGGCGTGGGTGTCGCGGGCGCTGCCCGCCGTGATCGCGGCGTCAGCGGCGGCGCCGGGACCGCCGGCCGCGTTGGCCGCTACGGCGGGCAGCCCTAGAACCATGACGGCGGAGGCGAGTGCAGCGGTCGCTGCACGGCGTCTCCACGATCTCGGCTTGCGTCGAGTCATCGGGGGTCACACTCCCTGGTATACGCAGTTTCTTGCAATGTTTCATCGCAATGTTGCAGAGGGATAGTGCCTCGTCTACGGATGGTGCGACATAGATTTCCTCGGATACGCGCTTGCGTCTCAGCGCGTCAGGCAGCATGAAGCCGACCTTTACGCCATAGGGAGCGGTGAAATTGCCGTCGCAAGTGAACGCAATCAACGCAAGATCTTGCATAACGCGACGGCAGCAGAGAGTCCGATCTCCCCGCTGACCGCACGCAAGAGCTTGCACCACCCGAACAGGCGGGAGGGGGCTCGCCTCAGGGCGTCCCCAGCTCGCCCAGGAACTGGTCCAGTACTCCCTGCCAGGCCCCCGGCTGGTCGTAGTGGGGGACGTGGCCGGCGTCGGGGATCTCGGCGTAGTGGCCGTCGGGGAGGACGCGGAC